>NZ_CP150917.1:0-117500 GCF_039908645.1 Pseudomonas helvetica
GTGTCAGTGGAACTTTGGCAGCAGTGCGTGGAGCTTTTGCGCGATGAGCTGCCTGCCCAACAATTCAACACTTGGATCCGTCCACTACAGGTCGAAGCCGAAGGCGACGAGTTGCGTGTCTACGCACCGAATCGTTTTGTTCTCGACTGGGTCAACGAAAAGTACCTGAGCCGCGTGCTCGAGCTGCTGGATGAGCACGGCAATGGCATGGCGCCGGCGCTTTCCTTATTAATAGGCAGCAAACGCAGTTCAGCACCTCGTGCTGCGCCGAATGCACCGTTGGCCGCAGCGGCGTCTCAAGCCCAGGCCGCGGCTGCACCTGCACCCGTCAGTGCACCTGCACCTGCCACGTCAACCAAGCGAGCAACACAAAAAACCGCCGAGGTCAGCGAAGAACCGTCTCGCGACAGCTTCGACCCAATGGCCGGCGCCAGCTCGCAACAGGCCCCTGTACGTGCAGAACAACGCACCGTGCAGGTCGAAGGCGCGCTCAAGCACACCAGTTACCTGAACCGCACCTTTACCTTCGAGAACTTTGTCGAAGGTAAGTCCAACCAACTGGCCCGTGCGGCAGCCTGGCAGGTCGCGGACAATCCCAAGCACGGTTACAACCCGCTGTTCCTGTATGGCGGCGTTGGCTTGGGTAAAACCCACTTGATGCACGCTGTGGGTAACCACCTATTAAAGAAGAACCCGAATGCCAAGGTCGTGTACCTGCATTCCGAGCGCTTCGTGGCCGACATGGTCAAGGCGTTGCAGCTGAATGCTATCAACGAGTTCAAGCGCTTCTACCGTTCGGTCGATGCGCTGCTTATCGATGACATTCAGTTTTTCGCCCGCAAGGAACGTTCCCAGGAAGAGTTCTTCCACACGTTCAACGCCCTGCTTGAAGGTGGCCAACAGGTCATCCTCACCAGTGACCGTTATCCGAAAGAAATCGAAGGCCTTGAAGAGCGCTTGAAGTCGCGCTTCGGCTGGGGCCTGACGGTCGCCGTCGAGCCGCCGGAGCTGGAAACCCGCGTCGCGATTCTGATGAAGAAAGCCGACCAGGCCAAAGTCGACCTGCCGCACGATGCTGCGTTCTTTATCGCCCAGCGTATTCGTTCCAACGTCCGTGAACTCGAAGGCGCGCTCAAACGCGTAATCGCCCACTCGCACTTCATGGGCCGCGATATCACCATCGAGTTGATTCGCGAATCCTTGAAGGACCTGTTGGCGCTTCAGGACAAACTGGTCTCTGTGGATAACATTCAGCGCACGGTCGCTGAGTACTACAAGATCAAGATTTCGGATTTGCTGTCCAAGCGCCGTTCGCGTTCGGTCGCACGTCCACGGCAAGTGGCCATGGCGCTGTCCAAGGAACTGACCAACCACAGTTTGCCGGAAATCGGCGACGTATTTGGCGGTCGCGACCACACCACGGTTTTGCACGCATGCCGCAAGATCAACGAACTTAAGGAATCCGACGCGGACATCCGCGAGGACTACAAGAACCTGCTGCGTACACTGACCACTTGATGAACACCAGCGCAGCTAATTAAGGCAAGGGACTAGACCATGCATTTCACCATTCAACGCGAAGCCCTGTTGAAACCCCTGCAACTGGTCGCAGGCGTCGTCGAGCGCCGACAGACCTTGCCGGTGCTTTCCAACGTGCTGCTGGTTGTCGAAGGCCAGCAGTTGTCGCTGACCGGTACCGACCTGGAAGTCGAGCTGGTCGGTCGTGTGCAACTCGAAGAACCGGCCGAGCCAGGCGAAATCACTGTCCCGGCGCGTAAGCTGATGGACATCTGCAAGAGCCTGCCGAACGACGCGCTGATCGACATCAAGGTCGATGAGCAGAAACTCGTCGTGAAAGCCGGCCGTAGCCGCTTTACCCTGTCGACGTTGCCAGCCAACGATTTCCCGACAGTGGAAGAAGGCCCGGGCTCGCTGACCTGCAGTCTGGAGCAGAGCAAACTGCGTCGTTTGATCGAACGTACCAGTTTCGCCATGGCTCAGCAGGACGTTCGCTACTACCTTAACGGCATGTTGCTGGAAGTCTCGGCGGGCATCATCCGCGCCGTGGCCACCGACGGTCACCGTCTGGCCATGTGCTCGATGCAGGCTGACATCGGCCAGCCGGATCGTCACCAGGTGATCGTTCCACGTAAAGGTATTCTGGAACTGGCGCGCTTGCTGACCGAGCCGGATGGCAATGTCAGCATCGTTCTGGGCCAGCACCATATTCGCGCCACCACCGGCGAGTTCACCTTTACCTCGAAACTGGTCGACGGCAAATTCCCTGATTACGAGCGCGTTCTGCCCAAAGGTGGCGACAAGCTGGTATTGGGCGATCGTCAGGCACTGCGTGAAGCGTTCAGCCGTACCGCGATTCTGTCCAACGAGAAGTACCGCGGCATTCGCCTGCAACTGGCCAACGGTCAGCTGAAGATCCAGGCGAACAACCCGGAACAGGAAGAGGCGGAAGAAGAGGTTGGCGTTGAGTACAACGGGGGCTCGCTGGAAATCGGCTTCAACGTGAGCTATCTGCTCGACGTGCTGGGCGTGATGACTACTGAGCAAGTGCGTTTGATCCTGTCTGACTCCAACAGCAGTGCGCTGGTGCAAGAGTCCGACAACGACGACTCGGCTTACGTTGTCATGCCGATGCGCCTGTAAACATGTTCAGCAGACGCTAGATGTCCCTCAGTCGTGTCTCGGTCACCGCGGTGCGCAATCTGCACCCGGTGACCTTCTCCCCCTCCCCCCGCATCAATATCCTGTACGGCGCCAACGGCAGCGGCAAAACCAGTGTTCTGGAAGCCATCCATCTGCTGGGGCTCGCCCGTTCGTTTCGTAGCAGCCGCCTTTTACCAGTCATCCAGTACGAGCAGTTAGCGTGCACGGTGTTTGGCCAGGTCGAATTGGCCGAAGGTGGACACAGCGCGCTGGGGATATCCCGGGACCGCCAAGGGGAGTTCCAGATTCGCATCGACGGGCAGAACGCCCGCAGTGCTGCGCAACTGGCAGAAATCCTGCCGCTGCAATTGATCAACCCCGACAGCTTCCGCCTGTTGGAAGGCGCACCGAAAATTCGCCGACAGTTTCTCGATTGGGGCGTGTTCCACGTGGAACCACGTTTCATGTCCACCTGGCAGCGCTTGCAGAAGGCCCTGCGCCAGAGAAACTCTTGGCTGCGGCATGGTACACTTGACGCCGTTTCGCAAGCGGTTTGGGACAGAGAATTGTGCCAGGCCAGCGCTGAAATTGATGAATACCGCCGCGCTTATATCAAAGCCTTGAAACCAGTCTTTGAACAGACCTTGAGCGAACTCGTCGAACTCGAGGGCTTAACGCTTAGCTATTACCGGGGTTGGGACAAAGAGCGAGAGCTGAGTGCAGTGCTCGCCGCGTCCGTTCACCGGGATCAGCAAATGGGGCATACCCAGGCCGGACCACAACGCGCTGATTTGCGCCTTCGATTGGGCGCACACAATGCCGCGGACATCTTGTCTCGTGGTCAGCAGAAGTTGGTGGTTTGTGCATTGCGGATTGCCCAAGGGCATTTGGTCAGCCAGGCCCGGCGCGGCCAATGTATTTATCTGGTGGATGACTTGCCGTCCGAGCTGGATGAGCAGCACCGCCGCGCGCTTTGCCGTTTGCTGGAAGACTTACGCTGCCAGGTTTTTATCACCTGTGTAGATCATGAATTATTGAGGGAAGGCTGGCAGACGGAAACGCCAGTCGCCCTGTTCCACGTGGAACAGGGCCGTATCACCCAGACCCACGACCATCGGGAGTGAAGGCATGAGCGAAGAAAATACGTACGACTCAACGAGCATTAAAGTGCTGAAAGGCCTGGATGCCGTACGCAAACGTCCCGGTATGTACATTGGTGACACCGACGATGGCAGCGGTCTGCACCACATGGTGTTCGAGGTGGTCGATAACTCGATCGACGAAGCTTTGGCTGGTCATTGCGACGACATCAGTATCATCATCCACCCGGACGAATCCATCACCGTGCGCGACAACGGTCGTGGCATCCCGGTAGACGTGCATAAAGAAGAAGGCGTATCGGCGGCCGAGGTCATCATGACCGTGCTGCACGCCGGCGGTAAATTCGATGACAACTCCTACAAAGTATCCGGCGGTCTGCACGGTGTAGGTGTGTCGGTTGTAAACGCCCTGTCCGAAGAGTTGATCCTGACCGTTCGCCGCAGCGGCAAAATCTGGGAACAGACTTACGTCCACGGTGTTCCGAAAGAGCCGATGAAAATCGTTGGTGAAAGCGGATCTACCGGTACGCAGATCCACTTCAAGCCTTCGGCTGAAACCTTCAAGAACATCCACTTCAGCTGGGACATTCTGGCCAAGCGGATTCGTGAACTGTCCTTCCTCAACTCCGGTGTCGGCATCGTCCTCAAGGACGAGCGCAGCGGCAAGGAAGAGCTGTTCAAGTACGAAGGCGGCCTGCGTGCATTCGTTGAATACCTGAACACCAACAAGACTCCGGTCAACCAGGTGTTCCACTTCAACGTCCAGCGTGAAGACGGCATCGGCGTGGAAATCGCCTTGCAGTGGAACGACAGCTTCAACGAGAACCTGTTGTGCTTCACCAACAACATTCCCCAGCGCGATGGCGGCACTCACCTGGTGGGTTTCCGTTCGGCACTGACGCGTAACCTGAACACCTACATCGAAGCAGAAGGCTTGGCGAAGAAGCACAAAGTCGCCACCACCGGTGACGATGCCCGTGAAGGCCTGACCGCGATCATTTCGGTCAAGGTGCCGGATCCCAAGTTCAGCTCCCAGACCAAAGACAAGCTGGTTTCTTCCGAAGTGAAGACCGCGGTCGAACAGGAAATGGGCAAATACTTCTCCGACTTCCTGCTGGAAAACCCGAACGAAGCCAAGCTGGTTGTCGGCAAGATGATCGATGCGGCCCGTGCTCGTGAAGCAGCGCGTAAAGCTCGCGAGATGACCCGTCGTAAAGGCGCGCTGGATATCGCCGGCCTGCCGGGCAAACTGGCGGACTGCCAGGAAAAAGACCCTGCCCTGTCCGAACTGTACCTCGTGGAAGGTGACTCTGCTGGCGGCTCCGCCAAGCAGGGACGTAACCGCAAGACCCAGGCGATTCTGCCCCTCAAGGGCAAGATCCTGAACGTCGAGAAGGCTCGTTTCGACAAGATGATCTCTTCGCAAGAAGTCGGCACCTTGATCACCGCGCTGGGCTGCGGCATCGGCCGTGATGAGTACAACATCGACAAGCTGCGTTATCACAACATCATCATCATGACCGATGCTGACGTCGACGGTTCGCACATCCGTACCCTGCTGCTGACCTTCTTCTTCCGTCAGTTGCCGGAGTTGATCGAGCGTGGCTACATCTATATCGCTCAGCCGCCGTTGTACAAAGTGAAGAAAGGCAAGCAAGAGCAATACATCAAAGACGACGACGCCATGGAAGAGTACATGACGCAGTCGGCCCTGGAAGATGCGAGCCTGCACTTGAACGAGGAAGCACCGGGTATCTCCGGCGAAGCCCTCGAGCGTCTGGTGAATGACTTCCGTCTGGTAATGAAGACCCTCAAGCGTCTGTCGCGCCTGTACCCGCAGGAGCTGACCGAGCACTTCATCTACCTGCCAGCGGTGAGCATGGACCAACTGTCCGATCACGCAGCGATGCAGAACTGGTTGGCCCAGTACGAAGTTCGCCTGCGCACCGTCGAGAAATCCGGCCTGGTCTACAAAGCCAGCCTGCGTGAAGACCGTGAACGTAACGTCTGGCTGCCAGAGGTCGAACTGATCTCCCACGGCCTGTCGAACTACGTCACCTTCAACCGCGACTTCTTCGGCAGCAACGACTACAAGACCGTCGTCTCCCTGGGCGCTCAGTTGAGCACCTTGCTGGACGAAGGCGCTTACATTCAGCGCGGCGAGCGCAAGAAAGCCGTCACTGAGTTCAAGGAAGCTCTTGAATGGTTGATGGCCGAAAGCACCAAGCGTCACACCATCCAGCGATACAAAGGTCTGGGTGAGATGAACCCGGATCAGTTGTGGGAAACCACCATGGACCCAGGCTCGCGCCGGATGCTCAAAGTGACCATCGAAGACGCCATTGGCGCGGACCAGATCTTCAACACCCTGATGGGTGATGCGGTCGAACCACGCCGAGACTTCATCGAAAGCAACGCGTTGGCAGTCTCTAACCTGGACTTCTGATCTGGTACGACCTGCAGTAATAAAAAAGGCCAACGCTCAGCGTTGGCCTTTTTTTGTTCACAAGAAACGGCTGGAGATTTTACTCGCTCGCAGCCGCGACGCTTTCCAGCCGATACCCATATCCATAGATCGTCAGCAACTGCCAACCCCGATCGGCCGTCAGCCCCAGCTTGTTGCGCAGGCGGTAGATGTGCGTATCCAGTGGCCGTGAAGACACCATCTCTTCATGGGTCCAGAAACGCTCGTAGAGATATTCCCGCGACAGCGGCCGGCCCAGGTTGGCAAACAGGCAGCGGGCCAGACGGTATTCCCGTTCGGTCAGGCTGATGGGTTTTCCAGCGCGGGTCACCGTCAGTTCGGCGTCATCGAAGTTCAGATCGTTGAAACTCAGCACTTCGCTGGCAGCATTGCGCTGCAAGCCGTGTCGGCGCAGTACGGCACTGACACGGGCCTGGAGCTCATTGGGACGGAACGGCTTGCTGACGTAATCATCGGCGCCGGCGTTCAAGGCCTGGACGATGTCACTCTCCGCATCGCGGCTGGTGAGCATGATCGCGGCGGGAGGTGCCTCCATATGTTCGCGGGTCCAGCGCAGCAGCGATAGACCGCTGATATCAGGCAGCTGCCAGTCGAGTATCAACAGGTCGAACGTCTCGCGCCGAAGCTGGCGTAGCAGGTCTTCGCCGCGCTCGAAGCTGTGCAAGGTCCACGCTTGCTCTCCGGCTCCGGGAATCTGTCGCAGTGTCTGTTCCACCCGGCGTAGCTCGGCGGGTTCGTCATCCAGTATTGCGACACGCATGCGGGGCGTTCCTTCATCTCGTAGAGTGCGATGGGTAAAAAATCCTATGTGCGGAGTTTAGGCTGATTGTTTGAATCTGAACAATTGTGGTGAATTGCTCCAGGTTCCTTGCGTCTGGGTAGGCTGATATCAATTGGCCGGCAATCGGCAGATATCAGCTCGAAGACTCGAGGACGCAGCGATGAGGAACAGTCGGAATGTTCGTACACTGATCGTGAAGGTGACCAGGGACAAGGCGCTGACACGCTGCCTGTCATTGGCATTTTTGGCTTATGTAGGAGTTGCTTCGCAAGCTGTGAGTTCAAGCAGCGAAGCACCGAATGAACATGTGACACAGCGCTATTTCAGTCCAGCGGTGGTGAATGTGGCGTTCAGTGACTCACGGGGCTTTGCACCGGTGAACACTCCTGCGGACGGCGAGCAACCGTTGCCACTGCGGCTTCCTGAAGAGCAGCAGCGCTGGGTGTTCTAACGCGGACTCGGGCAATTCTGAACAAATGTGGAGAATTGCCTCATCGAACGTCGGGGTCGGTAAATTCTCAAGCGTTGAGTGGCACAGGAGCATTCGGAAGTGCTCCGACACAGGGAGTGTCATCGCCAACCTGGCGGGACCGCCGATCGCCGGTTCGCTTGCGGTCTGCAGTTCAGGGGAAAAAAAGGAGTGCCGTCTCACATTGTAAAACCGGATTGATACTGACTCGGTTCCGACACACGGATGTGTCACCTCCTCCCCTCTTCGATTTGTTTGCCTTTATGGATATCCGCGACTGCTTTTGTAATGGATGTGGACGTTATGCATAGACGTGGGCTATCTGCCGCAGAGCCCTGTCGGGTAAGGTGCGTAAGGCTGATGAATCAGATGATCGGCCAGATTCTAATAAAAGCCTGAAAAGCGAATCCAATGAGCCAAATGACTTCTTTGCATTGTCGCCACCTGGGCACCTGCCTGTTACTGGTCATTGGCCTGGTGAGTCCATTGACCCAGAGCGCATCCGCAGCGTTCTTCAGCTCAAAGCGCTTGCCGTATATCGATGACAACCAGCAATGCCGTGGACAACCCCTGCCCGCCACTGTCGAACACCTGACGGGCGAAGCCTGGAAGCTCGACCGCAAGGGCAATCAGGTGGCGCTCGAAGAAGGGATGACGGTTGACGAGCAGGAAGGCGTGAAGACCTCCCCTTCGGCGTTCGTCAGCCTGTCGCTGGGTGATGGATCACGTATCGTTCTGCCGTCCAGTTCGCAGGTCACGTTGCGATTAAACGAAGAACTCCTTGTCCCTCAGGTGATTCTTGAGCAAGGTCAGGTCGAGTCGTATGTGATCAAGCGCGCCAGCGACTATGATCGTTTTCAGATTGTGACGCCGGTCGGCGTGCTTGGGGTCCGAGGCACCCACTTTCGAGTGCGAAACAACGACAATGGGCAATCGCTGATCGAAGTGCTGAATGGCCAGGTGGCGGTCGATCGTGGTGAAAACCTTGATGCGCCAGCGAAAAAACGCACAGGCAAACCACTCGCGAAAAAAGCCGAAAAACCGGTAGATGAAGTGCAGGTCATGGCTCGCCAGGGGTTACGCATTCAGAAGGAAGGCAAGCTGACGCCGAGCGAGCTGTTGCCAGCACCGCAGTTGTTGGGGCAGACCGGTCAAACCGGCCCTGCACCGGTCTGGCAGTTGATCATGAAACCCTTGAACGGGGCCACGCGCTACCGCGCGCAAGTGGCGACCGACATAGACTTCCTGAACATCAAGCAGGAACAGTTTTCCAGCACGCCAGAGATCGACTTCAGTGGATTGAAGGCGTTTTTCTACCATGTTCGACTCTCTGCGTATGACGAGCAGGGGCTTGAGGGAGAGACCGGGGTATATGACATCTTCTATTACCCCAGGACCACGCGTGTCCAATAACGACTCGGCCCATTGTCGATGAAACCCTGGCCAAGGAAGGAAGGTCGCGAGCCGACCCAGGCCCAGCGGCTGTTTCATCGGATGGTCCGTGAATGGCTGTGGGTCAGCCTGATCCTGCTGCCATTGACGGCGCTGCTGTCCTTGAACCATGGGCTGACGCTGAGCAATCTGCTGTACGACAACCTGCGTCGGCTGAGTCCGCTTCCGGTTGACCCGCGAATCCTTATCGTCACCATCGACGATTACAGCTTGCAGCAACTCGGTCAGTGGCCCTGGTCGCGAACCTTGCACGCCGACCTGCTGGATCGGCTCAGCGCTGCAAAGGTCAAGGGTGTGCTGTTTGACGTGATCTTTAGCGAGCCAGACAAGCTTCCCGACAACGACCTGCGCCTGGCACACGCCGCATGCCAGGCTGGCAACGTGTTCGTGCCTTTGCTGCGCGAAGGGGTTGCCCGTTATGGGTTGCCGCTGGGTGAAATCGAACCCGTGGCGCCGTTGAGGCTCTGTGCCAAAGGTATCGGGCATATCAACGCCGAGGCGGACGCTGATGGCATCGTACGCAGCGTGTACCTGCGCGAAGGCCCCGAGCGTAATCCAAGGGCGCAACTGGCCTGGCTGCTTTATGAGACGACCACTGAAGGTTCGGATACCCTGCCCGGCTCGCCGTTGGCATTAACGGTTCAAGGCTGGCAACGAACCAACGGCATTCGAATTCCCTTTATCAGCGCAAATGCAGGTTTTCCCAGCGTTCCTTACGTGAGCGTGCTGCGGGGTGAAGTGCCACCCGAGCTGCTGCGTGATCGCCTGATCCTGATTGGCTCTACGGCGCCGGGGTTGGGCGACCGCTATGTAACACCGCAATCAGCGAGCATTGGCACCACGCCGGGCATCGAGATTCAAGCCAACATCCTCAACGGACTGCTGCAACAGCGCAGCATCGTGGTACTCGCCGATGGCTGGGCGGTCGGGTTGTCGACGGCCATCGTCGCGTTGCTGCTGGCCTTGCTGCTGTTCCGTCCACGGCGTGCCTTGTGGTTGACCCTGGGCTGCATGGTGATGGCATTAGTCGCCTCGGCGCTGTTGCTCCGAGCCGGTTGGTGGTGGTCGCCCAGCGCCAGTTTGCTGGGGATGCTGCTGGGGTATTTGATCTGGAACTGGCGACGCTTGAGCGCAGTGCTCGCTTACTTCGGCTGGGAACTGGCACGGCTTGATAGCGAACCGAAAGTGTTTCCAGAGCGCCGCCGCACGCCGTCACCGGCCGGCGATGTATTGCAGGGGCAGATCGTCGCGCTGGAACAGGCGATGAGCCGGACGCGCGATACCCGACGCTTCATCGCCGACGGTCTGGAATACCTGCCGGTGGCGACGCTGATCAGCGATCCGAACGGACGGATCCTGCTGGCCAACCGCAATGCGCGGGGGCTGTTTGCCAGCGATCTGGTCGGCGAAGACCTGCTGCGACGGCTCTCGGAGATTGGTTATCCGGGGCTGCTCGAGCAGGGAAGTCCTGTGTTGTCGACGCTTGAGACCAACGAGTTTCGCGATACCCAAGGGCGAAGTTTGCGTATGGACCTGGCGCCATTGCTGCCGGCTGAAGGCGGAACGGCGATTGGCTGGTTGCTTAGCCTGACGGATCTGAGCGTCGAGCGCGATGCCGAGGAACAGCGCGCGGTGCTGCTGCGGTTTCTTTCCCATGACCTGCGCGCCCCTCATTCAGCGATTCTGGCCTTGCTCGACGTCCAGCATCACCAAGGCACGGGTGACGCGCAGTTGTTCAGCCAGATCGAGTTGCAGGTACGCAAGGCCTTGAGCCTGACCGAGGCTTTTGTGCAACTGGCCAAAGCCGAGTCCGAGGCGTACCAGTTCGAACCGAGCATGTTCGCGATGCTGGTGCTTGACGCGTTTGATCAGGCGATGAGTATCGCGCAACTCAAGCAGATCGAGCTGTTGCATGATCTGGATGAAGAAGCGGAAGGCATGGTCCTGGCCGATCAGTCGTTGCTGACCCGGGCGCTGTTCAACCTGTTGGAAAACGCCATCAAATACAGCCCGGCAGGTTCGCAAGTCAGCGTGCGGGTCAGTTGTGCACAGGGCTGGTTGACCTGCGAGATCGCCGACCAGGGCAAAGGTATTGCAGCCGAAGAACTACCGGAACTGTTCAGCCAGTACCGGCGCTTTGCTTCGTCTCAAGGCAGTGAGGGGCTGGGCCTGGGGTTGTCGATGGTCAAGGCCGTGGTGGATCGCCACGGGGGACGGATTTTCTGTGAAAGCCAGATTGGGCAAGGTACGACGTTCTGCGTTCAACTGCCGTTGCTGGAGGAGTGAAGCATTCCCCTCCGTAGCAGCTGTCGAGCCTGCGAGGCTGCGTTCGAGGCGGACCGCGATCGGGCGAAGTCCTCGCAAATCCTGTGTATGCGGTTTACCTGAAAGAATGCGTTACCTGATTTTACGACTGCTCCGCCCGAGCGCGGACCGAGCCGAACGCAGCCTCGGCAGCTGCTACGGATCGCGTGATAACCGGGGGTTGAAACAGGCATAAAAAAACCGGCGCAAATAGCCGGTTTTTTTTGCGTCGCGAAAACTTATGCACGTTTTTCTGCGTTTTATGAGCTTAAGAAATATCTATATAAATCATAAATTTAGCTAACAAATAAGACGCTTTTCAACAAAACGGTACACAGGTTATCCACAGAACGTCAGACAGTCTCTTTATCCGCCGCAGCAGGCAGTGGCGGTAGCGAACCCATGTCCCGCTGGGTCTGCTCGTTCCAGGCCGCAGCGCGGTCGTTGAGCTCGGCAATCGCCCTTGGGCCAGTGCCTTCGGCATACATCGGTGCACCGATGACAACGGTGATGGTGCCGGGTGTTTTCAGCCAACCGGTTTTCGGCCAGAACTTGCCGGCGTTATGCGCGATTGGCAGCACAGGCAACTGCGCATTGACCGCCAACGCCGTGCCTCCACGGGAGAACTTGCCGACGGTGCCGAACGGAACGCGGGTGCCTTCCGGGAAGATCAGCACCCAGACATTGTCCTTGAGCAGTTCATCGCCCTTCTTCGCCACATGCTTGAGCGCGGCTTTCGGGTTGTCGCGGTCAATGGCGATTGGTCGCAGCATGGCCATCGCCCAACCAAAGAACGGCACATACAGCAGTTCGCGCTTGAGCACCTGGCTCAATGGCTCGAAGTAGGCCGACAGAAAGAACGTTTCCCAGGTGCTCTGGTGGTTCGAGAGAATCACACACGGCTGGTCGGGGATGTTCTCGGCGCCTTTGACTTCGTAGTCAATGTCCAGGAACACCTTGCTCAGCCACAGCGCGCAGCGGCACCAGTAGACGTTGATGAAACGGTAGCGCGCCTTGAACGGTAAAAAAGGCGCGATAAAAAAGCTCAGGCTGCACCAGAGCAACGAGCTGGTGCCCAGCAGCAGGTAAAAAAGAAAGGTTCTGATTGCCTGCAAGATCGACATGGCCGCGTTTACCGTTGCGGGACTGTGCCCGCCTGTTAAAAGTGCTTCCCGAACAGTCCTTGATCAGGATGTCAGAAGAGCCTAGTTGTGGATAAGTTCTGCGGCAATCGCCGCCAGATCGTCAAAAATCAAGGTGCCTACCGGAAGGGTCTTGCTCTGCGTCTTTTCGCCTTTACCGGTTTTTACCAAAACTGGCTGACAGTCGACGGCTTTTGCCGCCTCCAGGTCACCGAGACTGTCGCCGACGAACCATAGGTCAGTCAGCGCCACGTCGTAATGTGCGGCAATGGTTTTAAGCATGCCGGGTTTTGGCTTACGACAATCGCAGCCTTCGTCCGGCCCATGTGGGCAATAGACGATGAGGCCGAGCTCGCCGCCCTGCTCTTCCACCAACGTGCGCAAGCGCTCGTGCATGGCGTCGAGGGTGGCGACATCGTAGTAGCCGCGAGCAATGCCGGACTGGTTGGTAGCGACAGCTACCGTCCAGCCGGCCTTGCTCAACTGCGCGATGGCTTCGATCGAGCCCGGGAGCGGAATCCACTCTTCCACCGACTTGATGTAAGCGTCGGAGTCGTAATTGATCACTCCGTCCCGATCGAGAATCAGCAGTTTCAACAGCAGCTCCTCAGCCCAGCAACGAGATGTCGGCAACGCCGAGGAACAGACCGCGCAAACGTGCCAGCAACGCATAACGGTTGGCGCGGACCTTGGCGTCTTCCGCGTTGACCATCACGGCTTCGAAGAACGCATCGACCGGCTCGCGCAACGCGGCCAGACGTGCCAGCGATTCGCTGTACTGACGGGCTGCAGCCATTGGCTGCACCGCTTGATCCGCTTGCTGGATCGCCGAGTACAGGGAGAATTCGGCGGCGTTGTCGAAGTACTTGGCTTCAACGGTGCTTGGCACGCTGCCTTCGATTTTGCTCAGCAGGTTCGATACGCGCTTGTTCACCGCAGCCAGTGCAGCGGCTTCCGGCAATTTGCGGAACGCTTCCACCGCTTGTACGCGCTGATCGAAGTCCAGCGCCGAACCCGGTTTCAGGGCACGAACCGACAGGTAAGTGGCCACATCCACGCCTTCGTCTTCGTAACGGGCACGCAGACGGTCGAAGACGAACTCCAGCACCGAATCAGCCAGGCCGGCAGCCTTGACCTTGCTGCCGAACGCATTCACGGCGAAGGCCACGGCGTCGGTCAGGTCGAGGTCGAGCTTCTTGTCGATCAGGATCCGCAACACGCCCAGCGCAGCACGGCGCAGTGCATACGGGTCTTTGCTACCGGTTGGCAGCATGCCGACACCGAAGATCCCGACCAGGGTATCGAGCTTGTCGGCGATGGCCACGGCCGCACCGGTCAGGGTGGTCGGCAGTTCAGCGCCGGCACCGCGCGGCATGTACTGCTCGTTCAGCGCCAGTGCGACATCTTCCGGCTCGCCATCGTTGAGGGCGTAGTAGTAACCGGCGACACCTTGCATCTCCGGGAACTCACCGACCATCTCGGTTGCCAGGTCGCACTTCGACAGCAGGCCTGCGCGCGCCGCCCACGAGGCGTTGCCGCCAATGCGTTGAGCGATGAATGCGGCCAGTTTGGACACGCGCTCGGCCTTGTCGTAGACGCTGCCGAGTTTTTCCTGGAAGACCACGTTTTGCAGGCGCAGGTTGAAGTCTTCGAGTTTCTGCTTCTTGTCTTGCTTGAAGAAGAATTCGGCGTCGGTCAGGCGTGGGCGAACCACTTTCTCGTTACCGTCGATGATCTGCTGCGGGTCTTTGCTCTCGATGTTGGCCACGGTAATGAAACGTGGCAGCAACTTGCCGTCGGCATCCAGCAAGCAGAAGTACTTCTGGTTGTCCTGCATGGTGGTGATCAGGGCTTCTTGCGGCACATCGAGGAAGCGCTCCTCGAACGAGCACACCAGCGGCACTGGCCATTCCACCAGCGCGGTCACTTCATCGAGCAGGTCTGGCGGAACGATCGCGGTCCCTTCCTGACGAGTGGCCAGTTCGGCGGTACGCGTGCTGATCAGCTCGCGGCGCTCATTGGCATCGGCCAGTACGTAGGCTGCGCGCAGGTCGTTCAGGTAGTTGGCTGGCGAGGTGATGCGCACGCTTTCCGGGTGATGGAAGCGGTGACCACGGGAATCGCGACCGGCCTTCTGGGCGAGGATGGTGCAGTCGATCACCTGATCACCAAGCAGCATCACCAGCCATTGGGTTGGGCGAACGAATTCTTCCTTGCGAGCACCCCAACGCATGCGCTTGGGGATAGGCAGGTCGTTCAGCGAGTCTTCGACGATGGTCGGCAACAGGCTGACGGTCGGCTTGCCGGCGATGCTTTGGCTGTAACGCAGCTTCGGCCCGCTTTGATCGATTTCGCTCAGCTCTACGCCGCACTTCTTGGCGAAGCCCAGGGCAGCCTGGGTCGGATTGCCTTCGGCGTCGAACGCGGCCTGGCGTGGCGGGCCGTCGAGGTTGATGCTGCGATCCGGCTGTTGAGTGGCCAGTTTGGTGATCAGCACGGCCAGACGACGCGGTGCGGCGTAGACCTGCTTGGCTTCAAAGCCCAGGCCAGCGGCCAGCAGGCCCTTCTCGATACCGGCGAGGAACGCATCGGCCAGGGTGTTCAGGGCTTTGGGTGGCAGCTCTTCGGTGCCCAGTTCAACCAGGAAATCTTGAGCACTCATTGTGCAGCCTCCAGCTTAGCCAACACTTCATCACGCAAATCCGGGGTCGCCATCGGGAAGCCCAGCTTGGCGCGAGCCAGCAGGTAGGCTTGCGCAACGGAACGCGCCAGGGTGCGAACACGCAGAATGTATTGCTGACGCGCAGTCACCGAGATCGCCCGGCGTGCATCCAGCAGGTTGAAGGTGTGCGAGGCCTTCAGGACCATTTCGTAGCTTGGCAGCGGCAGCGGTTGATCGAGTTCGATCAGGCGCTTGGCTTCGCTTTCGTAGAAATCGAACAGTTCGAACAGCTTCTCGACGTTGGCGTGTTCGAAGTTGTAGGTCGACTGCTCCACTTCGTTCTGGTGGAACACATCGCCGTAGGTCACTTTGCCGAACGGACCGTCAGCCCAGACCAGGTCGTAGACCGAGTCCACGCCTTGCAGGTACATGGCCAGACGCTCGAGGCCGTAGGTGATCTCGCCGGTCACCGGGTAGCACTCGATGCCACCCGCCGCCTGGAAGTAGGTGAACTGCGTCACTTCCATGCCGTTGAGCCAGACTTCCCAGCCCAGGCCCCAGGCACCGAGGGTCGGCGATTCCCAGTTGTCTTCGACGAAACGGATGTCGTGCACCAATGGGTCCAGGCCCACGTGCTTGAGGGAGCCCAGGTACAGTTCCTGGAAGTTGTCCGGGTTCGGCTTCAGGACTACCTGGAACTGGTAGTAGTGCTGCAGACGGTTCGGGTTTTCGCCGTAGCGGCCGTCAGTCGGGCGACGACTGGGCTGCACATAAGCGGCGTTCCAGGTTTCCGGGCCGATGGCGCGCAGGAACGTGGCGGTATGGAAAGTGCCGGCGCCTACTTCCATATCGTAGGGCTGAAGTACCACACAACCTTGCTCGGCCCAGTATTGCTGGAGGGCGAGGATCAAGTCTTGGAAGGTACGCACGGCTGGCGTAGGCTGGCTCACGAAATTCACCTGTTTCTTGGGCTGCGATTTAAAGAGCGGGAGTATACCCGATTCATTCGTCCGCACGCCCCCTGGAGCCTTATGCCACGCTGCTTTTGGTGTTCCGAAGATCCGCTGTACATGGCTTATCACGATCAGGAGTGGGGCGTACCGCTACGCGATGCGCAGCGCTTGTTCGAGTTGCTTTTGCTCGAAGGGTTCCAGGCCGGCCTGTCTTGGATCACCGTGCTGAGGAAGCGCGAGCGCTACCGTGAGGTGTTGTTCGGCTTCGATGTACAACGGGTGGCGCAGATGAGCGACGCCGAAATAGACGATTTGATGCTTGATCCGGGGATCATTCGCAACCGCCTGAAACTCAATGCCGCACGGCGCAATGCCCAGGCCTGGATGGCGCTGGAGGACCCGGTGGAGCTGCTTTGGTCGTTTGTCGGCGGCGTCCCGAAGATCAATCATTTCAAGGATCGCAGCGAAGTGCCGGCCGTGACGCCGGCCGCCGTGGAGATGAGCAAAGGTCTGAAAAAAGCCGGCTTCACGTTTGTCGGCCCGACCATCTGCTATGCCTTGATGCAGGCCTCGGGCATGGTCATGGATCACACCACCGATTGTGATCGTTACGCCATCTTGCGCAGTGGGCGGTTAGAATAGCCGGCTCGCGACAAGGTTCATGACGTCGGTTCAGAAGATCAGGAGTGACCTGTGGATAAGTTTAAAGGCGCCTTGCTGGTAGGCGCTCTGCGTTTGTTTGCCCTGCTCCCGTGGCGGGCGGTGCAAACGGTAGGTGCGGCGATTGGCTGGGTCATGTGGAAAACCCCCAACCGTTCCCGCGACGTGGTGCGCATCAACCTCGCCAAGTGTTTCCCGGACATGGACGCCGCCGAGCGCGAGCGTCTGGTGGGACAGAGCCTGATGGACATCGGCAAATCATTGACCGAAAGCGCCTGCGCCTGGATCTGGCCGGCCCAGCGTTCCATCGATCTGGTGCGTGAAGTCGAAGGCCTCGATGTGCTCAAGGACGCGCTGGCTTCCGGCAAAGGCGTGGTCGGCATCACCAGCCATCTGGGCAATTGGGAGGTGTTGAACCACTTCTATTGCAGCCAGTGCAAACCGATCATTTTCTACCGTCCGCCCAAGCTCAAGGCGGTGGATGAATTGCTGCGCAAGCAACGGGTGCAGTTGGGCAACCGCGTGGCAGCGTCCACCAAGGAAGGCATCCTCAGTGTCATCAAGGAAGTGCGCAAAGGTGGTGCAGTGGGGATTCCGGCTGACCCGGAACCGGCCGAATCCGCCGGGATCTTCGTGCCCTTCTTCGCCACCAAGGCTTTGACCAGCAAGTTCGTGCCGAACATGCTCGCGGGCGGCAAAGCGGTCGGCGTCTTCCTGCACGCCCTGCGCCTGCCGGACGGTTCAGGCTACAAAGTGATCCTGGAAGCCGCGCCCGAGGCTATGTACAGCACCGATACCGAGACGTCCTGCGCAGCCATGAGCCAGATCGTCGAGAAATATGTGCGGGCTTACCCGAGCCAATACATGTGGAGCATGAAGCGCTTCAAGAAACGCCCGCCGGGCGAAGCACGCTGGTATTGATCCAGCTGGCATGATCTGTGGATAACCTTGGGCTGGGGTTATCCACAACCGTTCAATCAAGGGCGCAGAAGATGTCCGAACACCGTAAGTCATTTCGAATCAAGATCCAGCATGAGAGCTTCGGCGAGTGCCTGGGCCAGACTCGCAACCTTTCCGCCAGCGGCGTCTACGTGAAGCATCCGACGCTCGCGGCGTTGGCCAAAGGCGCGGTCGTCTATGGTCAGGTGCAGGGGTTGCCGTGCGGTGCGCCGCGAGTGCGCATGGAAGTGGTGCAGGTCGACGCGGAAGGCATCGGCCTGCGTTACCTTTGAGTTGAGCGTTTTTTGATCAGCTGTCCAACCGGTCAAGCTTCTTCAGAAACACCGTCATTTCCTTTTCTGCCTGCTTGTCGCCATGCGCGCGAGCTGCTTCCAGACCCTGCTCCCAGGCCTGACGGGCGGCTGCATGGTTTGCCTGTGCCAAATAAGCCTTGCCCAACAGCTTCCAGGCTGCCGAGTACTTCGGATCGAATGCCACGCAGCGGCTGAAATGCTCGGCGGCCTTGGCATGTTCGCCCAGATCCAGATAACCCTTGCCCAGGCCGAAGCGCAGCAGCGAGTTATCCACACCCTTGGCGAGCATTTTTTCGAGGGATTCGATCATCTATGGGCTCCTTGAATGGGTGTCGAATGGCTTTCGTGGCGAGGGAGCTTGCTCCCGCTCGAGCGCGAAGCGGTCGCAACTCAGCTGACTCGATGTGCCTGAAAGAACATAGTTGCAGATTTTGCGACTGCTGCGCAGCCGAGCGGGAGCAAGCTCCCTCGCCACAATTGCGCACAGATCAGAAAAAGCTCAACCCCACGTGGAACAACTTCTCCACATCACGAATATGCTTTTTATCCACAAGGAACAGAATCACATGGTCGCCGGCTTCGATCACGGTGTCGTCGTGGGCGATCAACACTTCTTCATCGCGAATGATTGCACCAATAGTAGTCCCCGGCGGCAGGACGATGTTTTCGATGGCCTTGCCGATCACCTTGCTCGACTTCGCGTCACCATGGGCAATCGCCTCGATGGCTTCTGCCGCACCGCGACGCAGCGAGTGCACGCTGACGATATCGCCCCGGCGCACGTGGGCCAGCAAAGTACCGATAGTCGCCAGTTGCGGGCTGATGGCGATATCGATATCACCGCCCTGGATCAGGTCGACATAGGCCGGGTTGTTGATGATGGTCATCACCTTCTTCGCGCCCAGGCGTTTGGCCAACAGCGACGACATGATGTTGGCTTCGTCGTCGTTGGTCAGCGCCAGGAACAGATCGGCGTCGGCGATATTCTCTTCCAGCAGTAGATCGCGGTCCGAGGCGCTGCCCTGCAACACCACGGTGCTGTCGAGGGTATCCGAGAGGTAGCGGCAGCGCGCCGGGTTCATCTCGATGATCTTCACCTGATAGCGGCTTTCAATCGCCTCGGCCAGCCGCTCGCCGATCTGCCCGCCACCGGCGATGACGATGCGTTTGTAGCTCTCGTCGAGCCGGCGCATTTCGCTCATCACGGCGCGAATGTTCGCTTTGGCCGCGATAAAAAACACTTCGTCGTCGGCTTCGATCACCGTATCGCCTTGCGGCAGGATCGGTCGATCACGACGGAAAATCGCTGCCACGCGGGTATCGACGTTCGGCATGTGTTCGCGCAACTGGCGCAGTTGCTGCCCCACCAACGGTCCGCCGTAGTAGGCCTTGACCGCCACCAGTTGGGCCTTGCCCTCGGCAAAATCTATCACCTGCAATGCACCGGGGTGCTCGATCAGGCGCTTGATGTAATGGGTCACTACTTGTTCGGGGCTGATCAGCACGTCGACCGGGATCGCGTCGTTGTCGAACAGGCCGGCGCGGGTCAGGTACGCGGCTTCGCGCACCCGGGCGATCTTGGTCGGCGTATGGAACAGGGTGTGCGCGACCTGGCAGGCGACCATGTTGGTCTCGTCGCTGTTGGTCACCGCCACCAGCATGTCGGCGTCGTCGGCACCGGCCTGGCGCAGCACCGTTGGGAACGAGCCGCGACCTTGCACAGTGCGGATGTCGAGGCGGTCACCGAGGTCTCGCAGGCGTTCGCCGTCGGTATCGACCACGGTGATGTCATTCGCTTCGCTGGCCAAATGTTCCGCCAGCGTACCGCCGACCTGCCCGGCGCCGAGGATGATGATCTTCATCCGGTCACTCCTTTGAAATCCGCTTAACCGCGCGCGGCGGCAATCTTGATCAGCTTGGCGTAGTAGAACCCGTCGTGACCGCCCTCTTGTGCCAGCAACTGGCGGCCATGCGGTTGCTTGATACCGGCCTGGCTGGCGATATCCAGCTCGCGAGCACCCGGAGTTCGGGCGAGGAAGGCTTCGATGACTTCGGTGTTTTCGGTCGGCAAGGTCGAGCAAGTGGCGTACAGCAGGATGCCGCCGACGTCGAGGGTCGGCCACATCGCGTCGAGCAGTTCACCCTGAAGCACCGCGAGCGCAGTGATGTCATCCGGCTGGCGGGTCAGTTTGATGTCCGGGTGGCGGCGAATCACGCCGGTCGCCGAGCAGGGCGCGTCGAGCAGGATGCGCTGGAACGGCTTGCCGTCCCACCACGCCTGAGTGTCGCGGCCGTCGGCGGCGATCAATTCGGCGCTGAGGCCCAGCCGCTCAAGGTTTTCCCGCACACGCACCAGACGCTTGGCTTCCAGGTCCACGGCCACTACGCCGGCCAGTTTCGGCTCGACTTCAAGGATGTGGCAGGTCTTGCCGCCCGGTGCGCAGCAGGCGTCGAGCACCCGTTGGCCCGGCGCCAGGTCCAGCAGATCCGCCGCCAGTTGCGCGGCTTCGTCTTGCACGCTGATCCAGCCATCGGCGAAACCCGGCAGTTGGCGCACATCGCCTGGCGTGTCGAGCACGATGCCGTCCCGACTGAACACGCACGGCTTGGCCGCGACACCGGCATCACTCAGCAAGGCGAGGTAGGCATCGCGAGTGTGATGACGACGGTTGACCCGCAAAATCATGGGTGGATGCGCGTTGTTCGCGGCGCAAATGGCTTCCCACTGTTCTGGCCAGAACGCCTTGAGGGATTTTTGCAGCCAGCGCGGGTGGGCGGTGCGCACCACCGGATCGTGCTCAAGCTCGGCCAGCAGTGTTTCGCTTTCACGTTGGGCACGGCGCAGCACGGCGTTGAGCAGGGCTTTGGCCCACGGTTTTTTCAGCTTGTCGGCGCAGCCCACGGTTTCACCGATGGCGGCGTGGGCCGGGACACGGGTGTACAACAACTGGTAAAGGCCGACCAGCAACAGCGCTTCGACATCGGCGTCAGCGGCTTTGAAAGGTTTTTGCAGCAGCTTGGCCGCCAGCGCCGACAAGCGCGGCTGCCAGCGTGCGGTGCCGAAGGCTAGGTCCTGGGTGAAGCCGCGATCGCGGTCTTCGACCTTGTCCAGTTGCGTCGGCAACGAACTGTTCAGCGAAGCCTTGCCGTTAAGGACGGCGGCCAGGGCCTTGGCGGCGGCCAGACGCGGGTTCATTGGGCGTCCACCGCAAGGCCTAAGACGGTGCCCACGGCAAATTTCTCACGACGGCTGTTGAACAAGTCGCTGAAGTTCAGCGCCTTGCCGCCAGGCAATTGCAGGCGCGTCAGGCACAGCGCCTGTTCACCGCAGGCGACGATCAAGCCGTCTTTGCTGGCGCCGAGGATCTCGCCCGGTGCGCCCTTGCCTTCGGCGAGGCTGGCAGCGAGTACTTTCAAGGCTTCGCCATTGAGCGTGCTGTGGCAGATCGGCCACGGATTGAACGCGCGAACCAGACGCTCCAGCTCAACCGCTGGGCGGTTCCAGTCGATGCGCGCTTCGTCTTTGTTCAGTTTGTGTGCATAAGTAGCCAGGCTGTCGTCCTGGATTTCGCCTTCCAGCGTACCGGCGGCCAGCCCGGCAATTGCCTGAACCACGGCTGGCGGGCCCATTTCGGCGAGACGGTCATGCAGGCTGCCACCGGTGTCATCAGCACTGATCGGCGTGGTGACCTTGAGCAGCATCGGCCCGGTGTCGAGGCCAGCTTCCATGCGCATCACGGTCACGCCGCTTTCAGCGTCGCCCGCTTCGACGGCGCGCTGGATCGGCGCCGCACCGCGCCAGCGTGGCAGCAACGAGGCGTGGCTGTTGATGCAACCCAGACGCGGAATATCCAGCACCACTTGCGGCAGGATCAGGCCGTAGGCAACGACGACCATCAGGTCCGGCTTGAGTGCGGCCAGTTCGGCCTGGGCCTCGGCGTTGCGCAGGGTTGGTGGCTGCAGCACCTGGATGTTGTGCTCCAGAGCCAACTGCTTGACCAGGCTCGGCATCAGCTTTTGCCCACGACCCGCCGGGCGATCCGGTTGGGTGTAGACCGCAACGATCTCATAAGGGCTGTCGAGCAGGGCCTTGAGGTGTTCGGCGGCAAATTCGGGGGTGCCGGCAAAGACGATGCGCAGTGGCTCAGTCATGGGAATTCTCGGTTGGAAACACGCGGAAAAGAAAAAGGCTTGCCGCAGCAAGCCTTTGGAAGGGCATCAAGCGTTCTGGCGATGGAGCTTTTCCAGCTTCTTCTTGATCCGGTCGCGTTTGAGCGTGGACAGGTAATCGACGAACAATTTGCCGTTGAGGTGGTCGCATTCGTGCTGAATGCACACCGCCAGCAGTTCTTCGGCGATCAGTTCAAAAGGCTGGCCGTCACGGTCCAGGGCGTTGATCTTCACGCGTTGCGGACGGTCGACGTTTTCGTAGAAGCCCGGTACCGAAAGGCAGCCTTCCTGGTACTGACCCATTTCGTCGGTCAGGACTTCGAACTCGGGGTTGATGAACACCCGAGGTTCGCTGCGGTCTTCGGAAAGGTCCATGACCACGATGCGTTTGTGCACGTTGACCTGGGTCGCCGCGAGGCCGATGCCGGGTGCTTCATACATTGTTTCAAACATGTCATCGACCAACTGCCGCACTTCGTCGTCCACTACGGCCACCGGTTTGGCGATAGTACGCAGGCGCGGGTCGGGAAATTCGAGGATGTTCAAAATAGCCATAAGCGTAATTGCTGCACGTGTGAAGTAAAGTCTGGGCCGATGGCCTGGCGGGTCCGAAGATGCAGGCTACCGTTGTAAAACGTAGCTCCCTTCTTTTCATTAGAAAGGGGGAGCGGGCCACGAGGGCTCTGGCGTTCTACTCGAATGCACATAATAAAGGGATTCACCGCATGAGGAAATCACTACTCGCCTTGCTGCTTCTGGCCTCGGCCGGTTTCGCACACGGACAAGTGCAACTCAAGGAAGGTTTTCCACAGCATTACACCGTGGTGGCGGGCGACACACTTTGGGACATCTCCGGGAAATACCTCCGCGAACCCTGGAAATGGCCCGAACTCTGGCAGGCCAACCCGCAAATCGAAAACCCCAACCTGATCTATCCCGGTGACTCGCTGTCACTGGTCTATATCAACGGGCAACCGCGCCTGACCCTCAATCGCGGGGCTTCACGCGGCACTATCAAGCTTTCGCCACAAGTGCGCAGCACGCCGATGGCCGACGCCATTCCGAGTATTCCGCTGCGCTCGATCAACAGTTTCCTGTTGAGCAACCGCATCATCGACAACGTCGAAGACTTCAACAAGGCACCGTACATCGTTGCCGGCGACGCCGAACGGGTACTCAGCGGTATGGGCGATCGCATCTACGCACGCGGCAAGTTCGACCCGGAGCATTCGGTGTACGGCATTTTCCGTCAGGGCAAGGTCTACAGCGACCCGCAAAGCAAAGAGTTTCTGGGGATCAACGCCGACGATATCGGCGGCGGCGAGATCATCGCCACTGAAGGCGATGTCGCCACTCTCGCCTTGCAACGCACCACTCAAGAGGTTCGACTCGGCGACCGCTTGTTCAGCGGCGAAGAACGGGCGATCAACTCAACCTTCATGCCCAGCGCACCGAAAACCGATATTCACGGCTTGATCATCGACGTGCCACGTGGTGTTACGCAGATCGGTGCGCTCGATGTGGTCACTTTGAACAAGGGCCAGCGCGACGGCTTGGCCGAAGGCAACGTGCTGGTGGTGATGAAAACCGGTGAAACCGTACGTGACCGGGTCACCGGCGAACAGGTGAAAATACCGGATGAACGCGCCGGTTTGCTGATGATCTTCCGCACCTACGAAAAGCTCAGCTATGGCTTGGTGCTCAACGCTTCGCGCTCCCTCGCGGTGATGGACAAGGTGCGTAATCCGTAAAAGACTCAACAAGTTACCAACAGACTTATCCACAGCTTGTTGCTGATTCAACACGACCAATAACGATCAAGGATGATCTTATGCCGCTGTTCGCACCTACGCAGGTTTCACCGGCGGAACTGGAAGCGCGTTTGCGTTTGCATCGTCTTCCGGAGCTCGGCCCTCGACGTTTTCAAAAGCTGCTCGAAGCTTTTGGCTCGGCCTCAAAAGCCATCAGCGCACCAGCCTCTGCCTGGCGTGCGTTGGGGTTGCCAGCGGCGTGCGCCGACGCTCGGCGTAGCCCGCTTATTCGTGATGGCGCCTACCACGCATTAGCCTGGCTAGAGCGTGAAGGCCAGTATTTACTGATGGTTGACCAGCCGGGCTACCCGGCTCTGTTGGCAGAAATCAGTGACCCGCCACCGCTGTTATTTGTCGCGGGCGATCCGGGCATTCTGGAAAAACCGCAGCTGGCGATGGTCGGCAGCCGACGCGCATCAAGGCCGGGGATGGACACCGCCACGGCGTTTTCCCGCAGCCTGGCAGGCGCCGGTTTTGTCATCACCAGCGGCTTGGCATTGGGAATCGATGCGGCAGCGCATCAAGCCGCGCTGGACGTCGGAGGGCAGACCGTCGGAGTGCTCGGCACCGGCCTGGAAAATTTTTATCCACAGCGCAATCGGCGGATTGCCGACGCGATGATTGCACAAGGCAGTGCGGTGGTTTCCGAGTTCCCGCTGGACGCCGGACCGCAGGCCAGCAACTTCCCGCGGCGCAATCGGATCATCAGCGGTTTATCCCTCGGCGTGCTGGTGGTCGAGGCCAGTGTCGCCAGCGGCTCGCTGATTACCGCACGGCTGGCGGCAGAACAGGGGCGCGAGGTGTATGCCATTCCAGGATCGATCCATCACCCCGGGGCTCGTGGTTGCCACCAGTTGATACGTGACGGCGCGGTGTTGGTGGAGACTATCGAACATATCCTTGAAGGCCTGCGCGGTTGGCAGAATCTGCCGTTATCCACAGACACTGCGGCGCCCGTCGATCATCCGTTGCTGTGCCTGCTATTCGCCGCCCCGCATACCAGCGAGGCCCTGGCCGACGCGGCGGGATGGGCGTTGCCGAAGGTATTGGCGGCGCTGACGGAGCTTGAAATGGAGGGACGGGCGGTGAGCGAAGGCGGACGCTGGTTTGCGCGCGTAAGCTAGGTTCATGAAAGATCGGTAAACTGCGCACAGCCTTATTTTGGAGAGTCGGTAATGGTCAACAGTTGGCGTGTGCAACAAGCCGCACAAGCGATTCGCGCAGGGGCGGTGATTGCCTATCCAACCGAAGCGGTCTGGGGCCTGGGTTGCGATCCGTGGGATGAAGAGGCGGTGTATCGCTTGCTGGCGATCAAGGGCCGTTCGGTGGAAAAGGGCCTGATCCTGGTTGCCGACAACATTCGCCAGTTCGACTTCCTGTTCGAAGATTTCCCGGAACTGTGGATGGATCGCATGGCCAGCACCTGGCCGGGGCCGAACACCTGGCTGGTGCCCCATCAAAACATGCTGCCGCAATGGATCACCGGAGTGCATGAGACCGTGGCGTTGCGGGTTAGCGATCACCCGCAGGTGCGGGATTTGTGTGCGTTGGTCGGACCACTGGTGTCGACTTCTGCCAACCCGCAAGGCCGGCCGGCAGCGCGTTCGCGAATTCGCGTCGAGCAGTATTTCCGCGGGCAAATCGATCTGGTGCTGGGCGGGAATCTGGGCGGACGGAAAAACCCGAGCCTGATTCGCGATCTGGCGACCGGCAATGTGGTGCGCCCGGCCTGAGACCTTGTGGCGAGGGAGCTTGTCCCCGTTCGGGCGCGTAGCGCCGGTAAATCAGGCGTGGGTCATATGCCTGATTTACTGCATTGGCAGATTTTGGGACAGCTGCGCAGTCCAACGGGGGCAAGTCCCCTCACCACAATTCAGATTTAAGGCAACAACACCGTCGACCCGGTAGTACGCCGCGCCGACAGCTCAATCTGCGCCTTAGCCGCGTCAGCCAGTGGATAACGCTGGTTGATGTCCACTTTCAACTGGCCGCTGATGATCATCCCGAACAGCTCATCGGCCATGGTTTGCAGGTTTTCAGCGTTGTTGGCGTAAGTCCCCAGGGTTGGCCGGGTCACGTACAGCGAGCCCTTCGCCGCGAGAATCCCCAGGTTCACCCCGTCCACCGCACCTGATGCATTGCCGAAACTCACCACCAGCCCGCGTGGCGCTACACAGTCGAGCGAAGTCAGCCAGGTGTCCTTGCCAACGCCGTCGTAGACCACCGGCACCTTTTTGCCGTCAGTCAGTTCCAGAACGCGTTGTACGACGTTTTCCTTGCTGTAGTCGATGGTTGCCCAGGCGCCGAGGGATTTTGCCAGTGCGGCTTTTTCCGGCGAACTGACGGTACCGATCAACTTCACGCCCAAGGCCTTGGCCCATTGGCAGGCCAGCGAACCGACACCACCGGCAGCGGCGTGGAACAGGATGGTCTCGCCACCCTTGAGTTCGTAGGTCTGACGCAACAGGTACTGCACGGTCAGGCCCTTGAGCATGACGCCCGCGGCCTGTTCGAAACTGATGGCATCCGGCAGATGCACCAGATTGTCTTGCGGCAATACATGCATCTCGCTGTAAGCACCCAGTGGGCCACTGCCGTAGGCCACGCGGTCACCGACCTTGAAACGCGTGACGTCGCTGCCCACTGCGTCGACCACGCCCGCGCCTTCCGCGCCAAGGCCCGATGGCAGGGCGGGCGGCGCGTAGAGGCCGCTGCGGTAATAGGTGTCGATGAAATTCAGACCGATAGCCTTGTTGCTGACACGCACTTGCTGCGGGCCCGGCTCGGCAGGCTGATAATCCACATACTCAAGCACTTCGGGGCCACCATGGGCTCGGAACTGGATACGTTTGGCCATCTGCACTCTCCTTGGTGTGTTTGCCGTCGGTCTTTCGGCGAAGGCCCCTATCGGACTCCTAAGCTTGATCTTCGTCAACTGCGACGGTCACGAGTGCAGTGTTATGCTACGCGCCCATTTGCGCCGGCCGCCGTTCTGATCGAGCGCCGCGTAGCTTTGCCCGATTCAAGGTGATGCCATGACTACCCGCACCGAGGCCGTAAAAGCCTACCTGCTCGACCTGCAAGACCGCATTTGTGCTGCGCTGGAAGCCGAAGATGGTGGCACTCGTTTCGTCGAAGACGCCTGGACCCGGCCAGCCGGTGGTGGCGGTCGCACGCGGGTGATCGAAAACGGCGCGGTCATCGAGAAGGGCGGCGTCAACTTTTCCCACGTCTTTGGCAGCGGTCTTCCGCCGTCCGCCAGCGCCCATCGGCCGGAACTGGCCGGGCGCGGCTTCGAAGCCCTTGGTGTGTCGCTGGTGATTCACCCGCACAACCCGCATGTGCCGACGTCCCACGCCAACGTGCGCTTTTTCATCGCCGAGAAAGAAGGTGAGGAAGCGGTCTGGTGGTTCGGCGGCGGCTTCGACCTGACCCCTTACTACGGCAACGAAGAAGACTGCGTGCATTGGCACCGTGTGGCCGCGAAGGCCTGCGAGCCCTTTGGGCCGGACGTCTACAGCCGTTACAAGGCGTGGTGCGACAGCTACTTCCAGATCAAGCATCGCAACGAACCCCGAGGTATCGGCGGTCTGTTCTTCGATGACCTGAACGAGTGGGACTTCGACACCTGTTTCGCCTTCATGCGCGCTATCGGCGATGCTTACATCGATGCGTACTTGCCGATCGTCCAGCGTCGCAAGGCACAAGCCTTCACCGAAAAACAGCGCGAGTTTCAGGAATTCCGCCGTGGGCGCTACGTTGAGTTCAACCTGGTGTACGACCGCGGCACGCTGTTCGGCCTGCAATCGGGCGGTCGTACCGAGTCGATTCTCATGTCGCTGCCGCCGCAAGTGCGCTGGAGTTACGACTGGAAGGCCGAGCCTGGCAGTGAAGAAGCGCGCCTGACCGAGTATTTCCTGCAAGATCGCGATTGGTTGGCAAACGTCTGAACGAGGAATCCTGATGGACCGTTACGTCGTATTCGGTAACCCGATTGGCCACAGTAAATCGCCGTTGATCCATCGCCTGTTTGCCGAGCAGACCGCTCAAAAACTGGACTACAGCACCTTGCTGGCGCCGCTGGATGACTTTTCCGGTTGTGCCACGGAGTTTTTCCGCGAAGGTCGTGGAGCCAACGTCACGGTGCCGTTCAAGGAAGAGGCCTATCGTCTGGCCAACAGCCTGACGGAACGGGCCCAGCGGGCAGGTGCGGTCAACACCTTGAGCAAACTGGCGGATGGCAGCCTGTTGGGCGACAACACCGATGGTGCCGGGCTGGTGCGGGATTTGACGGTCAACGCCGGATTCAGCCTGCGCGGTAAACGCATTCTGCTGCTGGGTGCAGGCGGTGCAGTGCGTGGCGCGCTGGAGCCGTTGCTGGCCGAGCAGCCGGCGTCGGTGATCATCGCCAATCGCACACTGAAAAAAGCCGAGTTGCTGGCTGAACTGTTCGCGGATCTCGGCCCGGTGTCCGCCAGTGGTTTCGACTGGTTGCGTGAGCCCGTGGACCTGATTATCAACGCGACTTCGGCCAGCCTGTCAGGCGATGTGCCGCCGATTGCCAGCAGCCTGATCGAACCGGGCAAGACCGTTTGCTACGACATGATGTACGGCAAGGAACCGACTTCGTTCTGCCGCTGGGCCAGCGAACACGGCGCCGCGGTGTCGATGGATGGCTTGGGGATGCTCGCCGAACAGGCCGCCGAAGCGTTCTTCCTGTGGCGCGGCGTACGCCCGGACACCGCCCCTGTGCTGGCTGAACTCCGCCGCCAGTTGGCGCTCTAGGCTTTTGTGGCGAGGGAGCTTGCTCCCGCTCGGGTGCGAAGCGCCCGCGTTCTTGGCGATCTCACATTGCCTGATGCACCGAGTTGGCAAGTTTTAGGGCCGCTTCGCACCCCAGCGGGAGCAAGCTCCCTCGCCACAGGGGTCGACGCGGTATTTGCGTGTTTCAATCCTCAAACCGGATTGGGCATTTCTCCGGTCCTTCCAGTCTCAACAACTCTTCGACCACATGCCCGCGCGCCCGGCGCAGGATCAGGCTGCGGCCTTGTCTGAGCAGTCTTCGCGCTTCCTGGTGCAGCATCTCTACGCCGGAATAGTCGATGAAATTGATGTACTGCCCTTCGATTACCACCTTCAAGCCTTGAGTACGTTGCAGACGGACTTGCAGGTAGTGGCTGGCGCCGAAGAAGATCGAGCCACCGACCCGCAGAATCTCTTCATCGCCTTCGCTCCATTGCTGCACGCGGGGTTGCGAGGTGCGTTTGAGGTAGAAAAACAGCGAGACCAACACCCCAGCGTAGATCGCCGTTTGTAGCTCCAGCAGCAAGGTGGCGACGCACGTCAGCGCCATCACCGCGAATTCGGCATGGCTGACCCGGAACAACGCGCGAATGCCGCGATGGTCCACCAATCCCCAGCAAATCAGCAGAATGCTCCCGGCCATCGCTGGAATCGGGATATGCGCTATCAGCGTCGCCCCGGTCAGTGCAAACAACGCCACCCACAGCGCCGAGAACACCCCGGCCAGTGGCGAGCAGGCACCCGCCTCATAACTCAATCCCGAACGGGTAAAGGAGCCGGCCGACAGCGAGCCTGCGAAAAAGCTGCCGACGATGTTCGAAAGCCCCTGCGCGCGGACCTCCTGATTCGCATCGAGTAACTGCTGCGAGCGTTGCGACAAGGAGCGGGCAATCGACAGGCTGGTCACCAGCCCGAGCATGCCGACTGCCACCGCACTGGGCAGCAGGCGCAACACCAGGTCCAGATCCAGCGGCAACGGGCTGAATGGCGGTAACCGGCCGACGAACGAGCTGACCAACTTCACATGGCCAAACATCGACGGCCACAGCCACACCAACAGGCCGCTGAAAATCAGGCTGATCAACAGGCTCGGCCAGCGTGGCAGCAGCAGTTTCAGCACAATGCCCACTGCCAGAGTGCCAAGACCCAGCACCAGCGATGGTTTATCCAGCGCGCCAATATCGCCGATCAGTGACACCAGGCTGTTCAGCGCCGTGGCCTGATTCGGCAGGTCCAGCCCCAACAGGTTCGGCAACTGCCCAAGGGCGATCACCACCGCCGCACCGAGGGTGAAACCCAGCACCACCGAGTGCGAAACGAAGTTCACCAGCGCGCCAAAGCGCAACATGCCCAGCAGCCACTGGAAAATACCGGCGAGGAAGGTCAGCAGCAGGATCAGCGTGATGTAGTCCTGGGAGCCGGGCATGGCCAAGGGACTGACGCTGGCGTAAAGAACGATAGAGATCGCTGCTGTCGGGCCGCAGATCAAATGCCAGGACGACCCCCAGAGGCAGGCAATCAACACCGGGATGATGGCAGCGTACAAGCCGTATTCGGCGGGTAACCCGGCGATCAGGGCGTAGGCAATGGATTGTGGTAACGCAAGAATCGCCCCGCTGAGGCCTACGACAAGGTCGCGGCCAACGCTGGCGCGGGTTTGCCGGGGCAGCCAACTGAGAAAGGGGAAGAGCTTATGGCGTCTGGAGATTGCCATGGGGCCTCTCGGTCGGAATCATTCAAAGGCGTCAGGATAAAGCATTGTGGCGAGGGAGCTTGCTCCCGCTGGGCTGCATAACAGCCCCCAAACCGGCAATCGCGCTCTTTCAGATACAACGCAATGAGCGATTTTGCGACCGCTGCGCGGTCGAGCGGGAGCAAGCTCCCTCGCCACAGGGTGGTCAGAGATCCTTACAGTTTGGCCTTTACGGCTGGCAACGCGTCCTTCCCATCCACGGTCTTCACGCCATCAAGCCACTTGTCCAGCACCGCCGGATTGGCCTTGATCCACGCCTTCGCCGCGTCGGCGTTGCTGAGCTTCTTGTTGACCACTTCGGCCATGATGCTGTTCTCCATCTCCTGGGTGAAGCTCAGGTTGGTCAACAGTTTGCCGACGTTCGGGCAGGCCTGTGCATAACCTTTGCGGGTCAAGGTGTGCACACTGCCGGTGTCGCCGAAGTATTTCTCGCCGCCCTTCAGGTAATGCATTTTCAGCTGCACGTTCATCGGGTGCGGGGTCCAGCCGAGGAAGGTCACGAACTTCTGCTTTTTAACCGCGCGGGACACTTCGGCGAGCATTGCCTGTTCGCTGGATTCGATCAGCTTCCATTGGCCGAGGTCGAAATCGTTCTTCTTGATGATCTCTTGCAGCGAGATGTTCGCCGGGGCTCCGGAGCCTATGCCGTAGATCTTCTTGTCGAACTTGTCGGCGTATTTGTTCAAGTCGGCAAAGTTATGCACACCGGCGTCCCACACGTAGTCTGGCACTGCCAGGGTGAACTCGGTGCCGTCGAGGTTCTTCGACAGCTGGGTGACATCGCCATTGGCCACGAATTTGTCGTAGAAGCCCTGCTGCGCCGGCATCCAGTTACCCAGGAACACATCGACCTGGCCGTCCTTGAGCCCGCCAAAGGTGATCGGCACTGCCAAGGTGTCGACCTTGGCCTTGTAGCCCATGCCGTCCAGCAGGAAACCGGTGATGGCGTTGGTCGCGGCAATGTCGCTCCAGCCTGGGTCCGCCATTTTCACCGTGTCGCAACTTTGCTCGGCATAGGCCGAAACGCTGCTCAAGGCCAGCAGCCCCGCCGTCAGTACTGTGGATAACTTTTGCATGTTCTTCCCCTTACGTTATTGGTTTTGGCAGGGTTGTGGATAACGTGCTTTGCGCTCCAGATCATCGAGGTCGATATGGTTGCGCATGTACTGCTGACTGGCATCGATAAACGGCTGGTGATCCCAGCTCTTCAGCTTGCCGAACGTCAGCGCCTGGGCGACGAAACGTCGTCGACGCTGGCTGGCGAGAACCTGTTGGTGGATTTCCGGAATATTCCATTTAGCCCGTGCTTCGGCGAGAAAACCGTCGAACAACTGGCGATGTTGCAAGGATTGGCTGAGTTCTTCCTGTTCATGCGGATCGTTGTGCACGTCGAAAAGCAGGCACGGATCGTCTTCGCTGTAGATGAATTTGTAGGCGCCACGGCGGATCATCATCAGCGGACTGATGGTGCCTTCGGCCATGTATTCACCAAACACTTCGTCGTGTCCGCCCTGCCCTTGCAGGTGCGGCACCAGCGAGCGACCGTCCAGTGGCAAGCCCGGCTCTAACGTGCCGCCGGCCAGTTCCACCAGGGTTGGCAGCAAGTCGGCGGTGGACACCGCAGCGCCGACTCGCCCAGCGGCGAACTGCCCCGGTGCGCTGACCAGCAGCGGCACGCGGGCGGCCATTTCGAACCAGTGCATTTTGTACCAGAGCCCACGCTCACCGAGCATGTCGCCGTGGTCACCGGAGAAGACAATAATGGTGTCGTCGATCAGCCCCGTATCCTCGAGGGTTTGCAGAAGTTTGCCGACGTTGCTGTCGATATAGCTGCACGCACCGAAATAGGCGCGGCGCGCATCGCGAATCTTATCCACAGGCAGCGGCTTGTCCCACAGGTCGTACACTTTGAGCAGGCGCTGGGAATGCGGATCGAGATCGGTTTGCGCCGGGGTTTCCGGCAATGGGATGTCGTTGTCGTCGTACAGGTCCCAAAAGGCCTTGGGAATGGTGTACGGATCGTGTGGGTGAGTCATCGACACGGTCAGGCAAAACGGCTGATCGCCATCTTCGCGGATGTGATCGAACAGGTACTGCTGGGCCTTGAACACCACCTCTTCGTCGAAATCCAGCTGATTGGTGCGCACGCAGGGCCCGGCCTGCAGCACCGAGGACATGTTGTGATACCAGCTCGGGCGTACGTCCGGCTCATCCCAGTTCACTGCCCAACCGTAGTCAGCCGGGTAGATGTCGCTGGTTAGGCGTTCTTCGTAGCCATGCAACTGATCCGGACCACAGAAATGCATCTTGCCGGACAGCGCAGTTCGGTAGCCGAGGCGTCGCAGGTAGTGGGCATAGGTCGGTACATCTGCCGGAAAATCCGCTGCGTTGTCGTAGGCGCCGATCTTGCTTGGCAACTGGCCGCTGACCAGGGTGAAACGCGAAGGGGCACACAACGGGCTGTTGCAATACGCGGCGTCGAACACCACGCCTTGTGCGGCGAGGCGGCTCAGGTTGGGCAGCTTGATCGGCGATGAACCGTAGAACGGCAACAAGGGCGCGGCCATTTGATCGGCCATGATGAAAAGAATGTTCTTGCGCTTCATGAGATCGCGGCATTCCATAGTGAGCAGTTATGCGAAAGTGCTGTGATCGAGGATGTAACCCACGCACTTTGTGGTAAAGCCCACGCCCGGCAATGACTAGGATAAGCACAGCTTATGTATGACGCCCTTGGTGATTTGTCCCTGGACCTGTTTCGCGCCTTTGAAGCCGCGGCACGTCATCGCAGCTTTACCGCTGCGGCGGTGGAGCTCGGCACCACGCAGCCCGCCGTCAGCCAGCAGCTCAAACGGCTGGAGGAGCAACTTGGCACGCGGCTGTTCGACCGCATCTACCGTGGCATTGAGCTGACCGAGGCCGGGGCGATTCTGTTCGAGCAGGTACAGGCCGGTTTGCAGAGCATCGACGCCGGGCTGAATGCGATCAGCGCCCAGCATCAGCACGAAGTGTTGCAGGTTGCCACCGACTTCGCCTTCGCCGCCTATTGGCTGATGCCGCGTTTACACCGTTTTCATGAGGCCAATCCACAGGTGGACGTCAGCCTGGTCACCAGCGAACGCAGCCACAACATGCTGCGCACTGACATCGACGTGGCTGTGCTGTTTGGTGATGGGCGTTTCAAGCAGGGCGAAAGCCATTGGCTGTTCAGTGAAGAAGTATTCCCGGTGTGCAGCCCGCTGCTGCTCAAAGACCGCGCAGTACCCTTGCCCGCCCACGCATTGCAGGAACTACCGCTGCTGCATTTACGCGGTGAAAACAGCAGCCACTGGTTCGACTGGAGCGGCGTGTTCCGCACGTTGGGCATCGCCACCCCACCGGCACCGGGACAATTGCGTTTCGACAACTACACACTGTTGATTCAAGCGGCGATTGGCGGCCAGGGCGTGGCGATTGGTTGGCGGCACCTTGTGGATAACTTGCTGGCGCAAGGCTTGTTGTGCCGACCGATTGCCGAGACGGCGATATCGAGCTTCGGCTATTACGTGGTCTTGCCCCAGCGCAAGCGCCGCAGTGCGCTGATTCAGCAGTTCGTCGATTGGCTGATGACCGAACAGGCCAGCAGCGCGGAGTCGCTGACAGGTTTGGCGCTGCCGTCTATTGCGGTGTAGCGTTGCGGGTGAGGAATGAATCCCGAGACACGAGAACGCTATGCAACGAATCAAGGGCTATCACGCCCATGTGTACTTTGACGCGAACACCATCGATCAGGCGCGAGCCCTGTGTGAGCAGGCTGCGCAGCTGTTCCCGCTGAAGATGGGCCGGGTCCACGAACGGCTGGTCGGCCCGCACCCGGACTGGAGCTGCCAGCTGGCCTTTGCACCGGAGTTGCTCGGCGAAGTGCTGCCGTGGCTGGCGCTTAATCGCAAAGGTCTGGTGGTGTTTGTACACCCGGATACGGGCGACGACCTGGCGGACCACACCGACCATGCGATCTGGATGGGTGCGGTTCGGCCACTGGATTTGTCGATTTTTTGAGCATATGTTCAGTACAGTGCAAACCCGTGGCGAGGGAGCTTGCTCCCGCTGGGTCGCGAAGCGGCCCCAACTTCAACGACCCGGTTACATCAGGTAAGACGAGGTCGCTGAGTTACGACTGCTACGCAGTCGAGCGGGAGCAAGCTCCCTCGCCACGGACGGTATTTAGTACAGAACCCCTTCCAGCACTTCATAAACCACCCCGGTGCCTATGGCGATCAGCACGATGTCACCGCCCATGCGTCGCCATTCGTAACCTGGGTAATACGGCAAGCGTTCGAGGGCCCGGCTGTCCAGGCGTTCACCGTAGTAGCCGCGCGGCAAGGGTTGGCCTCTGACCCAGCGAACGCCTGGCGGTGGTGGTGCACCGCGGACGAAATACCCGTGGTTGACGCGGATCACTTCGCGCACCGGACCGAAGTCCTGAGGTGGCCGTCTGTATTCAGGGCGGTGATCGCGGTGATCATCGCCGCGATGCTCATACCGCGGGCCACCGCGATCATGATCGTCGCGCTCATCGGCGCTTACGTGGAGCAAGGGCGTGGCGCTGAGCATCAATACACCCAGGCTGGCGATCAAGCGTTTGGGCATTTTCATTTGGGTCTTCCTCAGAGCATCCACAGCAAAAAAAGGGGCTTAGAACTCGGTTCCAAACCCCTGGGTCTTGCTATTTAGTCTGCGGCGCCGGGCACTAATTCCTCTGTATCAGGAACTTTACTCTTAGCTGACGCGGGCTTTACGCACACCTTCGGATAACGCCGAGCACAGGCCGAGTACGCCGTCGATGGCCTGCTCGGGTGTGGTTGCGTTAGCGATGTGGTCGATCAGTGCCGAACCCACCACCACGCCGTCTGCCAGACGGGCGATGGACGCCGCTTGCTCTGGTGTGCGGATGCCGAACCCGATGCTGATCGGCAGGTCGGTGTGGCGACGCAAGCGGGCCACGGCTTCTTCGACGTGTTCCAGGGTCGCTGCGCCAGCACCGGTCACACCGGCCACCGACACGTAGTACACAAAACCGGAACTGCCATTGAGCACCGTCGGCAGACGCACGTCGTCGGTGGTCGGCGTGGTCAGGCGGATGAAGTCGATGCCAGCCGCTTGCGCCGGGTCGCACAGCTCGGCGTTATGTTCTGGCGGCATGTCGACCACGATCAGGCCATCGACACCGGCTTCCTTGGCATCGCTGATGAAACGCGGTACGCCGTAATAATGAATCGGGTTGAAGTAACCCATCAGCACCAGCGGCGTGTGGTTGTTGTCTTTGCGGAACTCGCGAACCATTTGCAGGGTTTTCGCCAGGTTTTGCTTGGCGCCCAGGGCGCGGATGTTGGCGAGCTGGATTGCCGGGCCGTCGGCCATCGGATCGGTGAAGGGCATGCCCAGTTCGATCACGTCAGCGCCCGCCGCTGGCAAACCTTTGAGGATCGCCAGCGAGGTGTCATAGCTCGGGTCGCCGGCAGTGACGAAGGTCACCAGGGCGGCGCGGTTCTGTTCTTTGAGTTCGGCGAAGCGCGTTTGCAGGCGGCTCATCAGTGTTTCTCCTGCTGGGACTGATCCATATGGTGCATCACGGTTTGCATGTCTTTGTCGCCACGGCCGGACAGGTTGACCACCATCAGGTGATCCTTCGGCAGGGTCGGTGCGCGCTTGAACACTTCGGCCAGGGCGTGGGCGCTTTCCAGTGCAGGAATAATCCCCTCCAGGCGGCAGCATTTGTGGAAGGCGTCCAAGGCTTCGTGGTCAGTCACCGAGGTGTACTGAACGCGGCCGATGTCATGCAACCAGGCGTGTTCCGGGCCGATACCCGGATAGTCGAGGCCGGCGGAGATCGAGTGAGCATCGATGATCTGGCCATCGTCGTCCTGCAGCAGGAAGGTCCGGTTGCCGTGCAGCACGCCCGGTACGCCGCCGTTCAGGCTGGCCGCATGTTTGCCGGTTTCGATGCCATGACCCGCCGCTTCAACGCCGATGATTTCGACGCTTTTGTCATCGAGGAACGGGTGGAACAGGCCCATGGCGTTGGAACCACCACCGATGCACGCCACCAGGCTGTCCGGCAGGCGACCTTCCTTGGCTTGCAGTTGTTCGCGGGTTTCTTTGCCGATCACTGCCTGGAAGTCGCGGACCATTGCCGGATAAGGGTGTGGGCCGGCCACGGTGCCGATCAGGTAGAAGGTGCTGTCGACGTTGGTCACCCAGTCACGCAGGGCTTCGTTCATCGCGTCTTTCAAAGTGCCGGTGCCGGCGACCACGGGGATCACTTCGGCGCCCAGCAGTTTCATGCGGAACACGTTGGCCTGTTGGCGCTCGATGTCGGTGGTGCCCATGTAGATCACGCAATCGAGGCCAAAGCGCGCGGCCACGGTGGCAGTCGCCACGCCATGCATGCCGGCGCCGGTCTCGGCGATGATGCGTTTTTTGCCCATGCGCCGTGCCAGCAGGATCTGGCCGATGCAGTTGTTGATCTTGTGCGCGCCGGTGTGATTCAGCTCTTCGCGCTTGAGGTAGATCTTCGCGCCGCCGCAGAACTCGGTCAGGCGCTCGGCGAAGTACAGCGGGCTTGGGCGGCCGACGTAGTCGCGCTGGAAGTAGGCCAATTCTTCTTTGAACGCCGGATCATCCTTCGCCGCTTCGTATTCGCGGGCCAGGTCGAGGATCAACGGCATCAGGGTCTCGGCAACGTAGCGGCCGCCGAACGCGCCAAACAGGCCGTTGGCATCAGGGCCGTTGCGCAGATTAGTCTGGGTCATGGGGCGCTCCAGTTGAATTCGTGAAGTGGCAATGGCGTTCACTCTACCCCTGACGTCCCGGGCTGAAAACCGATAAGATCGCCGTAACCTGTCAGAAAAACTCACAGATATCATGAGCCACGACCTCCCCCCGCTGAACGCCCTGCGCGCCTTCGAAGCCACTGCCCGCCTGAACAGCGTCAGTCAGGCTGCGGAGCAACTGCATGTGACTCACGGTGCCGTCAGTCGACAGTTGAAAGTACTGGAGGAGCATCTGGGGGTGAGCCTGTTCGTCAAGGATGGGCGCGGCCTGAAACTCACAGATGCTGGCGTGCGCTTACGTGATGCCAGCAGCGAGGCCTTCGAGCGTTTGCGCACCGTTTGCGGTGAACTGACGCAAGGTCACGCCGACGCGCCGTTCGTGCTTGGCTGCTCTGGCAGTTTGCTGGCGCGCTGGTTCATTCCACGTCTGGGCCGGTTGAATGCCGACCTGCCGGACTTGCGTTTGCACCTGTCGGCGGGTGAAGGCGATCTTGACCCACGGCGGCCGGGGCTCGATGCCTTGCTGGTGTTTGCCGAGCCGCCGTGGCCTGCGGACATGCAGGTTTATGAATTGGCCAGCGAGCGCATCGGCCCGGTGCTCAGCCCTCGCTTTGCCGGTTACGACAGTCTGTGCCAGGCGCCAGCGGCTGCGCTGCTCAACCAATCCTTGCTGCACACCACTTCACGCCCGCAAGCCTGGCCCAGTTGGGCTCAGCGCAACGACCTCGACGCCAAGGCGCTGAAGTTCGGGCAGGGTTTCGAGCATTTGTATTATTTGCTGGAGGCGGCGGTGGCCGGGCTGGGCGTGGCGATTGCCCCTGAGCCGCTGGTGGCCGAGGACTTGAAGGCCGGTCGCCTGGTTGCGCCGTGGGGTTTCAGTGAAACCCCGGCGCAACTGGCGTTGTGGCTACCCAAGCGCGCCGCTGACGGGCGCGCTCGGCAGTTGGCGCAGTGGCTGAAAAACGAGCTGCGCCAGCCTTAATGGCCGCGTTTGTATAGCAGATACGCGGCCAGCAAACCCAAGGCACCGACTGCGACGCTAGCGCTAGTCCATGGGTGTTCCTGGGCGTAATCGCGGGTGGCGATCCCGGTTTCGCGGGTTTTGACTTTGACTTCTTCGTACGCATCGCTGAGCAGGTGGCGCGAGTGTCTCAGCGCGTTCTCGGCGTTGTTTTTGAGGGCCTTGAGGGTTTTCAGCGACTCGTCCGAGGTATCACTCTTCAAGCTTTCCAGCGACTTGAGCAGACTTTCGATCTCGGCTTCCATGCTTTGCAATGAGGCTTTACGCAACGAGGTGATGGCCATGATGACTCTCCTTCATTGATTGAGTGCTTGTGTTGGTTGGGACTCCAACGGTTCGGGAAAGTGCATTCATTTTGAACCTTCAACGACAGAAGAAATACCGACAATCGCTGCTAGGCTCTAATCACAACTCCAGGAGAACGCCATGACTGACCATCACACTTACAAGAAAGTCGAACTGGTTGGCTCGTCCCCTACCAGCATTGAAGATGCCATCAACAATGCATTGGCCGAGGCCAGCAAAAGCATCAAGCTGATGGAGTGGTTCGAGGTTACCGAAACCCGCGGGCACATCAAGGACGGCAAGGCGGCACACTTTCAGGTCACGCTCAAAGTCGGGTTCCGGATTGCCAATAGCTGAGGTTGAGCTAGGCTTCTGAACTTGTGCGCTGGCCGATTGCCATAGGGAATGGCAAAGCGCTACTTCGTCTTGGGCGTCAGGTGCCCGAGTGTTAACGCTTACCCCTTTTGATCCGACCAGGGAATGTGACCGATGAAGAAATTTATATTGGCGGTGGGTTTGTTGAGCATTGCGGGAACAACCTTTGCGGCGGGCAAACCGTGCGAAGAGCTGAAAAGCGAAATTGCGGCAAAAATCGATGCCAAGGGCTCCAAAAACTATTCGCTGGAAATCGTCGATAAAGGCGCGGCCGCGGGTGGCAAGGTGGTCGGAAAATGCGAGGCAGGCAAGAAGGTCATCGTCTACAAGAAGTAGGTTGAGTCAGCTGTTTATGTAAAGCCGACGCCATGGCGTCGGCTTTTTTGCAGGCGCTTTCCGAGCCTTAGCCCTTCATTACTTGTGCCAGCAGTTCGTAGGAATGCAGGCGATCAGCGTGTTTGTACAGGTCACAGGTGAAGATCAACTCGTCGGCTTGAGTCTGCTCGATCAGCACTTCAAGTTTGCCGCGAATTTTCGCCGGGCTGCCGACCATCGCCAGGCCGAGGAAATCACCGACGGCTTCTTTCTCATGGGGCAACCACAGGCCATCCATGGTTTTCACCGGTGGCCGTTGAACCAGGCTTTGGCCGCGCATCAGCGCCAGGATTCGTTGGTAGACCGAGGTTGCCAGGTAATCGGCTTGTTCGTCGGTGTCGGCGGCTACCAGCGGCACGCCCAGCATCACGTAGGGTTTATCCAGTACGGCTGAAGGCTTGAAGTGATTGCGGTAAACCCGAATCGCTTCATGCATATAACGCGGTGCGAAATGCGAGGCGAAGGCGTAAGGCAAACCGCGCTCGCCGGCCAGTTGCGCGCTGAACAGGCTGGAGCCCAGCAGCCAGACCGGCACATGGGTGCCGGTGCCGGGCATCGCGATAATGCGCTGGTCCGGCGTGCGTGGGCCCAGGTAGCGCAGCAGTTCGGCGACGTCTTCGGGGAAATCGTCGGCGCTGCCGGAGCGTTCACGGCGCAAGGCGCGGGCGGTCATCTGATCGGAGCCCGGTGCGCGACCCAGACCGAGGTCGATTCGCCCCGGATAGAGGCTTTCAAGGGTGCCGAATTGTTCGGCAATCACCAGCGGCGCATGGTTGGGCAGCATCACGCCACCGGAGCCGACACGAATGCTCGACGTGCCGCCGGCCAGATAGCCAAGCAGTACGGAAGTCGCAGAGCTGGCGATGCCATCCATGTTGTGGTGTTCGGCGACCCAGAAGCGGTTATAGCCCCACTTCTCCACGTGTTGCGCCAGGTCCAGCGAGTTACGCAGCGATTGCGCAGGGCTGCCGTTCTCGCGAACGGGCACCAGGTCCAGCGTCGAGAACTTGATATCGGACAGTTGTTTCATAAGCCGGCTTCTCCAATGAGGGTACGCAGGCTTTTTTCACCAACGAAAACCTGCCGAATGCATGAGCGTGTTCTATGCAATGTGGGCATATACCCGAGTTTCAATAGCAGACGTGAAATTGCCGACCAGATAAGCGGTTCGATCCGACACGATGAACTTTGCCCAGCCTTCTATCCTCAGAACCCAGGCAACCGAAAACCATGAAGGCGCGATCCTCGCGCCGGATATTGAGGAGGCAGAGATGAGTATCAAAAAGAAAGCATCGGCACATTGGGTCGGTGATTTGAAGACCGGCCTTGGTTCTATCTCCACCGAAACCGGGGTCCTGAAAGATGCACCTTATGGCTTCAAGGCGCGTTTCGAAGGCGGCCCGGGCACCAACCCGGAAGAACTGATCGGCGCCGCTCATGCGGGGTGTTTCTCCATGGCATTTTCGATGATTCTCGGCGAGGCTGGCCTCAAGGCCGACACGATCGACACCCAGGCCGAAGTGACGCTGGATCAGGTCGACGGTGGTTTTGCGATCACCGCCGTGCACCTGACGCTCAAAGCGAAAATCCCTGGCGCGAGCCAGCAGCAATTCGAGGAGTTGAGCAAGAAGGCTAAAGTAGGCTGCCCGGTTTCCAAGGTGTTGAACGCTAAAATCACGCTTGATGCGACACTCGTGGGCTGATCGCGCCCTGGTAGCAGCTGGCACGCCAGCTGCTACAAATCAGAACTCGTGAACTGAAACTGTGGTCGAATAAGTGACAGCAGCTTCAGCGCATGACTGTGCGCGCTGCCTCAAGGGAGCTTCAACCATGAAACGTTTTGCCTTGGCGGTTATCTGCAGTGTGCTGGCCACATCGGCCCTGGCGGCAACCAAATCCTGCGAAGAACTCAAGGCCGAGATCGAATCCAAGATCCAGGCCAATAACGTATCGTCCTACACCCTGGAGATCGTCACCAATGACGAAGTGCACGACCAGAACATGGTGGTCGGCACGTGTGAAGGCGGAACGAAGAAAATCATCTATCAGAAGAACGACAGATAATCCGTCTTACGGGATGCAAAAAGTCTGACTCTCTTCGGCGACGAGCTCGCGCTTGGCGTTATACAGCCGGGCGCTGGGTGTGGTGGTCAGCGAGCGAGCTTCGAGCAGGTAACGTTGGCCGGCTTCGAAATGATCGTAGCGCACGGTCAAATAGCACAGTCGGTTTGGCGAGTCGAATTGCATGCCAAAACCTCCGTAAAACTGCTCAAAGTCGAAGCGAACCTTCAATTCATGGCTGCCGGGTGTGACCTGGAAGAATCGCCCGTCTTTCAGGCGCTTATTGTCCAGGCTCTCGGCCATGAGGACTTTGCCCCCGGGCGTCGGCATGGCGAAGTCGACCCAGGCCATGTTCGGGTTCGCGGTGGGTAGCGGGCTCACACAGGCAGTCAGAGAGCTGATAGCGAAAAACAGCAGATACCTGCGCATGATTGATTTCCGAGCGGTCAGGTAATAAGCATAGCGCTGATCAGGTGCGTTGGCAGCCCGCCAGATGCGCTTGGCCAACGACTTTGCGCTGCTGATCATAGAGTTTGGCCCACGGCCGGAAGCCGATATTCCCCGCTTGCAGTTGATATCGCTGGCCGGCACTGAAGTCGTTGAACTTCACACTTAACCGGCAATCGCGCCACAGCGGCTCGGCGTCGGGGCCGATATTTGTCGGTGCTACCGCGAACTGATAACGCACCTTCAACTCATGGCTGCCCGGTGGAACCTGGAAATAGCGTTTATCGGCGGTGGCCTTGGCATCCACTTCCAGCGCTTGCAACACAGTGTCATGTTGATGGGGCCCGAGGTCGATCCAGGCCTGCGCCGGGTCGGGTTGGGGCAGTCCAACACAGCCAGCCAGCATCAGCAGGTTTGCAGTCAGCATTAACGCGCGCATAGCGAAGCTCCAGTCAGGCGAGATAGTCTTGCGGGCAGACTCCCCAAGGATGATTTGATGTGATCAGGCTGCTTTCAAGCCATCGGTTACTTGATCGCGTTTTGCGCGTTTTGTTTCCGGCCGCGTTGCTTTTGTTGCTGAACGGTTGCTCGAGCGTCAATTACTACGGTCAGTTGGCCAGCGGTCAGTGGCAATTGCTGCGGGCGCGTGAGCCGGTGAGCGAGGTGGTTGCCGACCCTGCGCGTGACGCGAAACTGCGCGCGCGCCTGGCTCAGTCGCAAAAGGCCCGCGAGTTCGCCAGCCAGCGGTTGCACTTGCCAGACAACAAAAGTTATCGCCTCTACGCCGACATTGGCCGACCGTATGTGGTGTGGAATGTGTTCGCCACGCCGGAGTTTTCCCTCAAGCCGCAGAATCATTGCTTTCCGATCGCCGGGTGCGTGGCCTATCGCGGGTACTACAGCCAGAGCGCCGCGCGAGGCAACGCTGCGCTGTTGCGCCTGCAGGGCATGGACGTGTCGATCAGCGGTGTTGAAGCCTATTCGACCTTGGGCTGGTTCAACGACCCGATCATCAGTTCAATGATGAACTGGGGTGACGAGCGTCTGGCGACGCTGATTTTTCACGAACTGGCGCATCAGCGGTTTTATGTGAAGGACGACACAGAGTTCAACGAGTCTTTCGCCACCTTCGTCGAACAGGAAGGCACCCGCCAATGGCGTGCAGCTTGCGGTTTACCGCCGGCCGGCAAAGCTCAAGAGCAGCAACGTGATCAATTTACCCAGCTGATTCTGGACACCCGTACGCGACTCGAAAAACTCTATGCATTGCCCCTTGCGACCGAACAGATGCGCCAGCGTAAAGTCGCCGAGTTCGAACGTTTGCGCAGCGATTATCGAACCCTGCGCGACAGCCAATGGGCCGGCGACAAGCGCTTTGATGCCTGGATCAATGCCCCGATGAACAACGCCCGGCTGCTGCCATTCGGACTCTATGATCAATGGGTGCCGGCGTTTTCCGCTTTGTTTAGACAGATCGATGGTAATTGGGTGGCTTTCTACGCCGCCGTGGAAAAACTCGGCAGGTTGCCAGTTGGGGAGCGAAAGGCAGCGTTGAAAGCGTTGGCTGGCAAATAGCCCTGTGGCGAGGGAGCTTGCTCCCGCTGGGTCGCGCAGCGACCCCAATATCATGCGGCACGGTGTTTCAAGTTGAACACCTTCCACAGGTTACGACTGCTGCGCCCGAGCGCGGACCGGCCAGCGGGAGCAAGCTCCCTCGCCACAAAAGCGGTCCAGCGGTTAACCCCGCAAAAACGTCTGATGCAACTCGGCCAATGTCTCGAAGTGATACGCCGGCTGTTCGGCGCTCAATTCTTCGTGGCTGCCGAATCCATAGCCCACCGCCGCTGCGTCCAGACCGTTGCGTTTGGCGCCGATCAGGTCGTGTTTGCGGTCGCCGATCATCAGTGTGGTGGCCGGGTCCAGGCCTTCTTCGGCCATCAAATGGGCAATCAGCTCGACCTTATCGGTGCGGGTGCCATCCAGTTCGCTGCCGTAGATCACTTTGAAGTGCCGATCGAAACCGAAGTGCCGGGCGATTTCCCGGGCGAAAACCCACGGCTTCGACGTCGCGATATACAGCTGCCGCCCTTGCCCATCAAGGGTTTCCAACAATGGCATGACACCGTCGAACACGCGGTTTTCGTACAGGCCGGTAACCTTGAAGCGCTCGCGGTAGAAATTCACCGCCTCCCAGGCCTTCGGCTCATCAAAGTCGTAGAACTGCATGAAGGCTTGCAGCAACGGCGGGCCGATGAAGTGTTCGAGCTTGGTCAGGTCTGGCTCGTCGATCCCCAGTTTGCTCAAGGCGAACTGGATCGAGCGAGTGATGCCCTCACGCGGGTCGGTCAGGGTGCCATCGAGGTCGAATAAAACGGTTTGGTAATGCATGAATATTCCTGAGTGAGTCTGCCGGTGTCAGAGCTGGTCGTAGCCTTCGGCCAGATGCAGGTCTTTGAGCTTCACGTAATTCGCCGCGCTGTAGGTGAAAAACGCCCGTTCCTTGTCAGTCAGTGGACGGATCTGTTTCACCGGGCTGCCGACATAGAGGAAACCGCTTTCCAGGCGTTTGCCCGGCGGCACCAGGCTGCCAGCGCCGATGATCACCTCGTCTTCGACCACCGCGCCGTCCATGACGATGCTGCCCATGCCGATCAGGATCCGGTTGCCGACGGAGCAGCCGTGCAGCATGACTTTGTGGGCGATGGTCACGTCGTCGCCGATCAACAGCGGGAAACCGTCAGGGTTGAAGGGCCCGGCGTGGGTGATGTGCAGCACACAGCCATCCTGCACGCTGGTGCGCTGGCCAATGCGGATGCGGTGCATGTCGCCGCGGATCACGGTCAGCGGCCAGACAGAGCTGTCTTCGCCTATTTCGACGTCGCCGATCACCACCGCCGAGCTGTCGACAAAGGCGCATTTGCCGAGCACGGGGGTGTGGTTCTGGTACTTGCGAAGGGACACGATAGGCTCTCTCTCTGTTGTTGATAGCTGCGGTTGGCGTCGATTGTAATTAAGATGGCCACATGTTTCTTCCAGCCAAGGTGCCAACCGTGAGCGTGAACAATCCTCTTTTGCAGCCCTACGACCTGCCGCCGTTCTCGGCGATCCGCGCCGAGCACGTACAACCGGCCATCGAACAGATCCTTGCGGACAACCGCGCCGCCATCGCCGAGATCCTCAAAACCCAGGGCAAACAGCCTACCTGGGCGGGCCTGGTGCTGGCGATGGACGAACTGAACGATCGCCTGGGCGCAGCCTGGAGCCCGGTCAGTCACCTGAATGCGGTGTGCAACAGTGCCGAACTGCGTGAGGCTTACGAGTCCTGCCTGCCGGCGCTGAGTGCCTACGCCACCGAAATGGGCCAGAACCGCGAGCTGTTCCAGGCCTATGAAGCGCTGGTCAATAGCCCGGAAGCAGCCGGTTTCGATGTCGCGCAAAAAACCATTCTGGAACACGCGCTGCGTGATTTCCGTCTGTCGGGTATCGATTTGCCGGCGGCTGAGCAAAAACGTTACGCCGAGGTGCAGAGCAAGCTGTCCGAGCTGGGCAGCCATTTCTCCAACCAATTGCTCGATGCCACCCAGGCCTGGACCAAACACATCACCGATGAGGCCGCCCTCGCCGGCCTGACCGATTCGGCCAAGGCGCAAATGGCCGCCGCCGCCCAAGCCAAAGATTTGCAAGGCTGGCTGATCAACCTGGAATTCCCGAGCTACTACGCGGTGATGACCTACGCCCAAGACCGCGCGCTACGCGAAGAAGTCTACGCCGCCTACTGCACCCGTGCGTCGGACCAAGGCCCGAACGCCGGTCAGAACGATAACAGCCCAGTGATGGAAGAGATCCTCGACCTGCGTCAGGAGCTGGCCAAGCTGCTGGGGTTCGCCAGTTTCTCGGAGCTGAGCCTGGCAACCAAAATGGCCGAGTCCAGCGATCAGGTGCTGAGCTTCCTGCGCGATCTGGCCAAGCGCAGCAAACCGTTCGCCGCGCAGGATCTCGAGCAACTCAAAGCCTACGCTGCCGAACAGGGTTGCCCTGATCTGCAAAGCTGGGACAGCGGTTTCTACGGCGAAAAACTCCGTGAACAGCGTTACAGCGTTGCCCAGGAAACCCTGCGTGCGTACTTCCCGATCGATAAAGTCCTGAGCGGTCTGTTCGCCATCGTTCAGCGTCTGTATGGCATCGAAATCGCCGAGCTGAAAGGTTTCGACACCTGGCATCCGGACGTTCGCCTGTTCGAAATCAAGGAGAACGGCGAGCACGTCGGGCGCTTCTTCTTCGACCTGTATGCCCGTGCCAACAAGCGCGGCGGTGCCTGGATGGACGGCGCCCGCGACCGTCGCCGCACCGCTGAAGGTGTACTGCAAAGCCCGGTGGCTAATCTGGTGTGCAACTTCACCCCGGCCGACAGTGGCAAGCCTGCCCTGCTGACCCACGATGAAGTCACCACGCTGTTCCACGAATTTGGTCACGGCCTGCATCACCTGCTGACCCGCGTTGAATATTCCGGCGTGTCCGGGATCAACGGCGTGGCGTGGGACGCGGTCGAGCTGCCAAGTCAGTTCATGGAAAACTGGTGCTGGGAGCCGGAAGGCCTGGCGCTGATCTCCGGTCATTACGAAACCGGCGAGCCACTGCCGCAGGACCTGCTGCAAAAAATGCTCGCCGCGAAGAACTTCCAGTCCGGGCTGATGATGGTTCGCCAGCTGGAATTCTCGCTGTTCGACTTCGAGCTGCACGCTACCCATGGCGACGGTCGCAGCGTACTGCAAGTGCTTGAAGGCGTGCGCGACGAGGTTTCGGTAATGCGTCCGCCGGCCTACAACCGTTTCCCTAACAGCTTCGCGCATATCTTCGCTGGCGGTTACGCGGCGGGTTACTACAGCTATAAATGGGCTGAAGTGCTGTCGGCCGATGCCTTCTCGAAATTCGAGGAAGACGGCGTGCTCAATGCGGCCACCGGTCGTGCGTTCCGCGAGGCGATCCTGGCGCGCGGCGGCTCTCAGGAGCCGATGGTGCTGTTCGTCGATTTCCGCGGACGTGCGCCGTCGATTGACGCACTCTTGCGCCATAGCGGCCTCGACGAGGACGCGGCAGCATGAGTGACGCGCCAGTGAGCAAAACCAAGAAACGCTTCATCGCCGGGGCAGTCTGCCCGGCGTGCAGCGAGCCGGACAAGTTGATGATGTGGAGCGAAGACGAGGTGCCGCACCGCGAATGCGTGGCCTGTGGTTATTCCGACACGCTGAACGAGCAAGGTCTGTCAGTGCCCAAGGAATTGGGTACGCGGGTCAACACCACCGCGTTGAAAGTCCCGGACGCCAAGGTCCAGGCAGTGCAGTTCTTCCCCAATCCGAAGCTGAAGAAAAAGCCCGACGATCACTCCTGATCTCCCGGCGCTTGGTAATCCGCCTTTGAGTCTGAGCGCTCAAAGGCGGTATTTATCGACTGACGCCACACTCCTCGATTGTATGTTCACGACCCCGCCTTGCCTGTTTGGGGCAGGGGCTGGTTGTGGCGCGCCCCTCAGATCTTCGGTTTTTCGCTATTGACCGTTTTCAACCAGCTTTTCATCGAGCAGGTCGCAAACACACTGGTACTGCAATCGCCGTTGGCCAGTGCGGTACGCAGTTTGTCGATATCTGCCTTCATCATGTAGCGAATTCCGTTCTTGAAGTGGGTATTGTCGTCGAAACCGCCCTGGGTCATTTCGTCGAGGGCGTCTTCCTTGCTCCAGCCTTGTACCACCACGCGGTACATCGCAGCCATCAGGCCAGTGCGATCCGATCCGCGTTTGCAATGGATCAACACCGGGCCTTTGCTTTGACCGGTTTGTATGGCCCGCAATGCACTGAGCACCTCGCTGTCATCGACATGGCTGGTCTTGTACGGCAATTGCACCAGGTTGATGCCGGGTGTCGATAGCCAGCTTGCGTCGGACTCGGGCAGAAAATTGATCACCGTCGTGATCTGGAGTTTTTCCAGCAGCGGCAGCGCTCCGTGATCGGGAAGTGTGCTGCGGTAGAGAGTCGGTGACATCTGGTAAAGGCCGTACTGCGCTTCGACGGGCTGGGCCCATTCGCCGGGACGGATGGATTGGGTTTGCTCGGCTTGAACCTGATCGAACGCAAATAACGCCATGAGCGACAGGCACAGTGCGAGCAAGAGGTGGTTTTTCGACATGAGTCAGGGAGCCGTGGATGAAGGAATGGGTGACTAAATCCCAGCCTGAACCCTGAGCAGTCAAAGCTCTGTGAGGGGCTTGTCAAAGAATCGTTAAGCCTGAGGGGCCCTCGATACTTCAGAAATAATCTGTGGATTTTAAACTGAAACGATTCACTCATATGCTTAGCCTGCTACCATTTGTAACTAAAGTTTGCAGATATGTTCTTTTCCTTCGGGCCTTATCGGCCTGCATCGCTGCCAAAACGACAAGCTGCTCCATGAAGCAGCTGATCTATCCGTGAATGCCTGATGAGGTGCACCCCCCCATGTCTGATCAAGATCGAGACAACCCGCGGCGTGAGTTTTTACGCAAATCCCTGACCTTGATCCCGGTGGTCACCGTTGCCAGTACCGGTTTGGGCAGTTCGGTCTTGATGGCCGCTCCTGAAGCCGCACCGGCCGGTCCTGGCAAAACGCCGGTCAGTAGCAGTGTTTATGAGCCGAGCTACTTCACCGCCGAAGAGTGGGTATTCATCCAGGCAGCGGTTGCCCGCTTGATTCCTGCCGATGAACAGGGACCGGGTGCACTCGAAGCGGGTGTGCCGGAGTACATCGACCGGCAAATGAATACCCCGTACGCGGCGGGTGCTCTCTGGTACATGCAAGGCCCGTTCAATGCAGACGCTGCGCCGGAAATGGGCTGGCAGAGCAAACTGGTTCCCAAGGACATCTACCGTTTGGGTATCGCCGCGACGGACGCCTGGTCGAAGGCGTTCAACGGCAAAGCTTTTGCTGCGCAAGACAGCGCTACCCGAGACGATTTGCTCAAGCAATTGGAGGCCGGTACGCCAACATTCGACAGCGTCCCGCCGAAGATTTTTTTCAGCCTTTTGCTGCAAAACACCAAGGAAGGGTTCTTCTGCGACCCGATCCACGGCGGCAACAAAGGCATGGTCGGCTGGACCATGATCGGCTTTCCCGGCGCGCGCGCCGATTTCATGGATTGGGTTGAACGCAACGAGCAATACCCCTTCCCGGCAGTTTCTATTCGCGGCGAGAGGGCGTGAGCATGACAACCACGATGAAGAAGGTCGACGCAGTGATCGTCGGGTTTGGCTGGACCGGCGCGATCATGGCCAAGGAACTGACGGAGGCTGGCCTCAATGTGCTGGCGCTGGAACGCGGGCCGATGCAGGACACCTACCCCGACGGCAACTATCCGCAGGTGATCGACGAACTCACCTACAGCGTGCGCAAGAAACTCTTTCAGGACATCTCCAAAGAGACCGTGACCATTCGCCATAGCGTGAATGACATTGCGCTGCCCAACCGTCAGCTCGGGGCGTTCCTGCCGGGTAATGGTGTGGGCGGAGCCGGACTGCACTGGTCGGGTGTGCACTTTCGGGTCGATCCGATCGAGTTGCGTATGCGCAGTCATTATGAGGAGCGCTACGGCAAGCACTTCATCCCCAAGGACATGACCATCCAGGACTTTGGCGTCAGCTATGAAGAGCTGGAACCGTTTTTCGATTACGCCGAGAAAGTCTTCGGTACCTCGGGTCAGGCCTGGACCGTGAAAGGTCAAGTGGTCGGCGAAGGCAAGGGCGGTAACCCCTATGCGCCGGACCGTTCGAACCACTTCCCGTTGGCGTCGCAGAAGAACACCTACTCCGCGCAGTTGTTCCAGAATGCCGCCAATGCTGTCGGTTACAAACCCTACAACCTGCCTTCCGCCAATACCTCAGGGCCCTACACCAATCCCTACGGTGCGCAGATGGGACCGTGCAACTTCTGCGGTTTTTGCAGTGGCTACGTGTGCTACATGTACTCCAAGGCTTCGCCGAACGTGAACATCCTGCCGGCGCTCAAGCCATTGCCGAACTTCGAGTTGCGACCCAATTCCCACGTATTGCGGGTCAATCTCGACAGTACCAAGCGCAAGGCGACCGGTGTGACCTACATCGATAGTCAGGGTCGGGAAATCGAGCAGCCGGCGGACCTGGTGATCCTCGGTGCGTTCCAGTTCCACAACGTGCGGTTGATGCTGTTGTCCGGGATCGGCAAACCGTACGACCCGATCAGCGGCGAAGGTGTGGTCGGCAAGAACTTCGCCTATCAGAACATGGCGACGATCAAGGCCTACTTCGACAAAGACGTGCACACCAATAATTTCATTGGCGCAGGTGGCAATGGTGTGGCGGTGGATGACTTCAACGCCGACAACTTCGATCACGGCCCGCACGGCTTTGTCGGTGGTGCACCGATGTGGGTCAACCAGGCCGGCAGCCGGCCGATTGCCGGAACTTCGAACCCGCCGGGAACACCCGCCTGGGGCAGTGCATGGAAACGTGCGACTGCCGATTATTACACCCACCAGGTGTCGATGGACGCTCACGGTGCGCATCAGTCCTACCGAGGCAACTACCTGGATCTCGACCCGGTTTACCGCGATGCCTACGGCCAGCCGCTGCTGCGGATGACTTTCGACTGGCATGAAAACGACATCAAGATGAATCGCTTCATGGTCGACAAGATGAGCAAGATCGCACAAGCGATGAACCCCAAGGCCATTGCCCTGCTCGGCAAGCAGGTGGGTGAACATTTCAACACGGCTTCTTACCAGACCACCCACCTCAATGGTGGCGCGATCATGGGCACTCATCCGAAAACCAGTGCGCTGAACCGCTATTTGCAGAGCTGGGACGTACATAACGTGTTCGTGCCGGGCGCTTCGGCGTTCCCGCAAGGATTGGGTTACAACCCGACCGGTCTGGTCGCGGCACTGACCTACTGGTCGGCGCGGGCGATTCGCGAGCAGTACCTGAAGAATCCCGGCCCGCTGGTTCAGGCTTAAGGAGCGATGACCATGAAAAATCTCGTTATCGCCACCCTTGCCCTGCTCGGCAGTTGCTCGATCAGCGCGGCAGAAGATGCATCGCAAGCGTTGATCAAACAGGGCGAATACCTCGCCCGCGCGGGTGACTGTGTGGCTTGCCATACCGCCAAGGGTGGTAAGCCGTTTGCAGGCGGACTGCCGATGGAGACGCCGATCGGCACGATCTATTCCACCAACATCACCCCGGACAAAACCGGCCTGGGCGACTACAGCTTTGACGATTTCGACAAAGCCGTGCGCCATGGTGTGGCCAAAAACGGTAGTACGCTTTACCCGGCGATGCCGTATCCGTCCTATGCCCGTGTCAGCGATGCAGACATGAAAGCCTTGTATGCCTATTTCATGAAAGGCGTGGCGCCGGTCACTCAAGAGAACAAGGGCAGCGACATTCCCTGGCCGTTGAGCATGCGCTGGCCACTGACCGGCTGGCGCTGGATGTTTGCGCCAAGCGTCGTGGCGTATCAGCCGGCCGACGGTAAAGAGGCGGCAATCAGCCGTGGAGCCTATCTGGTGGAAGGCCTCGGACATTGCGGCGCTTGCCATACGCCACGAGCCCTGACCATGCAGGAAAAAGCCTTGAGCGCCAACGAAGGCAGTGCGTTTCTGTCAGGCAGTGCGCCGTTAGAAGGCTGGATCGCGAAAAGCTTGCGTGGCGATCACAAGGATGGACTCGGTAGTTGGAGCGAAGAGCAACTGGTGCAGTTCCTCAAGACCGGTCGTAGTGACCGCAGTGCAGTGTTCGGCGGCATGAGCGATGTGGTGGAACACAGCATGCAATATATGAGCGATGACGACCTGACAGCGATCGCCCGATACCTCAAGTCTTTGCCGGCGAATGATCCGAACGATCAGCCACACCCGTACGACCCGCAAGTGGCACAAGCGCTGTGGAAAGGTGACGACAGCAAACCCGGTGCCTCGGTGTACATCGACAACTGTGCCGCCTGCCACCGTACCGACGGGCATGGCTACACCCGGGTATTCCCGGCACTGGCGGGCAATCCGGTGTTGCAATCGGACGATCCGGTCTCGTTGATCAATATCGTGCTCAAGGGCGGTACCTTGCCGGCGACCCACACGGCGCCGTCGACGTTCACCATGCCGGCATTCGCCTGGCGTTTGTCGGATCAGGAAGTGGCGGATGTGGTGAACTTCATTCGCACGAGTTGGGGAAACAAGGGGGCGCAGATTAAGCCGGCTGACGTCGCTGAGGTGCGCAAGGATGAAGTGAAATCAATGCCTGCTGACAAGTCTGGAAAACTAACAAGTTCTAATTGATGTTTATTAAGTTGTAATAATCAACGCCTGCGAAATGAGCCTCGCAGGCGTTGGTTTATGATCGGTAGAGTGCATTAGCCGCCACGCGATCAAGTTTAATCATGGATTAACAATATTTGCGTAAGCTTTGGCCAGTGCCAGCAGCTTGGCTTTGTCATCGGCATCAATGTCGCCATCACCGTCGACATCCTTGCGCACGGTTCCGAGGGTGAAGGAGTGCCCGCCGTCGCTGGAAACAGCCGTCATGAAAATCGATTTCACCAGCGTCTCGGTTTGCATTTCATTTTCCGCATCCCAGCCAAGTTCTTTACGGGCAAGTTGCAGTGAAACCAGGGTATTGGGTTCAGAAGGACTCGGCTGCATAAGTTGCAGAAAGATACCGCGTTGATTAAAGAAAGACATTGTTAAATCCTTTTAATGGTTATTCAGTCTGGTGGTGCGTGTGCCAAGGATAGTACGGGTTATCTTTATCGGATGACCAATGCTTATATGTTTCTCGTTCTTGCGTATATAGCGTGATTAGCAAGTAGTTATATAAAGTGGGTAGGCGGCTAGCCTGATCTTTTCGCTGAAGCTGCCGAACGGCACTGGCCTGACATTGGATCTTTCGGTACTGTACACGCATACAGTAATGAGGGTTTTTCCAATGTTCACGCCCTTGCCACCTCGCGGACGTGGCACCGCCAGCAACCCGCACAATCGCTTTGCACCGAACCGTTCGGTGGTCGAAGACGATGGCTGGTACCAGGAAGCACCGCTGACCCAAGGCACCGAGGTGCGCATCGAAACGGCGAAAACCATCATCACCCGCAACAACTCGCCCGACCTGCCCTTCGATCGCTCGATCAATCCCTATCGAGGTTGCGAGCACGGCTGCATCTACTGCTATGCGCGACCCAGTCATGCCTACTGGGACCTGTCACCGGGGCTGGACTTCGAGACGAAGCTGATCGCCAAAAGCAACGCGGCCGACGTACTGGAGCAGCAGCTTTCCAAGCGCGGTTATCAGTGTGCGCCGATCAATCTGGGCTCAAATACCGATCCCTATCAGCCGATCGAGCGTGAACACAAAATCACCCGGCGGATTCTTCAGGTGCTGCTGCGTTACCGGCATCCGGTGACGATCATCACTAAAGGCTCGTTGATTCTTCGTGATCTGGATTTGCTCGGTGAGCTTGCCGAACAGCGGCTGGTGGCGGTGATGATCAGCCTGACCAGCCTCGACGACGAGCTCAAGCGCATCCTTGAGCCGCGAACGGCCGCCCCGAAGGCGCGGTTGCGGGCGATTCGGGTCATGCGTGAGGTCGGGATTCCGGTGGGTGTCTTGTGTTCGCCGATGATCCCGATGATCAACGACAGTGAACTGGAAAGCCTGCTGACCGAAGCTCACGCGGCCGGTGCGCAGAGTGCGGCGTACATGATGTTGCGTCTGCCGCTGGAAGTGGCACCGTTGTTCGAGGAGTGGCTGGCAGCCCACTATCCGCAGCGTGCAGCCCATGTATTGAGTTTGATCCGTCAAAGCCGCGGCGGCGAACTGTATGACAGTCGTTTTGGCGCTCGTATGCGCGGTGAAGGACCGTTCGCCGATCTGTTGGCGCAACGCTTCGCCAAAACAATAAAACGTCTTGGGCTCAATCAACGTGAAGGCTTCAACCTGGACTGCACAGCCTTTTGTCCGCCCGGGGCTCAAATGTCGTTGCTTTAGCAACAATTGGCCTATGGTGAGTAGTGAAAAGCGTTGTGTGTTTGTCCGTCAGTCACGTTTTTTTTAACCTGGAACGCACGTTCTAGAGCAGTTGATTCAGTTTGAGTTAAGTTTCGGTGGGTACCTTGCTCATCAAGTGACTGGATGGTCACTGATCGGCGATCTGGATGTTTCCTTACCAGTCGCTGGCTTTATCCCAGGTAAATCGGGAAAATTTCCCTACTCCGTCAAAGAGGATGAATCATGAGTGACAAGGATAAACAGCCGTTGGCTGCGTCGGCTTCCGCCCTCCCTGTGGCTGAAAGCGCCGATGCAGCGCTGCAGCATATCGTTGACGGCTTTTTACACTTCCACCACGAGGTCTTCCCGCAACAGGAAGAACTCTTCAAGAAACTCGCCACGGCTCAACGGCCCCGAGCGATGTTCATTGCGTGCGCGGACTCGCGCATCGTTCCCGAATTGATTACCCAAAGCGCTCCTGGCGATCTGTTTGTCACCCGCAACGTTGGCAACGTAGTGCCGCCCTATGGCCAGATGAACGGCGGGGTTTCCACGGCCATCGAATATGCAGTGCTGGCTCTTGGCGTGCAGCACATCATCATTTGTGGGCATTCCGATTGCGGTGCCATGCGTGCTGTACTCAATCCGCAAAGCCTGGAAAAAATGCCCACGGTCAAAGCCTGGCTACGCCACGCCGAAGTGGCAAAAACCATGGTCCAGGAAAACTGCCATTGCGCTGACGAAAACGAAAGCATGCAGGTGCTTACCGAAGAAAACGTCATCGCCCAGTTGCAGCATTTGCGCACTCACCCTTCAGTGGCCTCGCGCATGGCCAACGGTCAGCTGTTTATCCATGGCTGGGTCTACAGCATCGAAACCAGCGAAATAAAAGCCTACGACGCGGATAAGGGCTGCTTCCTGCCTCTGGATGGCAGTCATCCGATTCCCGTGGCGACGCCCAAAGCGCGCTTCTAAATCCTCCTAAACACCTTGTCTGGTCTGGCCAAGGCTGCTGAAAAAGCGGTCGGGCTTCGCCACGCCTGAAGAATCTCAGGAGAACGCTCATGCGTGCTGCGCAATTGAAAGCTGTTTTGCCACGGGAGCTGCTGGCTTCGGTGGTGGTGTTTCTGGTCGCCCTGCCCTTGTGCATGGGCATTGCAATCGCTTCCGGCATGCCGCCGGCCAAGGGCCTGATCACCGGGATTATCGGTGGTCTGGTGGTCGGTTGGCTGGCCGGTTCGCCGCTGCAAGTCAGTGGTCCGGCTGCGGGGCTGGCGGTACTGGTCTTTGAACTGGTGCGCCAGCATGGTGTGGCGATGCTTGGGCCGATTTTGCTACTGGCCGGGTTTCTGCAACTGGTGGCAGGGCGTTTGCGGCTGGGCTGCTGGTTCCGCGTGACGGCGCCAGCGGTGGTTTACGGCATGCTGGCAGGCATCGGTGTGTTGATCGTGCTGTCGCAGATACATGTGATGCTCGACGGAGTCCCTAAACCCTCAGGCCTGGACAACCTCAGCGGGTTTCCGGCGGCTGTTGCCCAAGCCTTGCCGACCCTGGGTGGCGGGCTGGGTTGGCAGGCCGGTCTGCTTGGGCTGTCGACGATTCTGGTCATGGGACTGTGGGAGAAATTTCGCCCGCAAGCGCTGCGCTTTATTCCTGGTGCGTTGCTTGGCGTTGGATTGGCGACCCTTGCCAGTCTGGCGCTGGCATTGAACGTCAAGCGGGTCGAAGTCCCGGCTAACCTCGCCGAGGCAATTGACTGGCTGAAACCGGCCGACCTGTTGAATTTCGCCGACCCCAACCTGCTGATCGCCGCCTTTGCCGTGGCCTTTATCGCCAGCGCCGAAACCCTGCTTTCGGCCGCTGCGGTCGATCGCATGCACAGCGGCGAGCGTTCGGATTTCGACCGCGAACTGTCCGCCCAAGGCATCGGCAACATGCTCTGCGGTCTGGTCGGCGCTCTGCCAATGACGGGCGTGATCGTGCGCAGTTCAGCCAACGTACAGGCCGGCGCCAAAACGCGGTTGTCGGCGATTTTTCACGGTGTCTGGCTGCTGGCATTTGTGTTGCTGTTGTCCAGTGTGCTGCAAAGCATCCCGGTTGCCAGTCTGGCAGGCGTGCTGGTGTACACCGGGGTGAAACTGGTGGATTTGAAGGCGTTTCGCGGACTGGGACGGTATGGCCGGATGCCGATGATTACCTACGCGGTGACCGCGCTGGCGATTATCTTCAGCGACTTGCTGACCGGAGTGCTGGTCGGTTTTGGCTTGACCCTGGCGAAGCTGGCCTGGAAGGCTTCTCGACTGAAAATCAGCCTGATCAACCTTCCGGCAGAGGGCGAAATGGAGTTGCGATTGATGGGGGCTGCGACCTTTCTCAAGGTGCCGGCGTTGACCCGGGTGCTAGGGGCTATTCCGGCGGGCGCGACGGTGCATGTGCCGCTGAATAACCTGAGTTATATCGACCACTCATGTCTGGAGTTGCTTGAGGAATGGGGGCGGGCCAATGCCAGCAAAGGCTCGAAACTGCTGATCGAGGCGCGCGGATTGAAGCGCCGGCTGGAGGGGCGATTGCGGACGACCGTAGGAGTGGGTTCCGCGGGATAGATAACAGTGTGGGAGCGGGCAAGCCCGCTTGTATGTTTAGACTTGAAGGGGTGGGTGGGACTAAAAGCCCGATTCTGACTCTAGCCAGTACAGACCGTGGGAGACTTCGTCCCACCCCTTCTACCCAAAAGCGCCAATAAGGAATTCATCGGCAAGGCCGACGATAGAGACAAGCCAGCGCAACGGTAGACCCCAACAAGCTCTTAAACCCTAGCTCCGAGGATTCGTCATGACAATCCTTACTTCGCAAACGGTCGTGGGTGTTGATGTGGCCAAGGCCGAGGTGCTCGTCTATCGCGCCGATCTGCAAACCACACAAGCCATCCCCAATAATCGGGCAGCACTCAAACGCTGGCTCAAGACGCTGCCCGCCAAAAGTGGCATTGCCGTCGAGGCCACCAACATTTACCACTTGGACACGGTTGAGTTGGCCCATGAGTTGGGTCATCAGGTCTACGTCGTGGACGGTTATCGCTTGAGTCATTACCGCCGCGGTGTCGGCCAACGAGCTAAAAATGATCCGTGCGATGCCCGTCTTCTGGCTCGGTATCTGGCGCATGAACAGGCTGGGTTACGCGCTTGGAGCCCGCCGCCCAAGGCTTACAAGGCCCTGCAAAGCCTGCTTCATCGACGGGCAGCACTGATCAAGGCGCGTGTCAGTCTGGCTCAGAGCTGGGCCAATGAGCCGCGCCTGGAAGAAGAGCTGAAATGTCTGATGGGGACGTTTAAGCACTCGGATTTGGCCATTCAAAAAAAGCTGCGTGACCTGAGCAAAGAGGCCGGAGCCGCCGAAAATATTGAGCGTTGCAAGGCCATTGAAGGCGTCGGTGTACTGACGGCAACCGGATTTGCGACGGCTTTTTTGCGTGGCGAGTTTAAGGACAGCAATGCCTTCATCGCTTTTTTGGGCATGGACTTGAGGGTTGATGACTCGGGAAAAAAGACGGGGAGTCGCAGTCTGACCAAGAAAGGGGATCCGGAAATACGGCGTTTGGCCCACAACTCGGCCATGGCCGCCTGTCGTTCAGCGACCTGGAAACCCTTTTATGAAGGGTACCTGGCCAGAGGTTTCAAGAAGACTCAGGCCCTGGTAATCCTTGCCCGAAAACTCGCCCGGGTGGCGTTCGCCCTGATGAAAAACCAGAGCGAATACCAACCGAATCGACCGTTGCAGGGTTGTCCTGCAACATAGAATCTCCCACAGGTGTTCGGTTTTTACAGTTGGATCAAGCCGCAGGCTGATCCAGTTCCAGGCCTACGCCCAGCTGGCGCGACAGGCATGGCCAGCGCTTCCAGGCGGCGCCGGTGTCCGGGCTGTTGAGTTTTTCCCGGTAGGCTTCGACGGACTCCAGCGCGAAGCTTTCTTCGTTCAGCATCTCATCAACGGCGTGATGCACAGCCTCATCCAGTTGATTGGCGAAGTCCTCGCCGATCAGTTGGTGGGCAATCAGGTTGGCGACAGTCATGTCCAATGGGATCAGTGGCTGGCCGAAATGTTTGATGTAGAGGTCGTTAACCTCTTCTACCAGGCGATGTGCCAGGTAGGCTTCGTCCAGCAGGCCATCCAGGCCTTCGTGACCGGCCATGATTGCCGGTGGCTGGAGGAAGAACTGCTCGGCGATTGTCAGCACCGGTTTGATCTGCGATTCGATCCCCGCTTCGCGCGCTACGTCATTGGCAGCGTCGAGCAAGTCCGGCACTTGTTCTATATAAGCAGTGACAAAACGGGTCATCACGCCCTTGGCGTCGATGTCTGGCAATTGGATGGATGAATGCAGGTGCGGCAATTGGACTTCCAGCTGACGGGTCAGCTGACCGGTTTCGGCTTCATGTTGTTGTGCACGTTGAATCTGCTCGCGCAATGCGGCGGTGTTCATGAAAACTCCAGGAAACGAAGGCAAGGAAATAGGGGAAGACATAAGTTAGCCTGCTTATAAACGTGGCTAAGACGTATTTGTCATAATTATTTCACCTTTCATGCCGCTGCGTTATATCGATTTGCCATCACCGATCCCACATCCTTCTCCATCCGTGGCCTGTGGCGCAAGTGTCAGGTGTTTCAGCTCATTTACGCCATCGCATTGCGGGGTCGCACTCGCTGTCTATACTCGGATCTGAATGGAGTTAGCTGATGACGCCCGACTGCGTAGGCAGCAAGGCCCGGCGATTCAAGTTCGTAGTCTGAAAAAGCCGCTCCCTTGCCGTCGGTGTTAGCCGGCGGGATAACAAGAACGATAAGGGGAACCCGCAATGATGCGACATCCACATGTCTGGATGGGCCTCCTGTTGTGGTCGATTTTCGGTCAGGCGCAAGCGGCCTGGACTGTGAATATGGCGCCTGGAGCGACTGAAGTCAGTCACGCAGTATTCGACCTGCACATGACCATTTTCTGGATCTGTGTGGTGATCGGCATCATCGTTTTCGGCGCCATGTTCTGGTCGATGATGCTGCATCGACGCTCCACCGGGCAGGTGGCTGCCAAGTTCCATGAAAGTACGACGGTCGAGATCCTCTGGACCGTGGTGCCTTTCATCATTCTGGTCGCCATGGCCGTTCCGGCGACCGCGACCCTGATCAAGATGTATGACACCAGTGAGCCGGATATCGATATCCAGATCACCGGTTATCAGTGGAAGTGGCACTACAAGTACCTGGGTCAGGACGTCGAGTTCTTCAGCAACCTGGCCACCCCGCAAGAGCAAATCCACAACAAAACTGCCAAAGGCGAAAATTACCTGTTGGAAGTCGATCAGCCGCTGGTGCTGCCGATCGGTGCCAAGGTGCGCTTTCTGGTGACCTCTGCCGACGTCATCCACTCGTGGTGGGTGCCGGCGTTTGCGGTCAAGCGCGATGCAATTCCAGGGTTCGTCAACGAAGCCTGGACCCGCGTCGACAAGCCCGGCATCTACCGTGGCCAGTGCGCCGAACTGTGCGGCAAGGACCATGGCTTCATGCCGATTGTGGTCGACGTCAAAACCCAGGCCGACTACGACACCTGGCTGACTGAGCGCAAAGCCGACGCCGCCAAGCTCAAGGAGCTGACCAGCAAAGAGTGGACCCTCGACGAGCTGAAGGAACGCGGCGACAAGATTTATCACACCACCTGTGCTGCCTGTCACCAGCCTGAAGGCCAGGGTATGCCACCGCTGTTCCCGGCACTCAAAGGTTCGCCTATCGCGACCGGGCCAATAGAAGACCATCTGCATCGTGTGTTCTTCGGCAAACCCGGCACCGCCATGGCGGCGTTCGGCAAGCAGCTGTCGGAAGTCGATATCGCCGCCGTCGTGACCTACGAACGAAATGCCTGGGGCAACAACAAAGGCGACATGGTCACCCCTAAAGACGTACTGGCCCTCAAACAGGCGGCAAGCAAATGACCCGGTCTATTGCGTGTTCCCTTGAACGCTTGGGGCTAATCACCCCGAGCCGTCCAGCCCACCCGTTTGCAGGAGACAGGCCATGAATGCTGTGAACGATGACCACGGTCATGCAATCGTCGACAACCACGTCCACGGTCCGGCCAAGGGCCTGATGCGCTGGGTGCTGACCACCAACCACAAAGACATTGGCACGCTGTACCTGTGGTTCAGCTTCATGATGTTCCTGCTCGGCGGTTCGTTCGCCATGGTGATTCGCGCCGAGTTGTTCCAGCCCGGCCTGCAGATCGTCGAACCGGCATTCTTCAATCAGATGACCACCATGCACGGTCTGGTGATGGTCTTCGGTGCGGTGATGCCGGCGTTTGTCGGCCTCGCCAACTGGATGATTCCGTTGATGATCGGCGCGCCGGACATGGCCCTGCCGCGGATGAACAACTTCAGCTTCTGGCTGTTGCCGGCAGCGTTCCTGCTGTTGGTGTCGACGCTGTTTATGCCGGGTGGCGGACCGAACTTCGGCTGGACCTTCTACGCCCCGCTATCGACGACCTACGCGCCGGAAAGCGTGACCTTCTTCATCTTTGCCATCCACTTGATGGGTATCAGTTCGATCATGGGCGCGATCAACGTGATCGCCACCATCCTCAACCTGCGTGCCCCGGGCATGACCCTGATGAAAATGCCGCTGTTCGTCTGGACCTGGCTGATCACCGCGTTCCTGTTGATCGCGGTGATGCCGGTGCTGGCGGGTTGCGTGACCATGATGTTGATGGATATCCACTTCGGCACCAGCTTCTTTAGCGCTGCCGGTGGCGGTGATCCGGTGCTGTTCCAGCACGTGTTCTGGTTCTTCGGCCACCCCGAGGTGTACATCATGATCCTGCCGGCGTTCGGTGCCGTCAGCTCGATCATTCCGACCTTCTCTCGCAAGCCACTGTTTGGCTACACCTCGATGGTCTACGCCACGGCGAGTATCGCCTTCCTGTCGTTCATCGTCTGGGCGCACCACATGTTCGTGGTCGGCATCCCGCTGGTGGGCGAGCTGTTCTTCATGTACGCGACGCTGCTGATCGCGGTGCCCACCGGGGTCAAGGTGTTCAACTGGGTCAGCACCATGTGGCAAGGCTCGCTGACTTTCGAGACACCGATGCTGTTTGCCGTAGCGTTCGTGATCCTGTTCTCGATTGGCGGGTTCTCCGGGTTGATGCTGGCCATCGCTCCGGCGGACTTCCAGTACCAGGACACCTACTTCGTGGTCGCGCATTTCCACTACGTGCTGGTGCCGGGGGCGATCTTCGGGATCTTCGCTTCGGCCTACTACTGGATGCCGAAATGGACCGGCCACATGTACGACGAAACCCTCGGCAAGCTGCACTTCTGGCTGTCGTTCATCGGCATGAACATGGCCTTCTTCCCGATGCACTTCGTGGGCCTGGCGGGTATGCCGCGGCGGATTCCGGACTACAACCTGCAATTCGCCGACTTCAACATGGTGTCGTCGATTGGCGCATTCACCTTCGGGGCAACGCAGATCTTTTTCCTGTTCATCGTGATCAAGACCATCCGTGGCGGCCCGGCAGCCCCGGCGAAACCCTGGGAAGGTGCGGAAGGCCTGGAGTGGAGCGTGCCGTCGCCGGCGCCGTATCACACCTTTGTCACGCCACCGGAAGTGAAATGAACGCCATGACCTTTGTGGGAGGGCTTGCGCCATGGCTGACTCTATTTCCTTGAAGAAGCTGGTCACCCGGCTGCTGTTGGTGGTGGCCAGCATGTTTGTCTTCGGGTTTGTCCTGGTGCCGATTTACGACGTGATGTGCAAGGCGTTCGGTATCAACGGCAAAACCGCCGGGCAGTACGAAGGCGAGCAGGTGGTCGACACGTCGCGGCAAATTCGCGTGCAGTTTCTGTCGACCAACGCCGTGGACATGGTCTGGGAGTTTTATCCCAAGGCCGACGACATGGTGATCAATCCGGGGGCAGTAAACGAGATGATCTTCGTTGCCCGCAACCCGACCGATCACCCGATGAGCGCGCAGGCGATACCCAGCATTTCTCCGGGCGACTCAGCGGTGTATTTCCACAAGACCGAGTGCTTCTGCTTCACCCAGCAGGTGCTGCAACCCGGCGAACGAATCGAAATGCCCGTACGTTTCATCGTTGACCGTGAGATTTCCAAGGATGTGAAGCACCTGACGCTGGCTTACACGCTGTTCGATATCACCGCACGTCATCCACCGGTCGTGGCAAACACCAATGCCGGTCCTTGAGGCGTTCAAGCGTGCCCGATAAGGAGAACAATAAATGGCAAGTCATGAGCATTATTACGTTCCCGCCCAGAGCAAATGGCCGATCATTGCCACGATCGGCATGTTCGTCACCGTGTTTGGCCTGGCGACCTGGTTCAACGACCTCAAGGCCGCGCGCCCGGAATCCCACGGCCCGCTGATCTTCTTCGTTGGCGGCCTGTTGCTGGCCTACATGCTGTTCGGATGGTTCGGCACGGTGATCAAGGAAAGCCGCGCGGGGTTGTACAGCTCGCAGCTCGATCGCTCGTTCCGCTGGGGTATGAGCTGGTTCATTTTCTCCGAGGTGATGTTCTTTATCGCCTTCTTCGGTGCGCTGTTCTACGTGCGTAACCTGTCCGGGCCGTGGCTCGGCGGTGAGGGCGGCAAGGGCATCGCGCACATGCTCTGGCCGAACTTCCAGTTCGCCTGGCCGCTGCTGCACACCCCTGACCCGACACTCTTCCCGCCGCCCAAGGAAGTTATCAGTCCCTGGGGCTTGCCACTGCTGAACACGGTGTTACTGGTGAGCTCCAGCGTCACGGTGACCATCGCCCACCATGCCTTGAAAAAGGGCCATCGCGGCGCACTGAAGCTCTGGCTGGCGCTGACAGTACTGCTGGGCTGTGCGTTCCTCAGCTTCCAGGCCAAGGAATACATCCACGCCTATCACGAGCTGGGACTGACCCTGGGCTCAGGCGTGTATGGCGCGACCTTCTTCATGCTGACCGGTTTCCACGGCGCTCACGTGACCATCGGCACGATCATCCTGTTCGTGATGCTGATGCGGATCATGCGTGGGCATTTCGATGGCGATCACCAGTTCGGCTTCGAGGCGGCCAGTTGGTATTGGCACTTCGTCGATGTGGTGTGGATTGGCCTGTTTGTCTTCGTTTACGTGCTTTGAGGTGGCGCTTACCAGGGCGCGCTGGACACCAGCTGGCCGCTGAAGAATCCCCAGGCAATCAAGCCGACGGTGATGGCAGCCAGGCCGACACGAACACTCAGGGCGGTGACCAGGCGTTTTGAGCTGCTGTCGTCCTTGACCAGAAAAAACAGGCCGCTGAACAGGCTGACAACCGTGGCAATCAGCATCAGGACGATGGCTGCTTTGAGCATGGTGAGACTCCGGGGGAATGCGATGTACTTGAGTATAGCTACCCTGTTTATCAACTTTTTGGCGACGCCATGAAGCGCTTTCGGCCAGGTATCGCACCGACCCTGGTGGTGCTCGCACTGCTGCCGTTGCTGGTCTTTCTGGGGTTTTGGCAATTAAGCCGGGGCGAGCAGAAACGCGTGTTGCTGGCGAGCTACGCCGAACGCCGCGTGGCTGAACCGATGACCAGCGAACTACTGTCGAGCACTCAAGACCCGGCATTCCGACGCGTTCGCCTGCATGGCCAGTTCGATGCGGCCCACAGTTACCTGCTCGACAACCGCACCCGCAATGGCCGGCCGGGGGTCGAGCTGCTGCAACCCTTTCACGACCAGGCGAGCGGTCTCTGGTTATTGCTCAATCGCGGCTGGCTGCCGTGGCCGAACCGGCGCACACCGCCGGTGTTCACCACCCCCGAGCAATCGTTGAGTCTCGACGCCTGGGTGTATGTCGCTCCGGGTGCGACCTTTCAACTGCACGCCGATCCGGCGAATGCCAACTGGCCACGGCTGGTGACGGCGATCGATCCGGCCAAGCTCTGGAGCGAGCTGGGTCGAACCGGGTTTGCTTACGAATTACGTGAAGAAGCCGGGCCGGCGTCCTACGAGGCCGATTGGCCGGTCGTGGCCATGGGGCCGGAAAAACACCTCGGTTATGCCGTGCAGTGGTTCGCCATGGCGCTCGCGCTGTTCGGTCTTTATCTCTACTTCGGATGGCACAACGCAAAGGAGAAACAGCATGGGAGCGGCCATGAATCCACCCAACATGTCTGAAGCGCAGGCGCCACAGCGTCGTCGTGGGCGCTGGCAGCTGGTGCTGATCCTGCTGATGGTGATTGGTCCGATGATCCTAGCCACCGGCATGTACAAGTTGCAGTTCTGGGTGCCGGAAGGTCGCAGCTATCACGGTGAACTGATCGGCAACGGTCAGAGCCGTGCCGAGTTGGGGGTGCAGGCGGACGAAGACCGCTGGCAGATGCTGGTGACCGCACCGCAGGACTGCTCGGTCGATTGTCAGCAGTTGGTGTACCTGGCCCGGCAGATTCAGGTCGCTCTGGGTCGTGATGCCTCGCGTGCCAGCCATGCATTGGCCGTGGCCCAACCCTTGAGCGCGGACTATGAGGACAAGCTCAAGCGCGAATACCCGCAGTTGCAGCGTTATCCACTGGACCTTTCGACCTACACTAAAAATGTTCAGGGCAAAGGCTCGGCGCAGCTCTGGATCATCGATCCGCACGGCAATCTGGTGCTGCGCTTCGACCCTACCGTCAAAGGCAAGGACCTGCTCAACGACCTGCGCCACCTGCTGAAACTGTCGAACATCGGATAAGGGCATCGTCATGGCCAAACCTGGATTTCGCCTCGCGCTGTTTGCCACCTTGCTGGCACTGATTGTCGTCTTGCTGGGCGCCTATACCCGGCTGACCCATGCCGGCCTTGGTTGCCCGGACTGGCCGGGTTGCTACGGGTTTATCAGCGTGCCGAAGAGCGAAGCCCAACTGGCCCATGCCGAGTTGCATTTTCCAGACACGCCGGTGGTTGCCCACAAGGGCTGGAACGAGATGATTCACCGCTATTTCGCTGGCACCCTTGGCTTGCTGATTGTGTTGCTGGCGGCGCGTTCCTGGACTCATCGCCATCATCTGGACCAACCCCTGAAGCTGCCGTTGTTCTTGCTGGCGGTAGTGTTTGCCCAAGCGGCCTTTGGCATGTGGACGGTCACCCTCAAGCTCTGGCCGCAGGTGGTGACGGGGCATTTGCTGGGTGGCTTTGCAACCTTGAGCCTGCTGTTTCTGCTGACCTTGCGCTTGTCCGGTGTATTGCCGGCGCTGATCGTGCCGCGACGTTTGCAGTACTGGGCGACGGCCGGGTTGTTGCTGGTGATCGGGCAGATCGCTCTCGGCGGCTGGGTCAGTGCCAACTACGCGGCGGTGGCCTGTATCGACTTCCCCACTTGTCACGGCCAATGGTTGCCACCGGCTGATTTCGCCAACGGCTTTCACCTGACCCAACACATCGGCCCCAACTACCTCGGCGGACAGCTCGACAGCGATGCGCGCACGGCGATTCACCTGACTCACCGCATTGGCGCTTTGCTGGTCACGCTGGTGCTGCTGGGGCTGGCCTGGCAGCTCAAGGTCGTCGGCATGACCCGACTCGCCGGGTTGGTACTGGGGGCGTTGGCGGTGCAGATCACCCTGGGCATCAGCAATGTGCTGTTTCACCTGCCGTTGCCGGTGGCCGTGGCCCATAACGCGGGCGGCGCGGCGCTGTTGCTGACGATGGTGCTGGTCAACTATCACGCACGAACCAGCCTGGTTCGAGTCAGACAGCAGACGCCCGGACGCTGGCGCTTCAGCCCGCGTAAACACACGGCCGGGCCGATAACAATAAAAGGAGAAATGCCATGGCGACTCTGATCGGCGAACGTCACCGCCAAGCGATCTGGCGTGACTATCTGGAGCTGACCAAGCCGAAAGTCGTGGTGTTGATGCTGATCACGTCGCTGGTCGGTATGTTTCTCGCCACGCGTGCCGGGGTGCCGTGGACGGTGCTGGTGTTTGGCAACCTGGGGATCGGACTGTGCGCGGGCGGCGCGGCGGCGGTCAACCATGTGGTGGACCGGCGGATTGACGCGGTGATGGCGCGCACGCACAAGCGGCCACTGGCCGAAGGCCGGGTTTCACCAACCGCCGCACTGACCTTTGCGCTGTTATTGGCGGTGGCCGGGCAAGCCCTGCTGCTGGCGTTCACCAACCCGCTGACCGCCTGGCTGACCCTCGCCTCGCTGCTTGGCTATGCGGTGGTCTACACCGGTTTTCTCAAGCGGGCGACGCCGCAGAACATCGTTATCGGCGGACTGGCCGGCGCTGCGCCGCCACTGTTGGGTTGGGTCGCCGCTACCGGGCATGTCAGCGCCGAACCGCTGCTGCTGGTGCTGATTATCTTTGCCTGGACCCCGCCACACTTCTGGGCGCTGGCGATTCATCGCAAGGAGGAGTACGCCAAGGCCGATATTCCCATGCTGCCGGTGACCCACGGCGAGCATTACACCAAGATCCACATCCTGCTTTACACCTTTGCCCTGCTGGCCGTGAGCTTGATGCCCTATGTCATTCACATGAGCGGTTTGCTGTACCTGGTTTGCGCCCTGGGACTGGGCGCGAGGTTTCTGCAATGGGCCGTGGTGCTGTACCGTGGCACTCAGCCGCACGCGGCGATCAACACCTTCAAGTACTCTATTTATTACTTGTTCCTGCTGTTTATCGCCCTGCTCGTAGACCACTACTTAATGTTGAACCTATGACCCGAACCCAGAAAACCGTCTTCATTCTTGTTGCCCTGATCGCGCTGGTCCTGGGGCTTACCGTCAACAAAGTACTGTCTGGCAAAGGCCAGGGCGATCCGACTGCGCTGATCGACGCCGGGATCATCCTGTTGCCGCAAAGCCGTAACCTGCCGGACGTGCAGATGACCAATCAGGACGGCCAACCGGTCACGGTCAACGCTTTGAAAGGCAAGTGGAGCCTGCTGTTCTTTGGTTACACCTTCTGCCCGGACATCTGCCCGACCACCCTGGCACAGCTGCGGCAGATCAAGAGCGAGCTGCCAGCGGACGCGGTCGACAAGTTGCAGATCATTCTGGTCAGCGTCGACCCGAACCGCGACACCCCCAAGCAGCTCAAGCAGTACCTGGGCTACTTCGATCCGCAGTTTGTCGGCCTGACACCGGCTTCGGTCGAAGACCTGCAGAAAGTCGCCAATGCGGTGAGCATTCCGTTCATTCCGGCGGACACCAGCAAACCCAACTACACCGTCGACCACAGCGGCAACCTGGCGGTAATCGGGCCGGACGGCACCCAGCGCGGGTTCATTCGTGCACCGTTGAACAACACGAAACTGGTGGCCCAGTTGCCGGTGATGCTCAAGCGTATGTAGGCGCACAGCTTGCTGGCAATGGCGATCTTGCGGGCGCCATCGCCAGCAAGCTGTGCTCCTACAGTGGAAAGGGCCATAGCAGCCAGACGGGACACAGGCATAAAAAAACGGGGACACAGTGATTGTGTCCCCGTTTTGTTTTACATCAGCAGATCAGAACGCCGGCAATACCGCGCCTTTGTACTTCTCCAGAATGAACGCCTTCACTTCCGGGCTGTGCAGCGCAGCAACCAGTTTCTTCATCGCGTCGCTGTCCTTGTCGTCCGCGCGGGCGACCAGGATGTTCACGTAAGGCGAGTCCTTGCCTTCGATCACCAGCGCGTCCTTGGACGGATCGAGCTTGGCTTCCAGCGCGTAGTTGGTGTTGATCAGCGCCAGGTCGACCTGGGTCAGCACGCGCGGGATGGTCGCGGCTTCCAGTTCACGGAACTTCAGGTCTTTGGTGTTCTCGGTGATGTCCTTGACGGTCGACAGGATGTTTTTCGAATCCTTCAACTTGATCAGGCCAGCCTTCTCCAGCAGCAACAGTGCGCGGCCGCCGTTGGTGGCGTCGTTCGGGATCACCACGTTGGCGCCGCCTGGCAGTTCGGCAAGGGTCTTGTACTTGTTGGAGTACGCGCCCAGCGGCTCGAGGTGCACACCGGCAACGCTCACCAGGTGTGTGCCCTTGGCCTTGTTGAATTCATCGAGGTACGGCTGGTGCTGGAAGAAGTTGGCGTCCAGGCGTTTCTCGGCAACCTGTACGTTCGGCTGCACGTAGTCGGTGAACACCTTGACCTTGAGGTCGACGCCTTCTTTGGCCAGTGCCGGCTTCACGAACTCGAGGATTTCCGCGTGCGGAACCGGAGTAGCAGCGACGGTCAGGGTTTCAGCGGCCTGAGCGGAGAACGCTGCAACGGCAGCGAATGCGACGAGTAGTTTTTTCATCCAGCAAACTCCTTGTGAGGCGCCCTTTCGAGCGCCTGCCAGCCGTGGCCGGCGATTGCATTTATTTTCGGGAAAAGTGCACCACCAGCTTATCGCCGACGGTTTGCAGAACCTGGACCAGTACCAGCAGCAACACCACGGTCACCACCATCACGTCAGTCTGGAAGCGTTGGTAACCGAAGCGGATTGCCAGGTCACCCAAACCACCGGCACCGACCACACCGGCCATCGCCGTGTAGGACACCAGCGTAATCGCGGTCACCGTGATCGCTGCGAAGATGCCTGGGCGGGCTTCCGGCAGCAGCGCGTTGACGATGATCTGGCGGGTCGTCGCGCCCATGGCCTGGGTCGCTTCGATGATGCCGCGATCAACTTCACGCAGGGCAGTTTCCACCAGACGGGCGAAGAACGGCGTAGCGCCGACTACCAGCGGTGGAATCGCACCGCCGACGCCCAGCGAGGTGCCGGTGATCAACACGGTGAACGGGATCATCACGATCAGCAGAATGATGAACGGCAGCGAGCGCAGGATATTCACGATCAGCGACAGCAGCGCGTAAACGCCTTTGGCTTCGAGCAACTGGCGCGGGCTGCAGAGGAACAGCAACACACCCAGCGGCAGGCCGAGCAGTACGGTGAACAACAGCGAACCGCCAAGCATCAGCAAGGTGTCGCCGGTAGCCTGCCAGATTTCGAACCAGTCGATATTGGCGAAGAAACTCATCAGGGCTTCCATTAACGCAGCACCTCCATGTGGACGTCAGCCGCGGTGAAGCGGGCAAACGCCGCGTCCATGTCGCCGCCGGTGACCGCCAGGGTCAGTTGCCCGTAGGGGACGTCTTTGATGCGGTCGATACGACCGGCGAGGATGCTGTAGTCCACACCCGTTTCACGGGCGACGGTGCCCAGCAACGGCGCGTAGGTGGCGTCGCCCTGGAAGGTCAGACGCACGATACGGCCCGGCACGTGAGCGAAGTCGTCGCGCTGCTCGCTTTCGTCGATTTGCTCGTCTTCCTGCACGAATCGCTTGGTGGTCGGGTGCTTGGGGTGCAAGAACACGTCGGCCACCGGACCTTGCTCGACGATCACGCCGGCATCCATCACGGCGACCTGGTCGCAGACCCGGCGAATCACGTCCATTTCATGGGTGATCAACACGATGGTCAGGTTCAGCTCACGGTTGATCTCGGCCAACAGTTGCAGGACCGACGCGGTGGTTTGCGGGTCGAGGGCGCTGGTGGCTTCGTCACACAGCAGGATTTTTGGCTTGGTCGCCAGGGCGCGGGCGATGCCGACGCGCTGCTTCTGGCCACCGGACAACTGCGCCGGGTACTTCTTTGCGTGGTCGGACAGGCCGACGCGAGCCAGCAACTCGGCCACCCGTTGATCGATCTCGCTGCGCGACAGTTCACCGGCCAGGGTCAGTGGCAGTGCGACGTTGTCGGCAACTGTCTTGGAGGCCAGCAGGTTGAAGTGCTGGAAGATCATCCCGACTTGCTGACGGAAACGGCGCAGCGCATTGGCGTCCAGCGCGGTGACCTCTTCACCATCGACGATGATCTTGCCGCCGCTGGAGTCTTCCAGGCGGTTGATCAGGCGCAACAGGGTACTTTTTCCCGCACCGGAATGACCGATCAGGCCGTATACCTGACCGTTCTCAATCGACAGATTGGTAGGGTGCAGCGCGGGAATATCCTTACCGGCAACGCGGTAAGTTTTATGGACGTTTTGAAACTCGATCACGTAGCGAACCTTGTGGGGCGCGTTAGAAAAGGATCAGCGGTTAGCCGGGCGGGCATTTTAGCCTGTCCGTATAGAGGCTCTTAGCATTTATTTCGCATTCATCCAGTCATTTGGAAATAACGCGATAACCGGAAATGCAAAAGATCGGAGCCTCCGGCAGCTCCTACGGACCGATGTAGGCACTGCCGGAGGCTGCGATCTTCTTCTTTTAAGGCTTACGCGGCGTCAGAACCATCTGTGCCGGAACATTGCGCAGAATCTGTCGCTCGATCTTCAGGTCGAAGTCTGCATCCAGCTTCTTCACCCGTTTGGTCAGCAGCGTGGCCAGCCACGGGTAATCTTCGGTGCGCGGCGCCTGAATGCTGACGTCGCACTCATAACTCACCACATCGCTGGCAATCGCATCGAGTTGCCGACGCAATTGCTTGCTATCGGCGATGTTCAGCGCAACGGTGGTGCTCTCGGCCGTTGGGTCGATGACCTTGGCGACACGCTTGGCTTCGGCGGCTTTGAGGGCTGCCTCGGCCTGGTCCAGTTCGGCCTTGCGCGCGTGGCTGATGGCGTTGTTGACACCACCGGTCAGCGCCGGAGCTTTGGGCATCAACGCACGGGCCCGGCTCAGGGCCGTGGCGGCGGCATTCACGTCGCCTTTTTGCAGAACGATCTGGCTGCGTTGCAAATAGGCTTCGGCGAGTTGCCGTTGATATTGCTCCAGCGACTGATCGTTGGGTGATTCGGCCTGCAAGGCGGCCAATTGATCCTCGGCGGTGGCCAGTTCACTGCTGGCCAGGCTTTGCTCCAGCTGCGCGATCGCCGTAGCCCGTGCGTCCGGGACCTCGGGGGCCGGCGGCGTGCTTTGGCAGGCGCCAAGTAGCAGCGAAAATGCAACAAGGAGCAGATAACGGGAGGCGAACGGCTTCATTCCTGCGACTCTCTGATTGCGCAAAAAACGAGCAAGTCTACACCCCTCGACGGGGCAGGACAAAACTCAGCAGAAACAGCGCGGCGGCAGCCACCACAATCGATGGGCCGGCCGGCGTGTCCTTGAACCACGACAGCGCCAGGCCACCGCAGACCGCGAGTATACCGAGCAAACTCGCGCCCAAGGCCATCTGCTCTGGAGAACGTGCGTGACGTTGTGCCGCAGCCGCCGGGATGATCAGCAAGGAAGTAATCAGCAGCACGCCGACAATTTTCATCGCCACCGCGATCACCACCGCAATCAACAGCATCAAGGTCATGCGCAATGCTGCTACCGGCAGGCCTTCAACCGTGGCCAATTCTTCGTGCACGGTAATCGCCAGCAACGGCCGCCACAGCGCCACCAACAGCAGCATCACCGCCGCACTGCCGCCGAGGATCCACGCCAGATCGGTCGGGCTGATCGCCAGCAGGTCGCCGAACAGATAGGCCATCAGGTCGATCCGCACTTCATGCATGAAGCTTAGTACCACCAGGCCGAGAGAGAGCGTGCTCGGCGCAAGAATCCCCAACAAGGTATCGGAGGCCAGCGGCTGGCGCTGTTGCAAGGTCACCAGCAGCACGGCCAGCAACAGGCAGCCGACGGTCACCGCGATGGTCGGGCTGACATCCAGCAGAAAACCCAGCGCCACGCCGAGCAGCGCTGCATGGGACAGGGTGTCGCCGAAATAGGCCATGCGCCGCCAGACCACGAACGATCCCAGCGGACCTGCGACGGCGGCCAGGGCCAGGCCTGCGAGCAGGGCGTACAACAGAAAATCAGCCATGCTTGCAGCCATCTCCATGAACGTGGGTGTGAACGGTCGGTGCCGCGCTGACGACCGAGCCATGCAAGTCGTGGGCGTGGTCGTGATGGTGGTGATAGACCGCCAGGCTCTGCGCGTTCTTGCCGAACAGCTCGACGAACGCCGGGTCGCCGCTGACCTGCTCGGGATGCCCGGAGCAGCAGACATGGCGATTGAGGCAGACCACCTGGTCAGTGGTGCTCATCACCAGGTGCAGATCGTGGGAAACCATCAACACCCCGCAACCGTGGCGGTCGCGCAGGCGGGTGATCAGGCTATAGAGCTCGGCTTGTCCGGCCACATCGACGCCTTGCACCGGCTCGTCAAGCACCAGCAGTTCTGGCTCGCGCAACAGGGCGCGGGCCAGTAATACGCGCTGCATTTCGCCGCCGGAAACGCTTTGCACCGGGCTGTCGATCACCTGTTCGGCGCCGACTTCCTTGAGCGCTGCCAAGGCGCGGGCACGATCTACGCCCGGCACCAGGCGCAAGAAGCGCAGTACCGAGAGCGGCAAGGTCGGGTCAACATGCAGCTTCTGCGGCATATAGCCGACCCGCAGTTTCGGCTTGCGCCAGACGCTGCCGCTGTCGGGCTTGAGCAGGCCAAGCACGGCGCGGACCAGCGTGGTCTTGCCGGCGCCGTTGGGGCCGATCAGGGTAACGATCTGCCTCGGCTCGACGCTCAGCTCGATGTTGTCCAGCACGCTTTGTCCGGCAAAGGTCACCGCAACCTGATTGAGGCGAATTAACGCAGTGCTCATCAAGCCCCCTGGCAACCCGAGCAAAGACCGACCACTTCCACGGTCTGGCCTTCGACCACGAACCCGACTTCGCCGGCGCTGTGGATGATTGTGTCGCTGATGGATTTTTGCTCGAGTTCGATGGCCGCGTGGCATTCGCGGCAAATCAGGAACTGGCCCTGGTGGGCGTGCCCCGGATGATTGCAGCCGACGAAGGCGTTGAGTGAGGAAATGCGGTGGACCAGGCCGTTATCCAGCAGGAAATCCAGCGCGCGATACACCGTCGGCGGCGCGGCGCGGCGGCCATCCTGCTCGCTGAGTACCGCCAGAATGTCGTAGGCGCCCAGCGGCTTGTGGCTTTGCCAGACCAGTTCCAGCACCCGCCGACGCAGCGCGGTCAGGCGCAAGCCCTGACGTGCGCAAATGACATCGGCCTCGGACAATGCGCTGTGCACGCAGTGAGAGTGGTCGTGGGGACGGCTGGCTAGCGGTGTTTTAGGCATGAGCGGCGACGAGTTTTGTGAGAGACGTTATTATGTTACCCGTTCTCGCCTACTTGAGTGGTCATCGTGCCCAGACTTTTTGCCATTTTTGTCACATTTGCTGCCGGTTTTTTTGCGATCGGCGCCGCTCATGCCGAAGTGAACGTACTGACCAGCATCAAGCCCCTGCAGCTGATTGCTGCTGCGGTGCAGGATGGCGTCGGGGTTCCCGAGGTCTTGCTGCCGCCGGGTGCATCGCCGCATAACTATGCCTTGCGTCCATCCGACGTACGGAAGGTGCAGTCGGTGGAGCTGCTCTACTGGATCGGCCCGGACATGGAAGGTTTTCTTCCGCGCGTGCTCAAAGGTCGTAGCCTGCCATCGGTTGCGGTGCAGGACCTGCCAGGTCTGAAGCTGCGGCGTTTTGCCGAAGACAGCCACTCCCATGCGGAAGAGGCAGACGAACACGATCACGACCATCGCCCTGGCAGTCTCGATGCTCACCTCTGGTTGTCACCGGTCAATGCGCGAGTGATCGCGGCAAAAATCGCCACCGACTTGAGTGCTGCCGATCCGGCCAATGCGCCGCGCTATCAGAGCAACCTCAAGGCGTTCGATGAGCGCCTGGACGCGCTGGATCTGCGTTTGAAAGCGCGCTTGGCCGGTATCGCGGGCAAGCCTTACTTCGTGTTTCATGAAGCGTTCGATTACTTCGAAGACGCCTACGGCCTCAAGCACACCGGCGTGTTCAGCGTGGCCGCTGAAGTACAGCCAGGTGCACAGCATGTTGCAGCGATGCGCTCGCGCTTGCAGGAAGTCGGCAAGACCTGCGTGTTCAGCGAACCACCGCTGCGCCCACGCCTGGCCGAGACGCTGGTGGCCGGTTTGCCGGTGAAACTGGCGGAGCTGGATGCGTTGGGCGGCTACACACCGGCGACTGCTCGCGGCTATGAGCAGGTGTTGGAGAAATTGGGGAATGATTTGGCGGGTTGCCTGGAGTCGCTTTAACCCCCGAGCGCAGACCCTGTGGTGAGGGGGCAAGCCCCCTCGCCACGGTTTAGAGGGCGAACGGCAACGGCGTGCTGACGTGCTGACGCTGGGCCAACCGTTGCTGGAACTCCATCGGGTCGTGAATCAGCACGTCCTGCCCGGCAAAGGATTCGGCGGCGATCAAGCGCGACAGCCAGAACCTCACGCAGGCCACCCGCAACATGGTCGGCCACAATTCGGCCTCGGCAGCGGTGAACGGGCGCAGCGCGGCATAAGCCCCGAGCAATGCCCTGGCCCGCGGGCCGTCAAGCACGCCGTCTTCGTCCGAGCACCAGTCATTCAGGGCAATCGCCACGTCGTAGAGCATCGGGCCTGAGCAGGCGTTGTAGAAGTCGATCAGCCCGGTCAGGTGCGTGCCTTCGAACATCGCGTTGTCGCGGAACAGGTCGGCGTGGATGTTGGCCCGAGGCAGCGCCAGAATTTTAATCTTCTGCTCAGTAATTTCGTTCAAGGCGCGTTGCAGCAGATTGCTTTGCGCGGCATTCAGGTGCGACAGCAGTTGCGTGCCTTCTTCGAGCATCCAGTCGAGGCCACGATCAGTCTTGCGCTTGATCATGTGGTCTTTGGTCGCCAGGTGCAGGTGCCCCAGCAATTCGCCGACTTGTGCGCAATGTTGTGCGTTGGCTTCCTTGATGTGCTTGCCGGCCAGCCGCGGCTGCAGCAGTGCAGGCTTGCCGGCCAATTCGCGCAGGGCGATGCCGTCGGTGGTCCGCAATGCATAGGGCACCGGCAAGTTGGCGTCGTGCAGCACGTCGAGCAGCTCGATAAAGAACGGCATCTCCTGCACAGGGCCGCGCTCAACCAGGGTCAGGACAAACTCCCCCTGCTCCAGGCTGATGAAGAAATTGGTGTTTTCGCTACCCGCGGCAATCCCCTGGAAATCAAGCAGGCGGCCGAGCCCATAAGGGGCGAGAAAGGTTTCCAGCTCGGGCCGAGCCAGGGGGGTGAACACAGACATGGTTAAAAACTGCTCAGTTCGGGCGCCGCGGTTGAGCCAGCGCCGATTAAAGTTAAGAAACTACTTCCACGTAAAAATTTCCCACGCCGGAATCAGCATATTCGGCTGATCCGAGCGGATATAGTTTGCCTCCGTTCCGTCCGCACGTATCAGAAAGTACGGTTTTCCACCCTTCGGTGTGACCTTGATCGCGTACACGAAGCCGTTCTGGCGGTACTCCTGAATGACTTTGTCGCCTTCAGTGTGGATGGTGACTTCCGGTTCCGGCGTCGGTGCATCATTGGCTGCCATGACGGCCAGGGGAGTGATTGCAAAGAAGCCAGCCAGTAACAAGCGATTGAGTGAGCGCATGATAACCTTGTCCCTTTGTCGTCAACGGTCCCGCTATTCTAGCGCCGGACCCGCCGAAAAGGTTGATCCTGCTCATGAGCCAAGCCCCCCTCGTCCTGGTGGACGGTTCTTCTTACCTGTACCGCGCCTTTCATGCGCTGCCACCGTTGACCACGTCCAAAGGCCTGCCGACCGGCGCAGTCAAGGGCGTGCTGAACATGCTCAAGAGTCTGCGCAAGCAGTACCCGGACAGCCCGTTCGCCGTGGTATTCGACGCCAAGGGCGGAACATTTCGCGATGACCTGTACGCCGAGTACAAAGCCAATCGTCCCAGCATGCCCGATGACATGCGTGTGCAGATCGAGCCATTGCATGCGAGCGTGATTGCCTTGGGCTTTCCGTTGCTGTGCGTCGATGGTGTTGAGGCCGACGACGTGATCGGCACGCTGGCCCGCAGCAGCGCGGCCGCCGATCGTCCGGTGGTGATCTCGACGGGCGACAAGGACATGGCGCAGCTGGTCGACGGGCACATTACCTTGGTCAATACCATGACCGGTAGCGCGATGGATGTGGCTGGCGTGAAGGAGAAATTCGGCGTCGCTCCCGAGCAGATCATCGATTACCTGGCACTGATGGGCGATTCCTCCGACAACATTCCAGGCGTGCCGGGCATTGGCCCAAAGACGGCGTCCGGCCTGCTGGTGGGTGTGAACGGCGGCCTGACCGAGCTCTATGCGCAACTCGATATCGTCCCGACGCTGCCGATTCGTGGTGCCAAAACGTTGCCTGCCAAGCTTGAAGAACACAAGGAGATGGCGTTCCTCTCCTATCAACTGGCGACCATCAAGGTCGACGTGCCGCTGGATATCGGTCTGGACGACTTGCACCTGCGTGAGCCGGACCGTGAAAAGCTCGCCGAACTCTATACCCTGCTCGAGTTCAAGAGCTGGTTCGAGGAAGTTCAGCGTGATGCCAAGCGAGCGGGCCAGGAAGTGGTCGCGGCGGTTGAAGAAGCCGTAGCCGATAGCGATGGTCCCCACTACACCACGGTCCTCACCCAGGCAGATTTCGACGTCTGGCTGAAGAAGCTGCAAAACGCCACGCTGTTCGCCTTCGATACCGAAACCACGGGCATCGATGCGCAGCAAGCGCAACTTGTCGGGCTGTCGTTCGCTGTGCAGGCCAACGAAGCAGCCTACATTCCGTTGACCCATTCCTACATGGGCGTGCCGGATCAACTGGATCGCGACACGGTGTTGCGCGCACTGAAGCCGATTCTGGAAGACCCGAGCAAACTCAAGGTCGGCCAGCACGCCAAGTTCGACATGAACATCCTGGCCAACTGCGCCATCGGTGGAGATCAGAGCTGCGGCATCATGGTGCAAGGCATCGCCTTCGACACCATGCTCGAGTCCTACGTGCTGGATTCGACTGCGACCCGTCACGACATGGACAGTCTGGCGCTCAAGTATTTGGGCTACACCACCACCAGCTTCCAGGACATCGCGGGCAAGGGCGTCAAGCAACTGACCTTCGACCAGATCTCGCTGGAGCTGGCCGGGCCATACGCCGCTGAAGATGCCGACGTGACGCTGCGTCTGCATCAGACCCTGCATGAAAAACTCGACGCCATTCCGAGCCTGAGCAAAGTCCTCAGCGAAATCGAGATGCCGCTGGTGCCAGTGTTGGCGCGTATCGAGCGCCAGGGCGCGTTGGTCGACGCCAACCTGCTGGGCATCCAGAGCGTTGAACTGGGCGATAAGCTGGTCGCGCTGGAGCGTGAGGCGTTCGCCATTGCCGGTGAGGAGTTCAACCTCGGTTCGCCGAAGCAATTGGGCGTGATCCTCTACGAAAAACTCGGGCTGCCGATTCTCAGCAAAACCGCCAAGGGCCAGGCTTCGACTGCCGAAGCGGTACTGGCGGAACTGGCCGAGCAGGATTACCCGCTGCCCAAGGTATTGATGCAGTACCGCTCCTTGAGCAAGCTGAAAAGCACCTACACCGACCGTCTGCCAGAGCAGATCAATCTGCGCACCGGGCGGATTCATACGTCCTACCATCAAGCGGTGGCAGCGACCGGTCGCTTGTCTTCCAGCGATCCAAACCTGCAGAACATTCCGATTCGTACTGCCGAAGGTCGACGGATTCGTCAGGCGTTCATTGCCCCCAAAGGCTACAAGCTGCTGGCGGCGGACTATTCGCAGATCGAGCTGCGGATCATGGCCCACCTGGCCAAGGACGAAGGGCTGTTGCACGCCTTCCGCAATGATCTGGACGTGCACAAAGCCACCGCTGCCGAGGTGTTTGGGGTTGAGCTGGCGGACGTCACCACCGATCAGCGGCGCAGCGCCAAGGCGATCAACTTCGGCCTGATCTACGGCATGAGCGCATTTGGCCTGGCCAAGCAGATCGGCGTCGACCGTAAACAGTCCCAAGCCTATATCGACCGTTATTTCGCCCGCTATCCAGGCGTGCTCGAGTACATGGAGCGCACCCGCGCCCAGGCGGCCGAGCAAGGTTTCGTCGAAACCATATTCGGTCGTCGCCTGTACCTGCCGGACATCAACGCGAAAAATCCGGCCCTGCGCAAAGGCGCCGAGCGCACGGCAATCAACGCGCCGATGCAAGGCACTGCGGCGGATATCATCAAGAAGGCCATGGTGGCGGTGGATAACTGGCTGCTGACCTCGGGTCTGGACGCCAAAGTGATTCTGCAGGTGCACGATGAATTGGTACTTGAGGTTCGCGAAGACCTGATTGACCAGGTTCGTGAGGAAATTCGCGTTCACATGAGCAGTGCAGCGACCCTGGATGTACCACTTTTGGTGGAAGTCGGCGTTGGAAATAACTGGGATGAAGCGCACTAAGCCGGTGTGAGGCACTTTTTCGGGGATAGCGCCGCGGCGTAGTGTCGCGGCAAGTCATCGGCGAAGGGCTCTTAGTTCGGAAAATTCTTGGGGTTATTCCCAATAGGTTTTGAAATTAACCGGAACTAAATCTGTGAAGCGCCACTCAGAGTTACTGAATGGGTGGTGAAGCCCTTCGATGCTCCTATGTTGTGTTAAGTGTTGGCAGATATCTGGACCCCGCCCTAGCGGTCCGGAAACTTAGACCCCGAATTACTCTCTCCCCATACGTAATTCGGGGTTTTTTTTGCCCAAAAACTGCCTGTGGAACGGCCATGCTGCGTTAAAAACACGGCTCGAAATGCTCATTTAGGTCCCTAAACTCCGCTTTCGAGCCGTGTTTTTGCCTTGCCTGACCGTCCCACAGACAGTTTTCCGTATATCGGATATCCCAAAAGCTTATTGGGCTTCTGTCTCGGTGCCCTTGTCGGCCAGTTCCATCCAGTTCGCCAATACGGTGTAGGCGTCTTCGAGGCCCAGGCGTTTTGGTGCCGAGAACAGCTGGATGGTCACGGTTTCGCCCCAGCCTTTACGGATTTCTGCCTGAACTTTGAGCAAGGTGTTCTTCGCTGCGCCATAGGTCAGTTTGTCGGCCTTGGTCAGCAGAATGTGCATCGGCATGCCGCTGGCCACGGCCCAGTCGAGCATCAGCAGGTCGAAGTCGGTCATTGGATGACGGATGTCCATCATCAGAATCAGGCCTTTCAGACTCTCGCGGCTACCCAGATACGCTTCCAGGTGGCGCTGCCAGTGTTGCTTCAGCGGGATGGGTACTTTCGCATAACCGTAACCCGGCAGGTCGACCAGACGGCGTTCATCGTCTAGCTTGAAGAAGTTCAAGAGTTGCGTGCGGCCTGGTGTTTTCGAGGTGCGCGCCAGGCTGGCGTGAGTCAGGGTGTTCAGGGCGCTGGATTTGCCGGCGTTGGAACGCCCGGCGAAGGCCACTTCAAAGCCTTCATCGTCAGGACATTGGTCGACTTTGGCGGCGCTGAGCATGAAGGTGGACTGTTGGCACAGGCCGAGGATGGGGTTCTTGAGTTGCATGGGATTTCCGATGTGGGCGGTGCCGAGATTGGTCGCAAAGAGCAGCGTCGTTTCCGTTTCAGTGACGCCAGTATATAATGCCGCAGATTTTGTGTGCGCTTTGTCCCGGCGTAGGATGAAGTTCACGAGAGCGATTAACCTTGATTGCGCACTAGAACGCAGCACGCTCTCAACCCTGAAAAGGTCGTTTTATGACGAAATGGCTGCTAGCTGCCGGTGTCTTGATGCCGCTTTACAGCGCTCAGGCTACACAGGATCCGGAAGCTGTGTACAACCGTGTTTGTGGAGCCTGTCATTCCGGCCAACTCCCAACGGCGCCTCAAAAGGGCGATCAGGAAGCTTGGGCGCCAAGACTGGCGCAAGGTATGGAGACGCTGGTGCAACACGTGACCCAGGGTTTCAAGGCGATGCCGCCGCGTGGTTTGTGCATGGACTGCAGTGCCGAGGATTACCGAGCAATCATCCAGTGGATGAACGAGTGATCCCGGTCCATAACTCTTTAACCCTTAGCCGTAGTTGGATTAGCTGATGAACAAATTGATCGTGAGTCTGCTGTTGACCCTGGGGATCTCCGGCATAGCCCATGCTGCAGGCGATGCGACTGCTGGTCAGGCGAAAGCCGCAGTATGTGGCGCCTGTCATGGCCCGGACGGCAATAGCATGGCGCCAAACTTTCCAAAGCTGGCGGGTCAGGGTGAGCGTTACCTGAACAAGCAACTGCACGACATCAAGTCGGGCAAGCGCACCGTTCTGGAGATGACCGGCCTGCTGACCAACCTGAGCGATCAGGACCTGGCTGACCTTGCTGCCTACTTCTCCAGCCAGAAAGGCAGCGTCGGCGCAGCAGATCCTAAAGTCGTGGCTCACGGTGAAGAGTTGTTCCGTGGTGGCAAACTGGATCAGGGCATGCCGTCTTGCACCGGTTGCCACTCGCCTAATGGCGCGGGCAACGCCGCTGCTGCCTTCCCGCATCTGGGCGGCCAGCACGCTCAATACATCGCCAAGCAGCTGACTGATTTCCGCGAAGGTAACCGTACCAACGACGGCGACACGAAAATCATGCAGAGCATTGCTGCAAAATTGAGCAACAAGGACATCGAAGCGGTGTCCAGCTACATTCAGGGCCTGCACTAAGGTCGGTTGAGCGGGCGTTGCGCAGGGTGTTGATCTCGCGCAATGTTAACGCTCGATTAATCCTTCGATGCAAACATAAAAAGGGTGGCTTAGGCTGCCCTTTTTTGTGGCTGCTGCCGTTACACTAGAGCACTAATGCCCGCCATGATCTGCCAGAAAACAGGTCGCGCGAGGCGACCCAATTTGTTCAGGAGTAAAGCATGCGTAATCTGATTCTCAGCGCCGCACTCGTCACTGCCAGCCTGTTTGGTATGACCGCCCAAGCTGCCGAACCGCTTGAAGCCGGTAAACAATATGTCGAATTGGGCAGCGCCGTTCCGGTGGCTGTGCCTGGCAAGATCGAAGTCGTGGAGCTGTTCTGGTATGGCTGCCCGCACTGCTACGCATTCGAGCCGACCATCAATCCCTGGGTTGAAAAACTGCCTGCAGACGTGAACTTCGTGCGTATTCCGGCCATGTTCGGTGGTATCTGGAACGTTCACGGCCAGCTGTACATCACCCTGGAAGCGATGGGCGTGGAGCATAAGGTCCATAAAGCCGTCTTCGAAGCGATCCACGGTGGCAAGAAGCTCGCTACCCCGGAAGAAATGGCTGAGTTCCTGGCCGGCGAAGGTGTCGACAAAGAGAAGTTCCTGAGCACCTACAACTCGTTCGCCGTCAAAGGCAAAGTTGAAGATGCCAAGAAAAAGGCTCAGGCCTATCAGATCTCTGGCGTACCAACCATGGTCGTGAACGGCAAATACCGCTTCGATCTGGGCACTGCCGGTGGTCCTGAAGGCACCTTGAGCGTGGCCGATCAGCTAATCGCCAAGGAGCGCGCCGCTAAGTAAGCGGCGCCCGCCATGCGCCGCTGGGGTACTGAACGTCTCGTTGGTCTGCATGATCCGCAGGTCAACGAGCATCATCTGGAGTCCTCGGGCTTGCCTGCAGACAGCCGTCTGCGTTTGCTCAGTTTCAACATCCAGGTCGGTATCAGTACCGAGCGTTATCGGCATTACCTGACCCGTAGCTGGCAGCATTTGCTGCCGCACACCGGGCGAGCGGATAACCTGCAGAAAATCGGCAATCTGCTGGGCGACTACGATCTGGTCGCTTTGCAGGAAGCCGATGGCGGCAGCCTGCGGTCAGGCTACGTCAATCAAGTCGAACACCTGGCCCAGCTCGGTGCCTTCCCCTACTGGTATCAACAACTCAATCGCAACCTGGGCCGCCTCGCCCAGCACAGCAATGGCGTGCTCAGTCGATTGCGCCCATGGGCGATTGAAGATCATCCGCTGCCGGGGCCAAAGGGCCGTGGTGCGATTCTTGTGCGGTTTGGCGAAGGACCGGATGCGCTGGTGGTCGTGATGATGCACCTCGCGCTGGGGGCGCGCGTGCGGACGATGCAGTTGGCCTACATTCGCGAGCTGATCGGTGACTACAAGCATCAGGTGCTGATGGGCGACATGAACACCCACGCCAGTGACCTGCTGCAAACCTCTCCACTGCGAGACCTGGGCCTGCTTGCGCCGCAAGTCGAAGCGACTTTCCCCAGCTGGCGCCCGCAACGCTGTCTTGACCATATTCTGCTCAGCCCTACGCTGGTCCTTGAACGGGTCGAAGTGCTGGCGCAACCGATTTCTGATCACCTGCCCGTCGCGGTAGAGATTCGTCTGCCGGGTTCGCTCACGGTCGATGCATTGCCCGCGCTGAGTCCTGCCCTTCGCGGAACCCCTGAATGAGCGACGAAGCACAGCGCTGGAAAGAGAAATACCTCAAAAGTATCGAACAACAGGAAAAGCTCGAGCGTCGTTGGGATGCCCGCCTCGACTTGCTGCGTCGCGGACTGGTTCGCAGCACGCTGGCGGCCGAGGGCACCGACCGTGCGGTTGACCAGTGCATGAAGGAAATGCGCGAAGTCATCCGCACCAACGATATGGATGCTGGATTGGCGGCATTGCTGCCACGCCTGGAGAAAGCGGTACTCGACTCCGAGCAGCGGCGCGAGACCCGGGTCAATCAAGTCAGCGCTGCGTTGACCGCCCTGGTCAGTCAGCTTCAGGCGTTGCCGTTGCCGCGCGAGATCAGCCGCCCGCTCAAGACCTTTGCCAAGCAGCTCGACGGACGGGTTGGCCAGGCACGTGAAATCCCCCTGTTGCTCGGTGAGCTCAGTGGTCTGCAAGGTCAGGCGCTGAATCTGCTGGATAACCCTGCCGAGCCAAGCCGCCCAGGTTTGCTGCAGCGTTTGTTTGGCGGTAGAGAGGCGGATGCTCAGGCTTCAGAAGCCGGTGCGCTACAACACGAAGCGCCTGCTCCGAGCCCTGTTGAGCAAGTGTCGGCACCTGTAACAGAGGCGACAGCCGAGCCGGTGCATGAATCACCAGTGCCGTTGCCGATCCAGGTTATTACCCCCGCTGTACACGAAATCCCGGCACCCACCGCGCAGGTGCCGCACGCTGTGATTGCAGAGTCGGAGCCGTTGGCACCTCAGTCGCTGGAAGAAGCAAAGCCAGCACCTGACGTGGTGGCTTTTGTTCCTCCAGTGCTGGCCGTGGAAGCTGCGCGTGGCAAAGCGCAGGTAGCGGAACAGAATCTGCCGGATGTGGATACGCCGGAAGAACCGCAGATATCCCCGACACCCGACCCGGTGACGGTTGCTGATTCAATGGCGATCAATCCCGACGAGCTGACATCCGAGGTCCCTCGGACGGCGGATGAAGCTTCGCCGTTAATTGATAGCCTTCCTCCCCTGCCGGCGATGGCAGAAGCCTTGGCTACTCTGGACCCGGAGCATCCTGAGCAGGATGTTCTTTACGCACTGCCCGACTCGCCGGAGCCGTCCTACAGCTCGGTGGCCAAACACATCGAGAGCACGCTGCTGGGGCTGCTGGACGATTTGTCGCTGCCCGAGCGTCACCGTCCGCAGGCCGAGGCGATGCGCGATCGGCTGCAAAATGGCTTGAATTGGTACGAGCTGCTGCCGATCCTCGATGATCTGGCGGTTTTGATGCTGGCGATCACTGACAGCGGTCAGCATGAGTTCGAGGTTTACCTCAAGCAACTCAATGAGCGATTGGAGTCCTTCCAAAGCAACCTGCAAGCCGCCAGTGAGGGTCATGCCGACAACCGCTCTGCTGCGCGGGAGATGGACACGCAGATCCGTGAGCAGGTCGATGGCTTGCAGAGCAGCATGCAGGACGCCGCCGATCTGGAGGGCCTCAAGCATGTGCTGGAGAACCATCTGGAAGGGTTGCTCGGCACCATGGATCAGCACCAGAAACAGCGCGACGAGCGTGAGCAGGAGGTTGCGGCACGTCTACAAGGCTTGGCCGAGCGAGTTGCGAGCATGGAGCAGGAGGCTCAGGGTTACCGCGAGCACCTGGAAGAGCAACGTCAGAAAGCCCTGGTCGATCCGCTGACCGGTTTACCGAACCGGGCGGCCTGGAGCGAGCGTCTGGAGCACGAGATTGCCCAGTGGCAGCAACACGGAAACTCGCTGTTGCTGGCGATGCTCGATCTCGACCACTTCAAGCGCATCAACGATAACTACGGTCACCTGGCCGGCGACAAAGTGCTGAAGATCATTGCCAACGTGCTGCGCAAGCGCCTGCGCGGTACGGACTTCATTGCCCGTTTCGGTGGTGAGGAGTTTGTCTTGCTGGTGCCCAATACCCCTTTGGCTGTCGGCGCCAAGTTGGCAGAAACCCTGCGCGCGGCTATCGAAGCCTGCCCGTTTCATTTCAAAGGTGAGCGCGTGACGATCACGGTTTCCATGGGAATGACGGCGTTCAAAGCGGGAGAACACAGCGATCTTGTGCTGAAAAGAGCCGATCAGGCGCTTTACCGGGCAAAAAATGCCGGCCGAAACCGAGTGGAGCTGGGCTGACGATAAGTGATCCATCGGGTTAAATGCCAGGCTTTGCCGGTCCAGAAGAAGGCGGTACGTTACACTGTTGCATTACTATCTCAGCGTATTGTCCAGATCATGAAATCGATTCCTCTGCTTTTGGTACTTCTGGTCCTGGCGGGTTGCGCCAGCGGTCCGCGAATCGACACCCGCCATCCGTCGGTGAACTTCGACAATCGTGTGCAGTTTATCGTGGTGCATTACACCACCGCCTCGCAGGAGCGTTCGTTGGCGCTGTTGACCCATGGCGAGGTCAGCAGCCATTACCTGGTGGGCGATGACAAGAGCGCCACTATTTTCAAGTTGGTGGATGAGAGCCGTCGGGCCTGGCATGCCGGGGAAAGCGAGTGGCAGGGCCGGACCTGGCTGAACTCAAGCTCGATTGGCATCGAAATCGTCAATCCGGGATTTCACGATACGCCTGCCGGGCGCGTCTGGTATCCCTACAGCGAGGCGCAGGTTCAGTCATTGATTTTCCTGATCAAGGACATCAGCAAGCGCAACAACATCAGCCCGCGAAACATCATTGGCCACAGTGACATCGCGCCGCTACGCAAGCTTGATCCGGGTCCGTTGTTCCCGTGGAAGCGTCTGGCCGACGAAGGGCTGGTGGTCTGGCCCGATGCCCAGGCCGTAGCGCGTCAGCAGGCGTTATTCGAAGCACAACTTCCGAGCATCACCTGGTTTCAGGAAGAGCTCGCGCGTCTGGGCTATACAACGCCGCAGACCGGTGAACTGGATGTGGCCACCCGGCATGTGCTGGCAGCTTTCCAGATGCACTATCGACCTTCACGGTTTGACGGTACGCCAGACGCGCAAAGCGCCGCGATTCTGCAGGTGCTCAACCAGACAAAATAATGACGCCCGCCCGACGGTCAGGGCTATTTTCTGATCAGTAGCTATAACTCATTGGTAATCCTTCGGATATTCAATGATGGCAGTCGCTGGCGAAACCCTGCGCAGTTGGTTCTATCGCCCTTGGTCTTTGGCGATACTAGCGGCTGCGCTGAGTGCGGCCTTGCTGTTGGCTGGCAGCCTCGGGGTGGCGCAGCGGCAGGTCCAGCAACGTGAAAGCGAACAGATGAATGCTCAGGGCGAACGCTTTCTGGAGCGTCTGGAGCAACTGTTCGGTCAACTGCGCGAAGGCCTGGATGACCTGGAAGCGCAGCCGTTGCGTAACTGTGATGCAGACATGATCGCGACCTTGCAGCAGGTCAGTTTCAATTACCGCTTCGTCTATGAAGCGGCCTATATCGATAGCACGCAATTTTGTTCGAGCCGACCGCGGCAGGATGGGCTTTCGGCAATCCGACCGCCGGACATCAAAGGGCCGACCTACAGTTATTGGCTCAACACCTCGACCGAGCCCGATGAAGACCGTGCAGCGCTGATGTTGGGACGCGGTAATTTTCGCGTCGCTACCTCCCGAGGGCATTTGACCGACATGGTTGATCTCACGCCCGGCAGCAGCCTGTTGGTAGTGGTCGATCATGGCGCTCGGGCGATCCCGGTACTCGGCACACCACAAGCCTGGCCACTCAGCGACCCTTGGTCGTCCTTCAGCAGTGAACCGTTGCAGGTCACGAAAACCCGGCTGATCTATCGCATGCCGACCAACAATCCCGAGTACCAGTTGGTGTTGATCAGCCCTCGAACCGCATCGCACCTGCCCACGCTGTGGTGGTGGCTGGTGCCGGCAAGCCTGGTGCTGGGCTTGAGCATTGGCGGTTTGGTGTTTTTGATGGCCCGCCAGCGGCAATCGTTGGGCGGTGAGTTGCAGGGAGCCCTCAAGCGGGGGGAGTTACAGGTCCTGTATCAGCCGATCTTCGATCTCAAGAGCCGTCACTGTGTCGGTGCCGAAGCCTTATTGCGCTGGCGCCGGCCGGACGGCACGCTCACCAGCCCGGACCTGTTTATTCCCATGGCGGAAGACTCCGGGCAGATCCGTCAGATCACTGACTTCGTGTTGCAGCGATTGCTTGAACAGCTCGGTAAGTTACTGCGCGCCAACCCGCAGTTGTATATTTCGGTCAACCTGGCGGCCTGCGACGTCATGGTGCCGCGGGTTGGCCAGGTCATGGCAGGCTTGCTGGCCACGCACCGGGTCGCTGCGCGGCAGATCGCATTTGAGGTGACCGAGCGCGGGTTGATCGATGTGGTGGTCGCACGGGAGAACCTGCAAGCGTTGCGCGATGCCGGGCATCAAGTGTTGATCGACGACTTTGGCACCGGTTATTGCAGCCTGGCTTACCTGCAAACCCTGCCAGTGGACTACCTTAAAATCGATAAGGCTTTCATTGATGCGCTGGGCCACGACGCCGCCAGCAGCGGCGTGGCGCCGCACATCATTCGCATGGCGCATGCCTTGCAGCTCAAGGTGATTGCCGAAGGTATCGAACATGAAGCCCAGGCCACGTTGCTGAGCAGTGAGGGAGTGAATTACGGCCAAGGCTGGTTGTTCGCCCATGCCTTGACCGCGACGCAGTTCATTGAACTGATCACCCGAGGCCGTCGGTTGGCGTCACGGCGGTTGGATGACGAGGCGTGATCGCTCGTTAGAGTGGCAGTGCCATATAGAACTGAGTGCCCTGCCCCGGCCGGGAATATACGCCCATGCGACCACCGTGCAGCTGCACGATCTCCTTGCACAGTGCCAGACCGAGCCCGGCGCCGCCCTTCTTGCGCCCGACTTGAACGAAGGGTTCGAAAATCCGCCCCTGCTGGCCGTAAGCGATGCCTTCGCCATTGTCCTCGACGCTGACGATCACCCTTTCGCCGTGCCGGCGAGCCTGCAAGCGTATCTGCCCATGGTGGCTGGTATGGCGCAGCGCGTTGTCGATCAGGTTGTCCAGCACCCGGTCGAGTTGCGCCTGATCGGCCTGCAGGCGCGGGAGTGGTGTGTGCACTTCCACCAGCAACTCGATGCTTTGCTCATTAGCCCGCTCGGCGAAACGCTCCTGTGCCTGCTCCAGCAGGTCATCGATGTTGCACGGCGCCAGGGTGAGTTTTTGTAGACCATTCTGATAACGCGAGAAGTTCAGCAGGTCGTTGATCAACTGCATCAAACGCTGCATTTCCTCATTCACCGTGTTCAACAGGTCGGCTTCGCGAGAGTCCTCGGTAAAGTGCGCGCGCTCGCGGAACAGGCCGAAGGCCATGTGCATGCCGGTGACCGGCGTACGCAGCTCATGGGAGGCACGCAGTACGAACTCGCTGCGCACCCGTTCAAAGGCCCGTTGCTCGGTGACATCGTGCAGCACCATGACGGCGCCGAGGATATGCCCCTGGGGATGAATGACCGGCGTCAGGCTGTAGGTCAACAGACGCGACTCGCCATCGACTTCGATGCTCAGGTCTTCAGGCGCACGCTCCAGCGTTCCGCCGCGCAGTACCGTTTGTAGTTGTTCATCGAGCTCTGGCCGCTGGAGTGCGGTGCCCAGGCCTTGGCCGAGGCGGCCTTCGTCCCAGCCCAATTGACGCTGTGCAACCGGATTAAGGTGCTCCAGTTGGCCCTGACGATCAATCATCAGCAAACCGTCATCGATGCTGTCGAGCACGGCTTGCAAGCGTTGCTGACCGGCGAGCAGTTCATCGACATTGGTTGCCTGATGCTCGCGCAAGGCTTCGGCCATGATCCCGAAGCGCCGGGTGAGCTGGGTCAGTTCCACCGCCGGGGAAATTGGCAGGGTGACATCGAAGTTACCCTGGCCGATGTTATCCGCGGCCTTGGCGAGTGCCTCGATCGGCTCACCGAAGCGCCGGGCGATGCCGTGAGCGGTGATGAAGCCGATGGCCAGTACTGCCAACCCGACCAATCCGAGCAAACCGGCAATCAGCAGTGCATGTTCGCGGGCATTGCGCTGGGTCTCGTCGATGTTGTCCAGGGCCTGTTTGTGTTCGGCAATAAGGCCGTTGCGCAGCACGTTGAACTTTTCGGTGAGGTCCCGATTGCCGGCGAGCTTGCCGGATGGTTCCTGCGTGAGGCTGAAGGCCTTGAGAAAGGACAGGTAGTCCGTTCGGGCCTGCTCGAAGCCGTGATGCTCGCCATTGAAACTGTTTTCATGCTCGATGCCTTGATCCAGCAGCTCGAAGTAGCGCCGTTCAGAGGATTCCAGTGCCTCAAGGTCGGGCTTTATGCTGAGCATGTTGATCAACTGATCGTCCAGGGTCTGGCGCAGCTTGAGTTCCAGGTCGAGGGTGATGAAGTTGTCGCGGATCAATGCTTCCTGATTACCGGCTATCTGCATCACGCTGACCAGCCCGAGTACCAGGCCGAGCAACGCCACGGTGATCAGTGCCGAGATACTCAGAAACAGCCGTGTGCGCAACTTCATCGCCAGCTTCATAAGGTGTTGCTCACAGGTTGTACTGCTTGCGTTTGCGGTACAGCGTCGAGGCGTCGATACCCAGGGTCTTGGCTGCTTGATCGAGGGTGCCGGCGCTGGCCAGTACCGCGCCGATGTGGGCTTTCTCCAATTCATCCAGGCTTAGCGCCGCTCCGATTCTGGGAGCGTTGCTGGTGGTTTGCTCGGCCATGCCCAAATGGCTGATCTCGACTCGCTCCTGTGGGCAAATGATGCTTGCTCGTTCGACCACGTTACGCAGTTCGCGGATGTTGCCTGGCCAGCGATAGCCGAGCAGCGCCTCGCGTGCTTCGTCGCTGAAGACACGAGCCGGCCGCGCGTATTCCTTGACGAAGCGTGCCAGGAAGCGCTCGGCCAGGGCCAGAATGTCCTCGGTTCGTTCGCGCAGTGGTGGCAGGTGCAAGGTGATGACGTTCAGCCGGTAGAGCAGGTCTTCGCGGAAACGACCGTCGCGAGTCATGTCTTCAAGATTGAGGTTGGTGGCGGCGAGGATTCGCACATCGGCGCGACGGGTCACCGGGTCGCCGACCCTTTCGTATTCCTTGTCCTGAATGAAGCGCAGCAGTTTGGGCTGCAGGGCCAGCGGGAAATCGCCGATCTCATCAAGAAACAATGTACCTCCGTCGGCCTGATTAACCCGGCCGAGGGTACTTTCGCTGGCACCGGTAAATGCCCCGCGGCTGTGGCCGAAGAGCTCGCTTTCCATCAGCTCGGTTGTCAATGATGGGCAGTTGATGGTGATGAAGGATTTCTTCGCGCGTTTGCTCCAGCCGTGAATGGCCCGGGCCAGTTCGCCTTTACCGGTACCGGATTCGCCGAGTATCAGAATATTGGCATCGGTGCTGGCGACCTGGCGGGCGGTTTCCAGTACGACTTTCATCGCCGGGCTGTGGGAATCCAGGCCATCGTTGGGTTTGCGGACTTCACCTTCGAGGGCTTCAAGGCGTGCCGAGAGCTGGCGCATTTCCAGTTGTTTGGCGGTGGCCAGGCGCAATTGGTCAGGGCTGCAAGGTTTGACCAGATAGTCGGCGGCGCCGGCCTGGATAGCATCGACGGCGGTGTCCACGGCCGAGTGTGCGGTGACGATCACTACGCGCATCCAGGGCGCCTGCACACGCATTTGCGCCAGGACGTCGAGACCGTTGTCTTCGCCCAGACGCAGGTCAAGGAAGCACAGGTCGAAGACCTGCCGTTGCAACAAGGCGTCGGCCTGGGCCGCGCTGTTGGCGGTGGCAACGCTATAGCCTTCGTCTTCCAGGCAGTAGCGGAAGGTGCGCAGGATGGCGGATTCATCATCTACCAGCAAAATGCGGCCTTGATGCTCGGTGGCGGATTCCATTTTTCCTACGCTCCTTAAATGAATGCTCTTAATTTAGTCTCGGAAAAATCGGGCAAGTTGCATGGTTTATTCTGGGCGCTTCTCATCAGAATGGGGTAGTTGTCTGTCGGGATTTATAATAACTGTATGATTTTAATAGTTTTTATTCTTTATCTGACGGCCTCGACGTTTTCCCGCCTCTTTTTCTGACATCCGTATCCCTTCATACATTCCAAAAATTTTCGATTTCCTGCAAATCGATCGTGCATTACGCACGATCTTCTGCGGGGCATCGTGCAGGATGCGTCCGAATGCACTTTGCTAATCAAGATATCTATTTGATTTTGTTGTGTTTATTTCTGTCCTGAAGCTGGCATGCAGGCTGCAACGGTCTGGTTAAGTCGGGGGCATTTTAAGAAGAAGCCCCCCTGACCAATAACCACCAGTGTGGGAGGAGTTTCGGATGAATCGCCAACGTGCCGCCCAATTGCGTATCTCGCCACTGTCTATCCAGCAAGGGATGTTTGCCGTGTTTGCCTTGTTGATCACCTTGATCGGCGGCCAGCAGTTCTTGCGCTGGGAACAAAGCCAGCAGCCAGAGGCAGCGATTGCGCCGACTCATCACTTGACCCAAACCCATTTCAGCGCAGTAGGCAGTCGGCCTGCTGGTGCAGCCTCAATGCGAATGATGAGTGTGGACCAGGCAGAACCTGGTGCCGTGGCGCTGCGTCAGGACCGTTGGGTGTTCTAGGTAACTGGCTCGGCGCGATGTTCATGTGCCGGGAATAGCAACACCTCTAAATAGAAGCGTAAGGAGAATCACCATGTTGAGCTGGGCGATTACATTTTTGATTATTGCCATTGTCGCTGCCGTACTGGGCTTCGGTGGTATCGCGGGCACCGCCACGGGTATCGCCAAGATTCTCTTTGTCGTGTTCCTGGTGATGTTTGTTGCTTCGTTCATCTTTGGCCGTCGTGGTCGAGGCTGATCGTGGGCATTTGCTTGAAGACAGACCCGAACGGGTAGCGGGTTTGAAAAACAGAAGGAGGTCAGCAATACCTCTTTCCTCTGCGCCCACCCGAGGAGGGTGCGCGCATGGCCAAGGGGCCGGGACGTTCTGATTGCTTCAGAATTGGAGTGACCTACGGGTACAGGGAGTACCCGCGCAAGGGCCGGGTCAGGACAAGCAGCGCCGCATATTTGACCGTCATTCATGACGTGACAAATCTGCGGCGTGCTTATATGTGCAAAGCATTGACCTAGAGCTGCCAAACCATTTTTATCGCTACCCCGGCCGGCAAAAAAACCATCGGTGTTCTTCACAAAACATTTCGCAGTGTTTCCGGGTGACCGTATATCGACAAATTTGGCGCTGATTGCTGCTCACTATTCACTACGGCGCGTAGGATTTTTCCTTGGTTTTTGTCCATATTCCGTTGCTCAAAAAACGATCAATCCCCTCTGCGATGGCCGGTTCACGGCACTTATGCCTGCCGAAATGTCGTATTCGAACCGGTTGGGACGGCGGTTTGCTTTGAAAAAGCTCATGCCGATTCGGCATAGGGTAGGCGTTTACGGCATTAGACGTCGCTCCTGTGCATCGGAATAGTTGCGCCTTTTTTATCTGCCAGAGAGCCGTAATTACGCGCTCCGGGCGACCTTATCCGGGGGCAGATGCACAGACTTTTCCGCCATTGGGCGTTCCAGTTTGTGCATCTTCCCGAGTCCATTTATAAGAAAAGGGTAATGATATGAAGAAGGCAAAGCTGAGCCTCGCTTGGCAGATCCTCATCGGTCTGGTACTGGGCATTGCAATCGGTGCGTTGCTCAACCACTTCAGTGCGGAAAAAGCCTGGTGGATCAGTAACGTCCTGCAACCGGCGGGCGATATCTTTATCCGTCTGATCAAGATGATCGTGATCCCTATCGTGATCTCCTCGCTGGTCGTCGGCATTGCCGGTGTGGGTGATGCGAAGAAGCTGGGGCGCATTGGTCTCAAGACCATCATTTACTTCGAAATCGTCACTACCATCGCCATTCTGGTCGGCCTGGTGCTGGCCAACGTGTTCCACCCGGGTTCCGGCATCGACATGAGCACCCTGGGCACTGTGGATATTTCCAAGTACCAGGCGACCGCGGCCGAGGTTCAGCATGAACACGCGTTCATCGAAACCATCCTCAACCTGATTCCATCGAACATCTTTGCCGCCATGGCGCGTGGCGAGATGCTGCCGATCATCTTCTTCTCGGTGTTGTTCGGTCTTGGTCTGTCGAGCCTGCAATCGGACCTGCGCGAGCCGCTGGTGAAGATGTTCCAGGGCGTCTCGGAAAGCATGTTCAAGGTCACTCACATGATCATGAACTACGCCCCGATCGGCGTGTTCGCACTGATCGCAGTGACCGTTGCCAACTTCGGTTTCGCGTCCCTGCTGCCGCTGGCCAAACTGGTGATCCTGGTTTACGTCGCCATCGCCTTCTTCGCCTTCGTAGTGCTGGGCCTGATTGCTCGCCTGTTCGGTTTCTCGGTGATCAAGCTGATGCGCATCTTCAAGGATGAGCTGGTGCTGGCCTACTCCACCGCGAGCTCCGAAACCGTGCTGCCGCGCGTGATCGAGAAGATGGAAGCCTACGGTGCACCGAAAGCTATTTGCAGCTTCGTGGTGCCAACCGGTTACTCGTTCAACCTCGACGGTTCGACCCTGTACCAGAGCATCGCGGCGATCTTCATTGCCCAGCTGTACGGTATCGACCTGTCGATCAGCCAGCAGTTGCTGCTGGTACTGACGCTGATGGTCACCTCCAAAGGTATCGCCGGCGTGCCGGGCGTGTCGTTCGTGGTTCTGCTGGCAACGCTGGGCAGTGTCGGTATTCCATTGGAAGGCCTGGCGTTCATCGCCGGTGTCGACCGCATCATGGACATGGCCCGTACCGCACTGAACGTGATCGGCAACGCCTTGGCCGTGCTGGTTGTCTCCCGTTGGGAAGGCATGTACGACGACGCCAAGGGCCAGCGCTACTGGAACTCCCTGCCGCACTGGCGCAGCAAAGAGAAGCTGCCGGCTGGCGAGGCTTCCCGCAACTGACAGTGCCCTCTGTAGGCGCCCCCCGCTCTTACAAGTAGAGCCAAACAAACCCCGGAGAAATCCGGGGTTTGTCGTTTCTGCCCACCCCGCTATCATTCGCGGCATCTTCTGGGGGATTTGACTGATGCTCAATGGCCTGTGGCTTGGCTTTTTCATCGTGGCGGCCGTTTCGGCACTCGCGCAGTGGCTGATTGGCGGCAATGCCGGGATCTTCGCGACGATGGTGGAAAGCATCTTCGCCATGGCCAAGCTGTCGGTCGACGTCATGGTGTTGCTGTTCGGCACCCTGACCCTCTGGCTGGGCTTTCTGCGGATCGCTGAAAAAGCCGGGATCGTCGACTGGCTGGCCAAGGCGCTGGGCCCACTGTTCCTGCGCCTGATGCCCGAAGTGCCGGCGGGTCATCCGGCCATCGGCCTGATCACCCTCAACTTTGCTGCCAACACCCTGGGGCTCGACAATGCCGCTACGCCGATTGGTCTCAAGGCGATGCGTGCGTTGCAGGAGCTCAATCCCAGCACCACGGTCGCAAGCAATGCACAAATCCTGTTCTTGGTGCTTAACGCCTCGTCCCTGACCCTGCTGCCCGTGACTATCTTCATGTACCGCGCCCAGCAAGGTGCGGCCGACCCGACGCTGGTGTTCCTGCCGATCTTGCTGGCGACCAGTTGTTCAACCATCGTCGGTCTGCTGTCGGTATCGTTCATGCAGCGTCTGCGACTGTGGGACCCGGTGGTGCTGGCCTATCTGATTCCGGGTGCGCTGCTGCTGGGTGGCTTCATGGCGCTGTTGACGGCGCTCTCAGCCACTGCCCTGGCGAGCCTGTCATCGATCCTCGGCAACCTGACGATGTTCGGGATGATCATGCTGTTTCTGGTGATTGGCGCGCTGCGCAAGGTCAAGGTCTACGAAGCGTTCGTCGAAGGTGCCAAAGAAGGCTTCGATGTTGCCAAGAACCTGCTGCCGTATCTGGTAGCGATGCTCTGTGCGGTGGGCGTATTGCGCGCGTCCGGGGCGCTGGACTTCGGTCTGGACGGGATTCGCCATCTGGTGCAGTGGGCCGGATGGGACACACGTTTCGTCGATGCCCTGCCGACCGCGATGGTCAAACCGTTCTCCGGCAGCGCTGCACGGGCGATGCTGATCGAAACCATGAAGACTCAAGGCGTCGACAGCTTCCCAGCGCTGGTGGCAGCAACTATTCAAGGCAGTACCGAAACCACGTTCTATGTGCTGGCGGTGTACTTCGGAGCGGTGAGCATTCAGCGTGCGCGACATGCTGTTGGTTGCGCACTGCTGGCGGAACTCGCCGGGGTGCTGGGGGCGATCGGGGTTTGCTACTGGTTCTTTGGGTAGTCCGCTATCTCTGTGGCGAGGGAGCTTGCTCCCGCTGGGTCGCGTAGCGGCCCTAAAACCTGTGATTACATTCTGTCTGGCACACCGTGCCCAATGGTTTGCGACTGCTTCGCCCGAGCGCGGACCGGCCGGCGGGAGCAAGCTCCCTCGCCACGGGTACGGTGCTGGCTCAGGGCTTCATGGTCGCAGTCTTCTGCCCCTGCTCTACCGTCCATGCAATCACCTGCGCCGTGAGCGTGTCACTGGCCTGACCAAACCCGGTCACCACTGCGGGCACCTTCACATCGCTCAATGGCTGGCGCACTTCGAAGCGGCGGCTGGCGAGGATCCGCTGGTCATTGCCACGCACCAGTAGCGCATCCAGGCTAATGACCACTTGCGCGGTGTTGCCTTGATATTCCGTCTGGAACGCTTGCAGGTTCCCGCCCAGTTCCAGATCCGTCTGCAAGTTGCTGTCGTCGGTACTGAGCCGCTGTACGCGGCCATCCTGGGCAAACCCGGCGAGCAGCCGATTGCGCAACAGGATCGGCGTAGGATCGCTCCAGCGCGAAGCCTTGTAGCTGCTGATCAGATCGCCTTGAGGGATCACGGCGATTTTTGCACTGTTGAGCACGTCGCTCGCCTGAGGTTTAGACAGACGTAGCGACCACTGCACCGAGTTGGCGTGCATCGATGACGCGGCGTTTGGCGCGACAGGCAAGCGGTAAACATCCAACGGGTCAGCCTTGGGTAAAATCGAGCAGGCACTGGTCAGCGCGAAACTCGCCAACAGCGCGCAGTGCGCAAAGCCGCGGTAGACAGGTTTCATGGCGTGAACTCCTTATCCTTGTCGCCGCCCAGCAAGTAACCACTGGGGTTGGAGTCCAGGCGACGAGAGATGGCACGTAACGAACTCAGGGTGTCGCGCAACTCACGTATGGCCGGGGCCAGGCTGTTGAGCCCCTGCATGCCGTTATTCAGCGCATCCTGATTGTCGGTCAGCAAGCTGTTGATGGTCGCGCTGCTCTGCTCCAGCGACTTCATGGCTTGCTCGGCACTGCCGACCATCTGTTTGCCTTGATCGTTGAGCATACCGTTGGCGTTGCGCATCAGCGCAGACGTCTGTTCCAGAGTGGCGCTGGCCTGTTTGCCTACCGACGCCAGTTGTTGCATGGCCTGGCTAAGATCCCCGCGCTGCTCGGCAATGCTTCCGGTGGTTTGCTCCAGGTTCTCAAGGGTTTTGCCCAGGCGGTCGACGTTTTCCGGCGACATCATCTGGTTGGCGCTATGCAGCAACAGGTTGACGCTGCTGATCAGGTCATCACTATTGTTCAGCAATCGTGAGATGGGCGAAGGAGAGGCAACAATCTCCGGTAAATTACCGTCCTTGCCGCGTAGCTCGGGGCTTTGTGGCGTACCCCCGCTGAGCTGGATGATCGAGGTGCCGGTAATCCCGGTCAGCGCCAGTTTCGCCTGGGTGTCTTCCTTGATCGGGGTTTCGCCACCCAGGCGAATCCGCGCCAATACCCGGCGCGGGTCTTTGGGGTCGAGGCGCAAACTCACTACATCGCCGACCTTGATCCCGCTGTACTGCACTGCACTGCCTTTGGACAGACCGCTGACCGCCTCGTTGAAGACGACCTCATAATCCTTGAACTCGCTGTCGACGCTGGACTTGGCCAGCCACAGGCCGAACAGCAATGCACCGGCCACCACCAATACGGTGAACAGGCCGATCAATACATGGTGGGCTCGGGTTTCCATGTCATACCTCGTTAAGCTGTGAAGCGGCTGAAAGCGCCGCACGGCCGCGTGGGCCGTGGAAGTATTCGTGAATCCACGCGTCGTCGGTTTCCGACACGGTGTCGATGGCGTCGGCCACCAGTACTTTTTTCTGCGCCAGCACCGCGACCCGGTCGGTGATGGTGTACAGCGTATCGAGGTCGTGGGTGACCAGGAAAACACTCAGCCCCAACGCATCACGCAACGTCAGGATCAACTGATCGAACGCCGCGGCGCCGATCGGATCGAGGCCGGCGGTCGGCTCATCGAGGAACAGGATGTCCGGGTCCAGCGCCAAGGCGCGGGCCAGCGCGGCGCGTTTGATCATGCCGCCGGACAGCGAGGCCGGGTACTTGTCGGCAGCCGACAGCGGCAGGCCAGCCAAGGCCAGTTTAACCGCCGCCAGATGTTCGGCGTCGTCGCGACTCAGGCCGGCGTGTTCGATCAAGGGCAAGGCGACGTTTTCGGTCACGGTCAGCGAAGAGAACAACGCACCCTTCTGAAACAACACGCCGAAGCGCCGCTCGACCAGTGAGCGTTCATGCTCCGTCAGGCTCGGCAGGTTTTTGCCAAACACCTTCACCATGCCTTCGCTGGGCTGGCGCAGGCCAACGATGCTGCGCAGCAACACCGATTTGCCGCTGCCTGAGCCGCCGACCACGGCGAGAATCTCGCCCTTGTACAAATCCAGGTCGAGGTTTTCATGCACGCTTTGGCGGCCGAAGCGATTGCACAGCCCACGGACTTCGATCACCGCCTCTGAGGGCGCACGGGGTAAACGACTCACCAGCCCATCTCCATAAAGAACAACGCGGCGACCGCATCGAGCACGATCACCACGAAAATCGACTGCACCACACTGGACGTGGTGTGGGCGCCAACGGATTCAGCGCTGCCACTGACCTTGAAGCCTTCCAGACAACCGATGGAGGCGATCAGAAAAGCGAAGATCGGTGCTTTGACCATGCCGACCAGAAAATGTTGAACGCCGATGTCCGATTGCAGCAAAGACAGGAACATCGCCGGCGAGATACCCAGCGATATCGCACAGACCACCCCGCCACCGACTATCCCCGAGAGCATTGCCAGAAAGGTCAGCATCGGCAGCGCTACCAGCAACGCCAACACCCGCGGCACCACCAGCAGCTCCATCGGATCGAGGCCCAAGGTGCGGATTGCGTCGATTTCTTCGTTGGCTTTCATCGAGCCGATTTGCGCGGTGAAGGCACTGGCAGTGCGCCCGGCCATCAGGATCGCGGTCAGCAGCACACCAAACTCACGCAGGAACGAGAATGCCACCAGGTCCACGGTAAAAATGCTCGCACCAAAACTGGCGAGTACCGTGGCACCGAGGAAGGCCACCACTGCACCCACCATGAAGGTCAGCAAGGCGACGATGGGCGCGGCGTCGAGGCCGGTTTGTTCGATGTGCGCGACCATTGGCGTGATCCGCCAGCGCTTGGGGCGAAACAGGCTGCGAGTGATGGTTTCCAGGATCAGCCCGACAAACCCCAACAGTTGCAGCGTGTCCTGCCAGACCGCATCGACCGCGCGCCCGATGCGGGTCAGCAGTTGAATGCCGACACTGATTTCGGGCTCTTTGATGGGGATGCAGAAGTCAGTCAGCGAGCAATAGACGGTTTGCAGCAGCGCGCGGTCGGCTGCGGACAGGCTGCAGTCGGGGTGCTCGGCGGACTTGCCGAGGCGTTCGGCACCGAGCAGCTCGACCAGCAGCGAGGCACCGGCGGTGTCGAGCGCGCCGAGGCCGTTGAGGTCGATGGGGGTTCGGTCGTCGTACTGACCTTTGAGAGTGTTGCTCAGGCGTTTGAGGTCGGCGTAATGGACAAGCGTCCAGTCACCCGTGACCCGCAACCGCGCAGGGGTGTTCGAAGTATCGAGTTGGGCACTGCCGGCAATTGTGCTGCTCATAATCTCCGTGCTTGTTCGACTGATACGCAGTGCTACGTAATAGCATGATCCCGGCTATTTTGCCTCGCTCGGCGTCGTGCCGTTTTGGCTGGCGTCGGTCACCTCAAAGCGCAGTACGCCGATCACCTGACCGTCTTCAGTCAGTACCCTTACTTGCCAGTCGCCTGCCGGGTTGCCGGGGAAGTTCTGTTTATGGCTCCAGGCCCGGTATCCTTCCTTGCGCCCGCCGTGGATATCCAGTGCGATGCGGTCGACCTCTTGGCCGTTGAACTGCCAGACGTGATAAATCCGCTCGTCGAGCCCGCGCGGTGCATTGATCGCGGTGTAGGCGTACAGACCATCAGGGCGCAGTTGGGCGACGCTGACTTCATTGTGGCTGTCGCCGGGTGTACGGTCTTGTAGTTGTGTGCTGATTGCCACTTGCGTCATCCACAACGTGGCCGGCGGCACCCAGGAACGCAGCAACCAGCCGGCGCAGCCGATGGCCAGGGTGATGCTGAGCACGCTCAGGGCGCCGCGGATCGTGCGAATCGGAAAGATCGACGCCAGGCTTGGAAAGGACAGCAGCATCGCGGTGCCAAGAGCCAGTTTGAAACTCTGGGCGGTGGTCAGGTTCAGGATGATCGGCAATGCCGTCAGCAGCGCGGCAAACAGCGTCAGGGTGTGCATCGCCAGGAACAGCCAGCGGCGCGGCGCCAGCCATTTGTAATACAGCGGGTCGGTGATCGAAACCAGCGCCGCCGCTCCGAGTAGCCCGGTGAACACCAGTTGCCCACTGTTCCAGGTGGTAGTGATGAAAAAGAACGGCAAGACGAAGAACAGACTTTCCTGATGAATCATCTGCGTCGCATAGCGCAACAACGGCTGCGGGATCTCACGCTTGAAGACTTTGGTGAACAGCTCCGTCAGGCTGTTTTCCAGCATCAGCCAGAGCCAGCTGACCAGCATGATGGTTGCAATCCAGGTTGCCAGGCTTTGTTGGCGGTCGACCAGAATGAAACTGCAGACCCCTGAGATGAAGCCACCGAGCGCAATGACCCCGGGGTAGCGCTTCATCAGTTCGAGGATGCGCGTTACGTAATGGGTCAGGATAGGCATTCGGTAGTTCGCAATTGTCGTGGGAAAAAACCCCGACAGGATAACGCTGGCACAGTGATGTTGCGAGGAGCCACTGTGTGACCGGGTACAGCAACTGTGGCGAGGGAGCTTGCTCCCGCTGGGTCGCGAAGCGGCCCTAAAAACTGCCAGCGCGATTGCGAAAGTTGAACTCCAGCGACCGTTTGCGGCTGCTGCGCACCCGAGCGGGAGCAAGCTCCCTCGCCACAGTCATCATTTTTTGCGATACAAGCGCCAACTTGGAACGCCCAGCGCCATCAACCCCAATACCCCGCCGAGCAACCACAGCACCTCGTCATAACTGAGCAGCGGCTGCTCGATGCGAATGTAACCCTGCTGTTCGAGCAATTTGCGCAGGGTCTGGTTGGCCTGGTCCAGAGTGACTGTTTGCAGGCGTTTGGCCGGGTCGTCGAAATGTCCGTCCTCATAGTCGCCAATGGCACTCCAGTAGTAGTCGGCCAGCCCGCTGTTGCCTTGCACGGCCCAGGCCTGTCGGGCGATGGCGACCTGTTTCAGGCGTTCAAAGCCTGCGGGGTCGAGGCCATTCTTGAGCAGATCGGCTTTCAGATCCTCGAGTACCTGCTGCGCTTGTGGCAGATCATCGCGCTCCAGATCGGCGTTCAGGCTAAGGAAGCCGACACTGCCGAACACTTCGCGTTCGGCCCAGGGGCCGTAGGACAATCCATGAGCCAGACGCAATTGACGATAAAGCGCCCAGTCGAGGTAGTCCTTGAGCAGGTCGTACGTTTCGTCATATTGGTCCTCAAGCGCCGGTTCCGGGAACAACCAGTGCAGTTTGGCGCCACCCCCCACCCAGCCCTGGATCAGATTGCGTTCGTCGAGCGCCGGGTGCTGGATCTCCGGCAGCGGCAAGTGCTCGGTGGGATCAATGGCTTTGAGCTCGCCGTAGGTGCGCTCCAGGTAGGCCGGCAGCAGGCGATCGAGCTCACCGACAATAATCAGTGTCATGTTGTTCGGTGCGTACCACTCTTTGCGGACCTTCTCCAATTGTTCGCGGGTCAGGTGCTCTACCTGGGCACGTTCCGAGCACTTCAGGCCCAGCTCCACCGCCAGCTGATTGCTCGCCGTGTGGCCCAGGTCCCGGCGGTCGAGCCAGCGCTGCAAGTGGGAGTAATGGCCGCCATCTTCGCGCTCGACCACCTGTTTGGCCGCGCTGATTGCGTTGTCGTCGAGTCGGGTCTGGGTCAGTAGTGCCAGCAACAGGTCGAGGACTTTGCGTTGATTTTTTGCCGGTGCTTCGATGACGAACGTGGTGTCGGCGTTACTGGTGTAGGCGTTCCATTCGCCACCCAGTGCCTGCATGCGCTCCTCAAGCCCGCCTTCGCCGCTCGCGTCGATGCCACTGAACAGCAAATGTTCAAGCAGGTGCGGCAGCTCTTTGTCGGCGCAGGCGAAGTCGTCCAGGCCAACGCCTACCACCAGGCGAATTGCCACATGCCCGCGTTCGCTGCCGGGCTTGAGCACTAACTGCAAGCCGTTGGGCAGCGAATAACCTTCGACCTGAAAGCGATCCAGGGCAAATGAGCAGGTGGAACTCAATAGCAGGCACGCAAACAACAGACAGCGCATAGCAACCTTCCTGGCGGGTAAAAGCGATCTTCTAAGTGACTGCTGTCAACGCTAGACGTTCAGGGTGAATGGGTGATGTCAGCCGTATCGTCGGCAGCCAATGTACCGGTTTCGGTGGTTTCGAGGACCACATAGGCGCTGCCACAGAACAGCGAGTTCAAGCGTCTCATGTCGGCGATCAGCTCCAGGTGCAGCGAGCTGGTTTCGAGGCTTTGCACGACCTTACGGTGCAAGCGGCTGACATGGGCGTGAGCCAAGCGTCTTTCCTGCGCGCGGAAGCGACGTTTCTCACGCAGCAGTTGCCGGGCGCTTTCCTTGTCGGCACTCAGAAACACCGACAGCCCCAGGCGCAGATTGGCAATCAACTGATGGTGCAACCCCGCCAGCTCCTCCAGGCCGACGTCGGAAAAGGAGCGGCGTTGCGAGGTCTTCTGCTGCTGGACCTTGCGCAACATGCGTTCGATCAGGTCAGAGGCGAGTTTCAGATTGATCGCCAGCTCGATGATTTCTGCCCAGCGCCGACTGTCCTGATCGCTGAGGTCTTCGCGGGGCATCTGCGCCAGATAGAGTTTGATCGCGCTGCAGAGGACTTCGACGTCATCGCTCAGGCGGCGCACTTCCTGAGTGACGGCGGTTTGCTTGCCACGCAGTACATCGAGCATGGCTTCAAGCATGTTGTCGATCAGGTCGCCGATGCGCAGGGTTTCCCGGGCGGCGTTGGCCAAGGCCAGGCTTGGCGTGGTGAGAGCTGTCGGGTCCAGGTGGCGAGGCTTGGCCTGTCCGTTGATTTCCGGGCGCTCTGGCAACAGCCAGGCACAGAGCCTGGCCATCGGACCGACGCTGGGCAACAGCACCAGGCAACGTACCGTGTTGTAGAGCAGATGAAAGCCGATCACCAGGCCTTGCGGGCGGAAATTGAGGCTGTCCATCCAGTGCACCAGCGGGCCGAGCACCGGAATGATCAGCAGCAGGCCGATCATCTTGTAGAGCAGGCTGCCCAACGCCACCTGACGTCCGGCAGTGTTCTGCATGCTGGTGCTGAGAAATGCCAGGACACCGCTGCCGATGTTGGCGCCGATCACCAGGCCGATGGCCACTGGCAGGCTGATCACTCCGGCACCGGCAAGGGTTGCGGTGAGCAGGACGGCGGCCAGGCTGGAGTAGGAAATCATCGCGAACAGCGCCCCGACGAGGGCATCGAGCAGGATATCGCCCGTCAGCGAGGCAAACAGTACTTTGACGCCGTGAGCGTGGGTGATTGGATCGGCCGCTTCGACGATCAATTGCAGCGCGAGAATAATCAGCCCCAGGCCGATGCCGACCCGGCCGAGCTGGCCCGCACGCGTCTGCTTGCGTGAGAGAAAGAAAATCACCCCGAGGAAAATCAGCAGCGGCGACAGCCATGACAAATCCAGCGTCAGGACCCGCGCCATCAGTGCGGTACCGACGTCGGCACCGAGCATGGTCGCCAGGGCGGGGGTCAGCGCCATCAGGCCCTGGCCGACAAACGAGGTCACCAGCATCGCTGTGGCGTTGCTGCTCTGGACCATCGCGGTGACGAGAATCCCGGCGATAAAGGCCAGCCAGCGCTTGGACATGTTCTGGCCAATGACATGGCGCAGGTTCGAGCCGTAGACCCGCAGGATGCCGGTTCGGACGATGTGCGTGCCCCAAATAAGCAGGGCGACGGCGGACAGTAGATTGAGCAGGGTCAGCATACTGGGCCCCCTGAATGGACAGCGCCCCAATGGAGCAAGTTGACGATGCCGCGCGACGTTCTACGTTCTGTATTTAAGCTGTAGTTGGCTAACGGTCCGGGCGCCAGCATCGCATAGCTAAAGAGTCGATTGAAACAAAACTGTCATGAAAACAGCTTCACGCAGGCGTGAAAAAGGGGCTCGAAAGCCCCTTCTTCTACTCTGCATTCAGGTTATTGACCCGGGATGTCCTTGCGCAGTTTCACCGGCTCCTGCTGTTTCTTCTTTTTCGCGATCGCGGTGCGCATCTTGATGTTGATCGCCTCCACGGCCAGCGAGAACGCCATGGCGAAGTAGACGTAGCCTTTGGGTACATGCACACCGAAGGCTTCGGCGATCAGCACGGTACCCACCACCAGCAGGAACGACAGCGCGAGCATTTTCAGTGACGGATGCTTGTCGATGAACGCGCTGATCATGCCCGAGGCCATCATCATCACCAGCACCGCAACGATGATCGCGGCAACCATGACCGGAACATGGGACACCATGCCGACCGCGGTGATCACCGAGTCCAGAGAGAACACGATGTCGATGATCGCGATCTGGATGATGGTGTAGAGGAAGTTTCCGCCCTTGCCACCTGGCTCGTCGGCGGTTTCGTCTTCACCTTCCAGTGCGTGAAACATCTCCTGGGAGCTTTTCCACAGCAGGAACAGGCCACCGAAGAACAGGATCAGGTCTCGCCCGGAAATACCCTGACCGAAGACCACGAACAAGTCGGCGGTCAGGCGCATGACCCAGGTGATCGACAGCAACAACAGGATTCGCGTGACCATGGCCAGCGCCAGGCCGAAGATCCGGGTGCGCGCCTGCATGTGCTTGGGCATGCGGCTGACGAGGATCGAGATCATGATGATGTTGTCGATGCCCAGAACGATTTCCAGGGCGGTCAGCGTGAAGAAGGCAACCCAGATTTCAGGGTTGGTCAGCCATTCCATGTGTATTCCTTTGAGCGAGTGTTAAACCACGACGCCAGCATTTAGCTGGCGGCACGGTGAGTTGATGCCGTTACAAGGTGCTGAACAGCGGGAAAATCCCCATCAGCAATGCAGCGACGAGTATGCACATGCAAACCAGTACTGCCCACTTCAGGGTAAAGCGTTGGTGGTCACCGAATTCGATCCCGGCCAATGCCACCAGCAAGTAGGTGGAGGGTACCAGCGGACTCAGCAAGTGGACGGGTTGACCGACGATCGAGGCACGTGCCATCTCCACCGCGGTGATGCCGTAGTGGCTCGCGGCTTCGGCCAGAACCGGCAGTACGCCGTAGTAAAACGCATCGTTGGACATGAAGAAGGTGAACGGCATGCTCGCCAGTGCGGTGATCACGGCCAGGTACGGACCGAGGAAATCCGGGATCACGGCCAGCAGGCTTTTCGACATGGCATCGACCATGCCGGTGCCGGACAGGATGCCGGTGAAGATACCGGCGGCGAAAATCAGCCCGACCACTGCCAGCACGCTGCCGGCGTGGGCCGCAACGCGATCTTTTTGCTGTTGCAGGCAAGGGTAGTTGACGATCATCGCAATACTGAACGCGACCATGAACAACACCGGCAGTGGCAGCAGGCCAGCGATCAGGGCACACATCAGGGCCAGGGTCAGGGCGCCGTTGAACCAGATCAGCTTCGGACGACGAGCATCCGGGAACTGCGAAACGCTGATTTCGCTGTGGTCGATTTCGTCGCCGATCAGGTGCAATTCACCCAGGCGCGCACGTTCACGTTTACCGTACAGGTAGGCAATCGCCAGGATCGCCACCACGCCAGCGAGCATGGCGGGGATCATCGGCACGAAGATGTCCGACGGGTCGACATGCAATGCACTGGCGGCACGTGCGGTCGGGCCGCCCCACGGGGTCATGTTCATTACACCACCGGCGAGGATGATCAGGCCGGCCATGATCCGCGGGCTCATGCCGATGCGGCTGTACAGCGGCAGCATGGCGGCCACGCAGATCATGTAAGTCGTGGCGCCGTCACCGTCCATGGACACCACCAGGGCCAGCACAGCGGTGCCTACGGAAACCTTCAGCGGGTCGCCCTTGACCAGTTTGAGGATCTTGCGCACGGCCGGATCAAACAGGCCGGAGTCGATCATCAGGGCGAAATAGAGGATGGCGAACATCAGCATCACCCCGGTCGGGGCCAGCTTGGTGATGCCTTCGAGCATCATCGGGCCGATCTTCGGGGCAAAACCACCGAACAGGGCGAACAGGATCGGAACGATGATCAGGGCGATCAGCGCCGACAGGCGCTTGGTCATGATCAGGTACATGAACGTGATGACCATGGCGAAGCCAAGGAAAGTCAGCATGGGAATACTCCAGGCGTAGCGCGGCTAGGGAATGGCGAACCGGGTGGGGTCAGCGCAGAACGGAAAGCACGAGGCGTACGGGGGGAGTCGGGGCAAACAGGCGGGTACGAGCGGACATCAGAATCACCATTGTTGTTGTTAATTGGGCCGTGCGAACGTTGCGACACTCGTTTGGCCAACCGGTCTGTTGCCGGCAGTGCGGGCGATCCTAATGGGCAAACCTTTCAGCCAGCTTTCGCTGGGCAAACACCTGACGAGATGTTCGAAGTGGGCTGGCGCGGCCTGAAGTAGTGGCCAATACCGCGGTTTGACGGCGTTAAATATGAAGAAGGAGGCATCGCAATGAGCGGGCTGCACTCAGGCGGATGCCATTGTGGATAACTGCGGTATCAATTTAACGGGTCGACTTAAGGCAACTCCAGCCCACCGGCCGCCTTATGCAACGCTCGCAGGTGCTCGCCCAGCTGTTTGATGTTGGCCTCATTCGCGGCGATCTCGGCGGCTCGGGCTGGCTCAAGCAGCGCCCTGACCTCTTTGTCCAGATCACCGGTCAACACCTGTAATTTCTTCTGTCGCGTACTGCTCTCCGACTCCAGGCGTTTCCATTCATTGGGTTGTGGAAGGCCGTAGCCGCCCCTGTCGAGCAGTTCTGCCGGACGGCTGAGGAAACCACTGTTGACGAGAATCTGCTTCAAGGTCTGATTGGCCTGGTCCATGCCGCCGTTTTTCAACTCGCGGGCATCCAGGTAGCGTTGTTTCACCTCATTCTGGGCAAGCAACAATTGCTGGCGGAAACTCGCCTGCTCCAGCAACAGCAGCGCAGCGCTGGTGCGCAGATCGGCCTGCTGAAACCACGGGCGACGTTCTGCGGCCGTCAGCGCCATCCAGTCTTCAACCTTGTCCTGTTTGATCGGCAGGTGCTTTTTCAGCACCTCGAACATCGCTTGATAGCGATCGCGGAACGAGTCGAAGCGATAGCCCAGGCGCAAGGCCTCGCGCGGATTGTCGAGCACGCTGGTATCCGCCAGTCCGCGGGCCTTGAGTATTTCCAGCAAGCCGTTGGGCATGATGCTGTCCATGCCGACCAGTTGTGGATTGTTACTGCCACTGCGCAACAGCTTCAGGCTCTCGACCGCGCAGTTGTTGGACAAGAAGTAATAGTTGCCGTCGTAGCTCCAATGCATTTCGGCGGCGTGTTCGACCAACTCTCCAATTTCACTGCGCGACAGATTGAGTGGCACCGAGGCCAGGCTGCGCAGTTCGGTCTTGGTGTATTCGTCGATGACTTGCGACAGCGGCAACACGAAGAGTCGCGACGGATACTTGCCGACCAGACCATCCCAGCTCGACAGTTGTACGTCGCCGACAAAGGCTCGGTAGGACAGCACCAGGGAGTATTCCAGGTCCAGTCGGCAATCCGGTCCGCGCGGGCGACCGGGCGCACAAATCACCAGCCGCAACATGCTGTGGCCCCAGCGGCTGACCAGATTCTGATTGGCTTCGGCCAGCAGGTAGTCGACCGAGTAGACCCTTTCCGGATCGACCTGGCCCAGCGGTTGTTTGGCGAAGTCATTGCCCGCGTTCAGGAAGGCGAAGGATTGGGCGCAGCTGTCCTTGGCCGGTGGCGCCCAGCCGAAGTGTTCCTGGTAATAACGGTATAGCGCCGGGCGGCGGCAGGCGTAGCTCGGGTCGAGGAGGAAGTACTCCATGTTGACCGCGACAAATTCCTTGGGGCTGCTGGTCTCGTAGAGGTCCGGGCTGCGGACTATTTGCCGGTTGTGCTGTTCGCGTTCACCGCGTCGGCCGACGTATTGCGGCCAGCCGGCGAGGTCCAGCAGGCGCGGATCGTCGCTCAAGGTGAAACGACGGTCAGTCTGCCCGCGGCATTGATCGGGAAGGCCGACCAGGCCTGAACTGTTGCTCTGTCGCGTACAGCGTTGGATCTGCAAACGCTCGACACTTGTCCACAAGCGCGCACGGTCATAAATGTGCGTGAGTTCATGCAGCACCGTGGCGAGCATTTCGCGGCGAACGGTGCCGTGGGGGCGATTGGTTTTTTTCGTCGCGGCGCTGCCGTCGGTGAGGCTGGTCAGCAGGTTGCGATTGAGGTCCACCTCTGACACCAGAGACGCCTCTCCATAGGCGTTACCGGGCATTGCGTCGGTCCAGCCAACATCAATCCGGCGGTCCAGTTGCTCGATGAAGCGCGGCGGCAATGCCTGCATCGCTTCATCCAGCAGTGCCTGGCTGGCCTGCTGTTCTGCCGGGCTCAGACCGTCGGTCTTGAGGTGTAGTTGCAGGCTGGCCTGAGCCGCGCTGCAAAGCAGCAATACGGCCCCAGCCATCAGCCAGGCGGCTAGTGTCTTCACAGTGCGAGGATGGCTTCGGCGAGGACTTGATCACTGGCGTCGCGGGCTTCCGGCACGCGGGTGCGCAAGGTGTCGAAGGCAGCTTCCAGGTGTGCACCACGGATATCGCCATTGCTGGCGACGAAACTGGCCGCGTCGTCGTGGGCTTCACGGACGACTTTCAGGTCACGAATCGAGGTGGTGGTGTCGGAGGTGAAATCGAGTGTGCGCTGCGAGGCACGGATGATCATGTTACTGGTGGCTTCGAGGGTGTGTGCCTGGGCCACGTCGGCCAACAGTAACAGGCCAAGGGTGGCGGCAATCAGCGGGCTACGCATGGAACGACTCCGGAAAAACAGGATAACTATTGGACGAGAATTGCCTGTGCCAGTTCAAGGTCGCTGGCATGAAGTTTTGGCTGGGTCTGACGCAGGTAAACCAGGGCGGACTCCAGTTGCGCTCCTCGCAGTTGACCGTCACTGGCAATGAACGCCGCCGCATCATCGTGGGCAGCGAGTAGCAGTTTATGGTCGAAGGGCGCGGAGGTCACCTTGCTTGTCACATAAGTGGTGACGACGAGATTCTGCGTAGTCAGGTCCAGGGCATGGGCCGGGCTGGTCCAGCAGGCAGTGATAAACAGGGATGTGATAAATGGTTTTGAAAGAAAATGCATGAGGCTCGACGGTTGGAAACGAGTCCCAAGGCTAGCGCAATGCCCGGACCAGAGCCAGCGCCGAGGAAACGGGACCCAATCTGAGAGCCCCGTTTTCCGACGTCGATCAGATCGCCAGAATGGCTTGAGCCAGCTGTGCGTCAGTGGCTTTCAACTGTGGAGCCTGTGTGTGGATGTAGTCGAGAGCACTTTCCAGGCGCACGCCACGGATGGCGCCTTCGCTGGCTACGAAGCTGGCAGCGTCATCACGGGCAGCGCGAACGATCTTCTTGTCCCGCAGCGAAGAGGAGAGGTTTGTTGTGGCGTCGGAGCTGTCCTTGAGTGCGCCGACGACAGTGTCTGTGGTGATAATGAAGCTGGAGGCGTGCGAATTGGCAGCCACAGCCAGCAGTGCTGCAACGCTGAGCAGACGAAGACGGGACATGGGGTAACTCCTGTGAATAAACCATAAATAGTGACGCCAAGAATAACGTCGGGCAGCCACGGCGTGATGCGTAACGTCTGAGAGATCAGACATACCCTGCGCAGGGCTCGCCACGTTGTCTTCGGATATTAGGCCGTTGTTCAACCGTTCGAATAGCCCTGTCACCCCATCTAGACACGGTTAGCGCCAAAAAGGTTTGTCCAGTTCGACCTGTCGATCTGAATGGCTGATACCTATGTCAGACAGCTGCTGTTCATTAAGTTGCGCGAGCAGGCGGCGGGTGCGCGCTTTTTCCATGCTTTGACCGATAGCGACGATCAGCCGGGCCATACGCTTGAGCAAGGAAAGCTTGCGAGTAGGCGGGAGCGGAACTTCAAGTAACCGATTCATGGTGTGTTCCTCGCGAACAGGCTGATTGAGCAGCCTTGGAAGACCATGTTCGGCGTTTCGCCGTCGCTGGAGCAGATACACCAATGTTAAATTGTACTGGTTCAGTTTGTTGGTTGTTGAAACTGTACCCGTCGTGCGATCGCCCTTCTGTACCCGCCGTTTTTCAGCCCTGAAACGACAAAACCCGTCGTGGTTTCCCACGACGGGTTTTGTGTGTGCAATTCGGGGTGCTGGCGGTGGACCCGGTGGGTCAGGGCCAGCGACGCTAACTTAGCGCCAGAACGGCTTGCTCAGCTCTTCGTAGCGTTGTGCTTCGCTAATCCCTGCGTCAGCCAGCAGACGCGAATCCAGGCGAGCCAGTTGGTGGCGGCTGGAGATGCGGCGCTGCCACAGCATCAGGTTGGCGATAACGCGAAGAGGCATGGAAGCCTGGGTTTTTACAGCGTTGTCTTCGAAGAACATTTCGGAACTGAGTGTACGTTCCATGGTTGACATCCTTCCGCTTATGGCGGGATTAGGTAGTGGTTTAACTGATGCCAATGATCCTCTCGTTTGGCCAGTCTCTCTAGATACAGTTCACCTGTATTGTGAGGGACCAGTTAACTGTTAATAGGTGCTGTACTGCTCGAAAACGAGGCAACTGTACCTATCTGCACTTTAGTGGTGCATTTTTAGGTGTTTGGCTCGGAAGTGTGGGTAATTACGGTAGGAAATGACCGGTACAGCAGTACAGTTTTTGAAGGATGTTGGGTTGGTGATGGCGAGCTGACGAAATTGTGTTTGCGTCAGCTGCCATCTGTATCAATCACACGGCGAGCATTCTGCCGGTTTCTTCCAGGTTAATGTGCCAGCTGAGGGCATCGCGCAGGATGTGCGGGGTGTGTCCGCCGACGGCGCAGGCCGCCTCGAAGTAAGCATTCAGTGCTTCGCGGTAGTCCGGGTGCACACAGTTGTCGATCACCACCCGCGCCCGCTCCCGTGGTGCCAGGCCACGTAAATCGGCAAGGCCGATCTCGGTCACGAGGATGTCGACGTCATGCTCGGTGTGGTCAACGTGACTGACCATCGGCACCACACTGGAAATCGCCCCACCCTTGGCAATCGATTTGGTGACAAAGATCGCCAGGTGCGCGTTACGGGCAAAGTCGCCGGAACCACCAATGCCGTTCATCATCCGTGTGCCGCAGACGTTGGTGGAGTTGACGTTGCCGTACAGATCGAACTCCAGCGCCGTATTGATGCCGATGATGCCCAGGCGACGAACCACTTCAGGGTGGTTGGAGATCTCCTGTGGACGCAGCACCAGTTTGTCCTTGTAGCGCGCAAGATTGCCAAACACATCCGCATTGCGCCGGCTCGACAGGGTGATCGAGCTGCCCGAGGCGAAGCTCAGTTTTCCGGCGTCGATCAGGTCGAAGGTCGAGTCCTGCAGGACTTCGGAGTACATGGTCAGGTCTTCGAACGGCGAGTCGATCAGGCCACACATCACCGAGTTGGCGATGCTGCCGATACCGGCCTGCAGCGGGCCGAGCTTGTTGGTCATGCGCCCGGCAGCCACTTCCTGCTTGAAGAAGTCGATCAGGTGGTCGGCAATGGCCTGGGTGTCGTTGTCCGGCGGCAGCACCGTGGACGGCGAGTCGGACTGGTTGGTGATGACGATCGCGACGATCTTTTCCGGCGGTATCGGGATCGCAGTGCTGCCGATACGGTCGTCGACCTTGACCAGCGGAATAGGCGTGCGGGTCGGACGGTAGGTCGGGATATAGATGTCGTGCAGACCTTCCAGATTCGGGTTGTGCGCCAGATTGATCTCGACGATCACGTGCTTGGCGAAAATCGCGAAGCTGGCCGAGTTACCGACCGAGGTGGTTGGCACGATGTGGCCCTGTTCAGTGATTGCTACGGCTTCAATCACTGCGATGTCCGGCAGCTTGAGTTGCTGGTTGCGCAGTTGTTCCACGGTTTCGGATAGATGCTGGTCAATGAACATCACCTCGCCGGCGTTGATCGCCTTTCGCAGGGTGCTGTCGACCTGAAACGGCATACGACGGGCCAGCACACCGGCTTCGGTCAGCTGTTTGTCGAGGTCATTGCCCAGGCTGGCGCCGGTCATCAGGCTGATTTTCAGCGGCGTGACCTTGGCGCGTTCGGCCAGTGCATGGGGCACGGCTTTGGCTTCGCCGGCGCGGGTAAATCCGCTCATGCCGACGGTCATGCCGTCCTGAATCAGAGCGGCAGCGTCAGCGGCGCTCATTACCTTATCCAACAACGAAGGCAAGCGGATACGATCACGGTACATGGATGGTTATCTCGGGCAACGGAAGCAAGATGCGCAGTCTAGTGATTTCGAAAAAATTCGCCCCGCGACCATGGTCGAATGCTGGCCCCTAATTTAGAGCCTTTGGTCGGTTTTCTGCAGGCAATAAAAAACCCCAGCCTACTAAAGGCCGGGGTTTTCGGTATTGCGTTGGAGCAGTTTTTACTCGACGGCTTTAACCATGTCTTCGATGACCTTCTTGGCATCGCCGAAGACCATCATGGTTTTGTCCAGGTAGAACAGTTCGTTGTCCAGGCCGGCATAGCCGCTGGCCATCGAGCGCTTGTTGACGATGATGGTCTTGGCCTTGAAGGCTTCAAGAATCGGCATGCCGGCAATCGGCGATTTCGGGTCGTTCTTCGCTGCCGGGTTGACCACGTCGTTGGCGCCGAGCACCAGTACCACATCGGCCTGGCCGAACTCGGAGTTGATGTCCTCCATTTCGAACACCTGGTCGTAAGGCACTTCGGCCTCGGCCAGCAGCACGTTCATGTGGCCGGGCATCCGACCGGCTACCGGATGGATCGCATACTTCACGGTCACGCCACGGTGGGTCAGCTTCTCGGTCAGCTCTTTAAGCGCGTGCTGCGCTCGTGCGACCGCCAGGCCGTAGCCTGGAACGATGATCACGGTGTCGGCGTTGGTCAGCAGGAAGGTCGCGTCGTCCGCCGAACCGGATTTCACCGGGCGGGCCTCTTTCGAACCGGCCGGGCCGGCCGCGTCTGCACTGTTGCCGAAACCACCGAGCAGTACGTTGAAGAACGAACGGTTCATCGCCTTGCACATGATGTACGAGAGGATCGCACCGGACGAACCCACCAGCGAGCCGGCAATGATCAGCATCGAGTTGTTCAGCGAGAAGCCGATACCTGCCGCAGCCCAGCCGGAATAGCTGTTGAGCATCGACACCACGACGGGCATGTCGGCACCGCCGATCGGGATAATGATCATTACGCCGAGCACGAAGGCCAGGGCCAGCATCAGGGCGAAGGCGCCGAGGTTGCCGGTCATCATGAAGGTGACGCCCAGGCCCAGTGTTGCCAGGCCCAACAGCAGGTTGATTTTATGCTGCCCGCTGAACTGTACCGGTGCGCCCTGGAACAGGCGGAACTTGTACTTGCCCGACAGCTTGCCGAACGCGATCACCGAACCGGAGAAGGTGATTGCACCGATGGCGGCGCCGAGGAACAACTCCAGACGGTTGCCGGCGGGGATCGAATCGCCCAGTTGTTTGACGATGCCCAGCGACTGCGGCTCGACCACGGCGGCGATGGCGATAAACACCGCTGCCATACCGATCATGCTGTGCATGAACGCGACCAGCTCTGGCATCTTGGTCATTTCAACGCGTTTGGCCATGATCGAACCGGCAGTACCGCCGATCAGCAGGCCGACGATCACGTAACCGATACCGGCGGTGGCCAGCTCGGAGCCCAGCTTGAACACCAGCCCGACGGTGGTGACGATGGCCAAGGCCATGCCGAGCATCCCGTACACATTGCCGCGTCGCGACGAGGTCGGGTGCGACAAGCCCTTCAGGGCCTGGATGAAGCAGATCGACGCGATCAAGTAGAGCGTCGTGACAAGGTTCATGCTCATTACTTGGGCGCCTCTTCTTTTACGGCTTTCGGGGCTTTTTTCTTAAACATCTCAAGCATTCTGCGGGTCACCAGGAAACCACCGAACACATTGACCGCAGCCAGCGCCACAGCGAGGGTGCCCATGGTTTTGCCCAGCGGCGTCACGGTCAGCGCCGCCGCCAGCATGGCGCCGACGATCACGATTGCCGAAATGGCGTTGGTCACTGCCATCAACGGCGTGTGCAGTGCGGGTGTAACGTTCCAGACCACGTGATAACCGACATAAATCGCCAGCACGAAGATGATCAGGTTGTAGATACCGGGGGAGATAAGCTCTTCCATCGTCTGAATCCCTGCTTAGGCGTTTTTGCGGATGACTTGGCCGTCGCGGCACATCAGGCACGCGGCGACGATGTCGTCTTCTAGGTTGATCTGAAATTGGCCTTCGGGTGTGAAGACCAGCTTCAGGAAGTCCAGCAGATTGCGCGCGTACAGCGCCGAGGCGTCTGCACCGACCTGCGCGGCCAGGTTGGTCGGGCCGGCAATGGTCACGCCGTGCGCGACCACCACCTGGTCGGCCACGGTCAGCGGGCAGTTGCCGCCTTGTGCAGCGGCCAGGTCGATGACCACCGAACCGGGTTTCATCTGCGCCACGGTTTCAGCGCTCAGCAGCACAGGTGCCTTGCGGCCGGGAATCAGTGCGGTGGTGATGACGATGTCGGCCTGCTTGGCGCGTTCGTGCACGGCCAGGGCCTGACGCTGCATCCAGCTGGCCGGCATAGGGCGTGCGTAACCGCCGACACCGACGGCACACTCACGCTCTTCATCGGTCTCGTACGGGACGTCGACGAACTTGGCGCCGAGGGATTCGATCTGTTCCTTCACCGCCGGGCGCACATCGGACGCTTCGATCACCGCACCCAGACGCTTGGCGGTGGCGATCGCCTGCAGTCCTGCCACGCCGGCGCCAAGGATCAGCACGCGCGCGGCCTTCACGGTGCCGGCGGCGGTCATCAACATCGGCATGAAGCGCGGATAGTAATGGGCGGCCAGCAATACGGCTTTATAGCCGGCAATGTTGGCTTGCGAGGACAGCACATCAAGACTTTGCGCGCGGGAAGTGCGCGGCGCGGCTTCCAGGGAGAACGCGGTAATCCCGCACTCGGCCAGCTTGGCAATGGTTTCATTGCTGAACGGGTTGAGCATGCCCACCAGCACGGTGCCGCGTTTGATCAGGGCCAGTTCGCTGTCGCTGGGGGCGACGACCTTGAGAATCAGCTCTGCGCCAAATGCCTCGTTGGCACTGCCAATCATTGCGCCTGCCGCTTCATAAGCACTGTCGACAACGCTGGCATTAATGCCGGCGCCGCTTTGCACAGTGACCTTATGACCCTGGCCGATCAGCTTCTTGATGGTTTCCGGGGTTGCAGCAACCCGCGTTTCACCGGTCTGGGTTTCGAGAGGAACACCAATGTGCACGTCAAATCTCCTGCTTGATCTTATTGCTTTCGATCATTCTTGGAAGGCCAGCGCACTGCGGAGGGTGCGGCTGGGGCGGCCGATCAGCACGCCCCCGCCGTATTTCGGGCGGGGCGCGGCATTTTGCAGGCGAACTTTGCGCCCTTCAAGGGATTATGACGGGTGACGGAAAATTAACTACAAGTCACCCTGTGACCGAATGTCGCAAGTGTCCGCCTAAATCCCTTGTAGGCCGTGCCTTGTAAGGATTTCTGTCGAAATCCAGGAAATTACATATCGGTGCTGTGAATGACGCGGCATTGCTTTGAATCAGGGCCGCAAAGCCGCGCCGTTAGGCGCTTGTGGGACGATTGTGCCTCCTGAAAGTACAGTCTGCTTAAATGCGACAAATACTTATATCTGTAGTGTTTCAATTTTGCTGACTACTAGGTCAACTAGTGGCGGATAAGCCCTGCCCTTCTAGGTTGTAGCTATGTGCCTGGTTAACCAGCCAATCGCGAAATGCGCGTAAAGAGGCTGATTCGACCTTGCGGTCAGGAATCATCAGGTAATAGGCCTTGATGCTCGACAGGGCCTGAGGGTTGGCAATCACCAGTCGTTTCTCCGCCAGCTCCCGCTGAATCAGGAACGGTGGGATCAGTGCAATACCCATGTCATGCATCGCCGCCTGAGCCAGCATGGAGAATAGCTCGTAACGCGGACCTGTCATGTCGCGGGGGACATTCAGATGTTGTGAGTCGAACCACTGGCGCCAGGCGTAAGGGCGCGTGGTCTGCTGCAGTAGCGGCAGGTCGGCAATCATTTCGGCGCTCAGGTGTGTGTGATCGCCAAGTAATCTCGGGCTGCACACTGGCATCGGATTCTCGCCCATCAGCCTGTGGGATTCGGTGCCGGACCAATCGGCGTCGCCAAAGTAGATCGCGGCGTCAAAATCGGTGTCGGCAAACAGAAAGGGTCGTGTGCGGTTGGTCAGATTGACCGTGACTTCCGGATGTTGCTGTTGAAAGTCCTTGAGTCGCGGCAGCAGCCATTGAGTACCAAAGGTCGGCACGACCGCCAGTTCGATGACGTTGGCGCCCTGCTGGCCCATCACTGACAGCGTGTCCCGTTCAACAGCATCCAATTGCGTTGCTACGCGCCGGCTGTAGGAAAGCCCTGCTTCGGTCAGCTTAACGCCGCGTCGTGAGCGTCGGAACAGTTCGACGCTGAGGAACTCCTCCAGGCTGGCGATCTGTCGGCATATCGCTCCTTGAGTCAGCGATAACTCTTGAGCGGCCTTGGTAAAGCTCTCATGACGGGCTGCCGCTTCGAAGCTGATCAGTGCGGCTGTGCTGGGTATCTTCCTGCGCATGTACGGCAACCTCACTAATAGTTGGCATGGGTGGCGTCTAAGGCTATTACGGAGTGAGAAATTAGCACAACAGTATGCAAAATCCTCGTTTGCCCAATGCGCCAGCGGCGCCTAGGATCAGTCCACGATATTTGACCTACTTCGCGAGGACTCTCTCATGGCCGGTAAAGCTAGCTTCAACTGGATCGATCCCCTGCTGCTGGATCAACAGCTCACCGAAGAAGAGCGCATGGTGCGCGACAGCGCTGCTCAGTTTGCTCAGGACAAGCTGGCTCCACGCATTCTTGAAGCATTCCGTCATGAAAAAACCGATCCGGCGATCTTCCGCGAAATGGGCGAGATCGGTCTGCTGGGGGCGACCATTCCTGAGCAGTACGGCGGCAGCGGCCTGAACTATGTCAGCTATGGGCTGATCGCTCGTGAAGTCGAGCGCATCGACTCCGGCTATCGCTCGATGATGAGCGTGCAATCTTCGTTGGTCATGGTGCCGATCAACGAGTTTGGTACTGAAGCGCAGAAACAGAAATACCTGCCGAAACTGGCTACCGGTGAGTGGATTGGTTGCTTTGGTCTGACAGAGCCGAACCATGGTTCCGATCCGGGCTCGATGATCACTCGTGCACGCAAAGTGGAAGGCGGCTATAGCCTGACCGGCAGCAAGATGTGGATCACCAACAGCCCGATCGCTGACGTATTTGTGGTGTGGGGCAAGGATGACGCCGGCGATATCCGTGGCTTCGTCCTGGAGAAAGGCTGGAAAGGCCTGAGCGCTCCGGCGATCCACGGCAAGGTCGGTCTGCGTGCCTCCATTACCGGTGAGATCGTGATGGACAACGTATTCGTTCCAGAAGAGAACATCTTCCCGGATGTCCGCGGTTTGAAAGGCCCTTTTACTTGCCTGAACTCTGCCCGTTATGGCATCGCCTGGGGCGCTTTGGGCGCAGCCGAATTCTGCTGGCACACCGCTCGCCAGTACACCCTGGATCGTCAGCAGTTTGGCCGGCCTCTGGCTGCTACCCAGTTGATCCAGAAGAAGCTGGCGGACATGCAGACTGAAATTACCATGGCTCTTCAAGGTTGCCTGCGTCTGGGGCGTATGAAGGATGAAGGCACGGCTGCCGTCGAAATCACTTCGATGATGAAGCGCAACTCTTGCGGCAAGTCGTTGGACATCGCCCGAATGGCTCGCGATATGTTGGGCGGTAACGGTATCTCCGACGAATTTGGTGTTGCGCGTCATTTGGTCAACCTTGAGGTAGTGAACACCTATGAGGGGACTCACGACGTTCACGCGCTGATCCTGGGTCGTGCGCAGACCGGTCTCCAGGCGTTCTATTAATAGGAGAGCGGCCATGGGTGCGTTATCGCATTTGCGGGTACTGGATTTATCACGAGTACTGGCCGGACCTTGGGCCGGCCAGATCCTCGCGGATCTCGGCGCCGAGGTTATAAAGGTCGAGCGCCCGGGCAATGGCGATGACACTCGCGCCTGGGGGCCGCCGTTCCTTAAGGATGCTTACGGCGAGAACACCAGCGAGGCCGCTTATTACTTGTCGGCTAATCGCAACAAGCAGTCAGTGACTATCGACTTTACTCAGGCCGAAGGTCAGCGTCTGGTTCGTGAGCTGGCAGCGAAGTCCGACATCCTGATCGAGAATTTCAAGGTCGGTGGTCTGGCCGCTTATGGGCTGGACTACGAAACTCTCAAGGCGATCAATCCTGATCTGATCTATTGCTCGATCACCGGCTTTGGCCAGACCGGACCTTATGCCAAGCGCGCGGGCTACGATTTCATGATCCAGGGGCTCGGCGGCTTGATGAGCCTGACCGGGCGCCCTGAAGGTGATGAGGGTGCCGGGCCGGTGAAGGTCGGTGTAGCGCTGACAGACATTTTGACAGGGCTCTACTCGACAGTGGCGATCCTGGCGGCATTGGCGCATCGGGAGCATGAAGGTGGTGGTCAACACATCGACATGGCGTTGTTGGACGTTCAGGTGGCGTGCCTTGCTAACCAGGCGATGAATTACCTGACTACCGGCATAGCTCCCAAGCGCTTGGGTAATGCTCACCCGAACATCGTTCCCTATCAGGACTTCCCGACCGCGGATGGTGATTTCATCCTGACGGTGGGGAATGATGGGCAGT
>NZ_CP150917.1:722500-900000 GCF_039908645.1 Pseudomonas helvetica
TGGCGGGCACCTTTGAAAAATGTAATGTGCAGCCTGGCGGGCTGCGAGAAGCGCGTAAGTTTACGCGAGAGCGGCGCAGAAGACGACCGGCTTGCCAGGGATATACCTGTGGCGAGGGAGCTTGCTCCCGCTGGAGCGCGAAGCGGTCCAAAAATGGGCGCCTCGGTTTTACCTGGGACACAACTGTTGGATGGTTTGCGGCTGCTTCGCAACCGAGCGGGAGCAAGCTCCCTCGCCACAAGGGTTCTGCATTCAGTAATCCCGGATACAACAAAGCCGCTCGAAAGCGGCTTTGTTGGTCTGGATCAAGCTTTAGTGTTGTGCAGCCAGCTTGTGTTCCAGGTAGTGGATGTTGACTCCACCTTTGCAGAAGCCTTCATCGCGGGTCAGGTCGCGGTGCAGCGGGATGTTGGTCTTGATCCCGTCGACCACGATTTCGTCCAGCGCATTGCGCATGCGCGCCATGGCTTCTTCACGGGTTGCCCCGTAAGTGATCAGTTTGCCGATCAACGAATCGTAGTTCGGCGGAACGGCGTAGCCGCTGTACAGGTGCGAATCAACCCGCACACCGTTGCCGCCCGGGGCATGGAAATGCTTGACCGTGCCTGGGCTTGGCATGAAGGTTTTCGGGTCTTCGGCGTTGATCCGGCATTCCAGCGCGTGACCGCGGATGACCACGTCATCCTGGGTGAACGACAGTGGGTTGCCGGCGGCGATGCTGAGCATCTCCTTGACGATGTCGATGCCGGTGACCATTTCCGAAACCGGGTGCTCTACCTGGACACGAGTGTTCATCTCGATGAAGTAGAAGCTGCCGTTCTCGTACAGGAACTCGAAAGTCCCGGCGCCACGGTAACCGATGTCGATGCACGCCTTGACGCAGCGAGCGAAGACTTCCTGGCGAGCCTTCTCGTCGATGCCCGGTGCCGGTGCTTCTTCGAGAACCTTCTGGTGGCGACGTTGCAGCGAGCAATCGCGGTCACCCAGATGGATAGCGTGGCCCTGGCCATCGGAAAGTACCTGAACTTCCACGTGACGTGGGTTGGTCAGGAATTTTTCCAGATAGACCATCGGGTTGCCGAACGCCGCGCCAGCTTCGGAGCGGGTCAGTTTTGCCGAGGAGATCAGGTCTTCTTCTTTGTGCACAACGCGCATGCCGCGACCACCACCGCCGCCAGCGGCTTTGATGATCACCGGGTAACCGACTTCGCGACCAATGCGCAGAGCGGTTTCTTCGTCTTCCGGCAGCGGGCCGTCGGAACCTGGAACGGTTGGTACGCCGGCAGCGATCATGGCGTGCTTGGCCGAAACCTTGTCGCCCATCAGGCGGATGGTTTCAGCTTTCGGGCCGATGAAGGCGAAGCCGGAGTTTTCTACCTGTTCGGCAAAGTCGGCGTTTTCCGCGAGGAAACCGTAGCCTGGGTGAATGGCGGTGGCGCCGGTCACTTCAGCAGCGGCGATGATCGCCGGGATGTGCAGGTAAGAGTGCGCGGCCGATGCCGGACCGATGCACACCGATTCGTCTGCCAGGCCCAGGTGCATCAGCTCCTTGTCGGCCTTGGAGTAAACGGCGACGGTCTTGATGCCCATCTCTTTGCAGGCACGCAGGATCCGCAGGGCGATTTCACCGCGGTTGGCGATCAGAACTTTTTCCAACTTCGCAGGTTTCAACATCGTTGGCTCTCCGCGGTTCAAACGATGGTGAACAGCGGTTGGTCGTACTCAACCGGCTGGCCGTCTTCGACGAGGATGGATTCGATCACACCGCTGGTTTCAGCTTCGATGTGGTTCATCATCTTCATGGCTTCGACGATGCACAGGGTGTCGCCTTTCTTGACGCTCTGGCCAACTTCAACGAAGGACGGCGAGGACGGCGAAGACTTGCGATAGAAGGTGCCAACCATTGGCGAACGGGCAACGTTGCCGTTCAGCGCTGGCGCAGCGGGAGCAGCAGGTGCAGCGGCAGCGGCAGGCGCGGCAGCAGCGACAGGTGCCGGAGCCGGAGCGTGCATTGGCGCAGGAGCGTAGTACTGCTGGGCCGGGGTTTTGCTGTGGCGGCTGATACGTACGGACTCTTCGCCTTCCTTGATCTCGAGCTCGTCGATGCCGGACTCTTCCAGCAGTTCGATCAGTTTCTTAACTTTACGGATATCCATGAATCATCAACTCCCAAGGGTCGGTCAGGGGCGTTTAACGCTTGTTGTTCAAGTCGTTGCCTGTCTTTCAAGCTGTTCTAGTGCGGCCTCCAGGGCCAGTCGATAACCGCTGGCGCCAAGGCCGCAGATCACTCCCACCGCAACGTCGGAGAAGTAAGAGTGATGGCGGAAAGGTTCGCGTTTGTGCACGTTAGACAAATGCACTTCGATGAATGGGATGCTCACCGCCAGCAGCGCGTCACGTAATGCGACACTTGTATGCGTAAAAGCTGCTGGATTGATCAAAATGAAATCCACACCCTCGCCGCGAGCGGCGTGAATGCGGTCGATCAATTCATACTCGGCGTTGCTTTGCAGGTAGAGCAAATGGTGGCCGGCATTGCGCGCGCGTTGTTCCAGGTCCTGATTGATCTCGGCCAGGGTCACAGCCCCGTAGACGCCCGGTTCGCGGGTGCCGAGCAGGTTCAGGTTGGGTCCGTGCAAAACCAGTAGGGTCGCCATCGGCTGTTCCTTGTTATCCGTGTGCAGTTATCAGAACCCGGCGACTATGCCGCAAAGCGTTTGTGACTGTCCAGTTCTCTGCAATAGGCAGCACAATGACCGATGATTGCGCGATTTATGTGACCAACTGATTAAATCTGGTCATTCGCTTTAGCGACACGTTCGGCGAAGTCCCTGGCGTTGATCTCGCCAATCACCCGCACATCGCCACGTTCCTTGCCATCCTTGCCGAAAAACATCAGCGCCGGTGGTCCGAACAGCTTGTAACGATCGAGCAAGGCGCGTTGTTCAGCGTTGCTGGCGGTGATGTCGAAGCGAACCAGTCGATAACCTTTAAGGCGTTCAACGACGTTGCTGTCGTTAAGCACCTCGTGCTCGATGACTTTGCAGCTGATGCACCAGTCGGCGTACCAGTCGAGCAGCAGCGGGGTGTTGGCGGATTTTGCTTCAGCGAGCACGCGATCGAGTTCCGCCGGGGTGCTGATGGTTTGCCATTCACTCGGGTTTTGCGCTTGAGCGCTGCCAGGAGCATTGATGACTTTTGGCTGGCTGATCGGATTGAGCGGATCGGCCTGGCCGCTGAAGGCGCCGTACCAACACGCCAGCCCATAAAACACCAGGAGTATCCCGAGCAATTGACCGAGACGTTTTCGCGGCGGTTTATAGCCAAGCTCCAGCGCCCCGAGAAACAAGCCGACCCCGACCGCCAGCAGACCGACCAGCAGCAAGGTGATGGGCCCCGGCAATACCCGGCTCAGCAAACCGATTGCTAACCCCAGCAACAACACGCCAATCGCATTTTTCACGTAGATCAGCCATGGGCCGCTTTTCGGCAGCCAGGCCGCGCCGCCAGTGGCGACCAGCAACAATGGCGCGCCCATCCCCAGGCCCAGAACGAACAGCTTCAGCGCGCCGCCCAGAGCATCGCCGCTGGCGCTGATATACAGCAGTGCTCCGGCCAAAGGTGCAGATACACACGGCGAGACCAACAGGCTCGACACCACGCCGAGCACGGCCGCGCCCCACAGCGATCCCCCTTCGGTGCGACCGGCAATGCGGTCCAGGCGACTGCTGATCGCGTGGGGTAATTTCAGTTCGAACACCCCGAACATCGCTAAGGCAAACACCGCGAAGAACAAGGCAAACGGCGCCAACACCCACGCCGATTGCAGGCGTGCCTGAAGGTTGAGCTGGGCGCCGAACAGCCCCATCAGCGCGCCGAGCACGGCGAAACAGGCGGCCATTGGCAAGACGTAGGCCAGCGACAGATTAAAACCGCGCAGTCCGCCGACCTGACCGCGCAACACCACACCGGAGAGAATCGGCAGCATCGGCAGCACGCAAGGGGTAAACGTCAGGCCAAGGCCCGCCAGGAAGAACAGCGCCAGTTCGCGCCAGCTCCAGCCTGCGGCACTGGCTGGAGGGGTAATGGCTGCACCGTCGATTTTCAGGCGTTCGGTTTCCGGTGGATAACACAGGCCTTTATCGGCGCAGCCCTGGTAGGTGACGGCCAACGTGAAAGCCCGCTGATCGGCGCTGCTGCGTGGCAGGTCGACGTCGAGAATGCCGTGGTAGACCTCGACATCGCCGAAGTATTCGTCGTGCTTTTTTTCGCCTGAAGGCAGTTGCGCGGCGCCCAGGCCAATGTCGGTGGGCTCGCTGTGAAACTGGAAACGATGCCGGTAGAGGTAGTAACCCTCGGTAGCGACGAAGCGCAGCTTGATCGATTGCGGTGTGCTTTCCACCAGGCTCAGTTGAAAAGCTTCGCGCACGGGCAGGAAGTCGGCGCTGTTATTGATCGAGCCCAGGGTCGAACTGGGGCGACTGTCCAAGAGGCCGGCGGCATTCACCGGCAGGACCAGCACTAACAGCATCAGGCAGAGCAGACGGCGCATGACAATCTCGCGTATCGAAAGTGGGAGCATGATAACTGAGTGCACGATGCATGCACCTACGCCGACTCTTCGACAGCTCCCAGGGGGGCGCGTTTACTTTGTTGATTGATCGCTGGAGTGGTTGCACAAGTTGATTGTTATGGGGCTGTAGTCGGCACTATTGGTCTGTCGGAACAGCGTGTTGCTGTGATACTCATAGACTTCCTGATGGGTCGATACATTGATGACCGAGCCTTGGACATTGATCTTTATGGCTGGATCTCGGGTGACTAAAAACGGACCGGCTGTCTTGAGTTCAGACGCTATTTGTTCGTCGGATGCCAGTTCGCGATAGACATAGTATCGATAGCTGAACGGTACTGTTGCTCCGCCTCGATCATCCTTGACGCCGTAGACGAAGCCATTTTCGCCAACGGGTAGTTTGAGTACTACATCGGTCAGCACCGGGGCGCTGGGAGACATAAGCCAGGTCCAGCCGATGTAGCCCAGGCATACCGCCAGCAGGCAGGAGGTGACGATGGTATATACAGTTTTTTTAGCAGTTCCTGAAGCGGGCATACCTGACTCCTTTTTTGATCCATTCCTGATCTGCAGGATCATCGCCAAAAGGAGCCTCGCTCATCCAGCTTCCAAATTCTACTGTTGTCGTTTTTGCCTGCGTCCGGGCAAAACCGGCGGCACGTAAGTCAGTTGTGTTCGGGTCCGCAAACTTAAACCCGAAATGCCTGCACTGCCGTATGCAATTGCCCACCCAGCACCAGCAGATTCTCGCCCTGACTGCGGCCTTCACCGATACGCACCAGGTTATCCCCACCCAACTGATGAATTCGCTCGCTGTGATCGCGGATTTCACTGACGGCGCCACTTTGTTGCGCCGTTACATCGGCGATGCGCACCGCGGTGTCGGCAATGGTCTGGATCGCCCCGACGATTTTATCCAGTGCGCCGTCAGCGGCTTGTGCCTGGCTGGCGGTGGCTTCTGCGTGCTCGACCTGGGCACGCATGCCTTCTACCGATTGTCTTGCGGCCTGTTGCAGGCCGGCAATTAACGTCTGGATTTCTGCGGTAGCGCCGGCGGTGCGTTGCGCCAGCGAGCGAACCTCCTCGGCGACCACCGCAAAACCACGGCCCATTTCCCCGGCGCGGGCGGCTTCAATCGCCGCGTTCAGGGCGAGGAGGTTGGTCTGATCGGCAATCGAGCGAATCACCGTCAGTACGCCGCCGATGGTGGCCGACTCTTCGGCCAGATGCTCGATCATTTGTGCGTTGCCCTGGACTTCGCCGACCAGCGCGTGCAGGCCGGTCAGGCTCAAGCCAATGACCTTTTGCCCGTGCTCGACCGCCAGACCGGCGTGACGGCTGGCGTCGGCAGCCTGGCTGGCATCGCCGGCGACTTGCTGAATGGTCGCTTCCAGCTCACCAAGCGAGTCGCGGATCAGCGCAGTGTCGCCGGCCTGATGTTCGGCACCGCTGTGCAAGTCGCTGCTCAGTTCGGCCAATACCCGGCTGCTGCCGGCAACCTGTTCGGCGTTCAGCCGGATTGTCCCGACCAGATCCACCAGATAAGCGCGCAGGCGATTCAGCGATTCTTGAATATCGTGCAGTTCACGGTTGGTTGCGCCGAGCTGGATGTCCCGACTGAAGTCGCCTTCAGCCCAGGTCGACAGCGCTGGCGCCAAATTGGTCAGCACCCGGGCGAGGCGACGTTGCAAGGTGTCGATCAGCAGTGCGATCAGCAGGATCAGGCCGATCATTACGCCCTGCATGAGCCGCACTTCACCCTGGATTTGCCCATGCTGCGCGCGCACGGTCGGTTCCAGCCCGGCGATGGCCTGCTGCACGGCGGCAATTTTCAGGTGGGTAGCGGCGCTGAGGTCGGCGCGTTTCTGAATCTGTTCGCGGGTCCGGGTGAGTTCGGCGGGATAGCGACCGAGCAGGCTGGCAAGTTCGCGTTTGAAGCCGGTGCCGGCATCTTCGGCGGCGGTTTTTTCAGTGTTCTCCAGGCCCATCATCGCCGAGAAATCGTCGGTATTCGATTCTTTGCTGGCGGTCACGCCAAGCAGCGGCAGTGCTTCGATCAGCTCGGCCTGAGCGCGGATGCTGCTGACTTCACGCTCAACATCGGCCGCCAGTTCGCTGCGGCCACTGCTGACCAGTTTGTCCCGGGCCAGCGAGAGTTTGCCGACATGCTGCGAGGCAACGAGCAGCGGTGGAAGATAGGCGGCAGCGGCAGGCGTATTGGCGCTGGTGGCGTATTGGCTGAGTTGCTCCAGGCTGGCGCCCAGTTCGCGCTCGGCCTGGAGCAGCAAGGCTTGCGGATCACCCGCCAGTTTGCCGGCGGCCAACAGGTCGGTCTTGCTGAAGTCATCGAGGCTGGCAAGGCTCGGCCGCACGCTGTCAGCCAAGCCGGCCGGCAGTTCGTCGAGTTCTTTTTGCAGGGTTTCGATGGCCTGGCTGGCGCTGCTCAGGCGCAAGGCATCGCCGCTGGCCAGGTAATCCTCGACGTTACGCGCCACTTGATTTTGAAAGTGCTGCGACAGGCCCAGGTAGCGCTCCATCAACAGATAAGGACGCTCCAGGGCTTTTTGCGACCACCAGAGTGTGGCGCCGAGTGCGAGGCACACCGCGACTAGAAGCAGGGTATTGAGATTGGTCAGCAACTTCAGGCGCATCGCGGTTCTACCAACGACAGAATGGTAAGTGCCTGAAGTTATTGCGTTTGTGTTACAGGGTTATGACCGAATCAGTGGATTCAGGTGAAAAAGTGGCACTTTGATTCGACGACCGCGCCGCTTGAACGCGATTGCGTCCGGCGTCCTTGGCGCGGTACAGCGCCTCGTCTGCCTGGCTGGCCATCATCAGGCTGTCGCACTCTTCATGCAGGTCCACCACGCCGGCACTGAAGGTGCACCAGAGGTCTTGCGGCTGGGCCGGGTAGTGGATCTCGGCAAAGCGCTGACGGATTTCATCGAGCACTTTATAGGCCGATTCGATATCGGTGTCGGGCATCACGATGGCGAACTCTTCACCGCCATACCGGCCGATGAAGTCGGTCTTGCGCAGGCGTTGCTTGAGAAACAGTGCCAGGCTCTTGATCACCCGGTCGCCCATGGGGTGGCCGTGGCTGTCGTTGACCCGCTTGAAATGGTCAATGTCGAGCATCGCAAAACTCAATGGCTTGTTCTCGCGGCGGGCGCGGAAGCTGCAGTCTTCGAGCAATTGCAGAATATGGGTGTGGTTATAGAGGCCGGTCAGGCTGTCACGGACCATCCGCGCCTTGAGGTTGCGCGCCCGGGCTGCTCGGTTGCGTACGGTGGTGATCAGGTGACGCGGCTTGATCGGCTTGGTCAGGAAGTCGTCGCCGCCTTCGCTCATGGCGTCGAGCTGCTTGTCCAGGTCGTCTTCGGCCGACAAGTAGATGATCGGCACGCTGACGTAACGGTCATTGTGCCGGATCACCTTGGCCAGTTCGGTGCCGGTGCAGGCCGGCATGTACATGTCGAGGATGATCAGGTCCGGCTGGAAATCCGCCAGCTCGGCCATCGCCTGAATCGGCTCGATCAAGGTTCGGGTGACGATCCCGGCGCTGTTGAGCAGGCGCTCGGTGTGCAGGGCCTGGGCACGGGAGTCGTCGATGATCAGCACTTTATAAGGTTCGTACTGGGCGACGCAGGTCAGCACTTCGATCTTTTCCAGCAGGCTCGACGCTTCGAGGGTGCCGGTCAGAAACTCCTGGCCGCCGGCGCGTACGGCCGCGAGGCGGGTCGGGGTGTCGGTTTCCAGCAGGCTGAAAAACAGCAGCGGCAGTTTCTGTTCCAGGCCTTCCTGGGCTTCGGCTGCCAATTGCAGGCCCATGCCGGGGCCGCTGAAGTCGACGTCCATGACAATCGCTGCCGGCAACCGCTCGACCATCGAGGAGCGAAACGCCGCCACGCTGTCCAGCGATTGCGCGCTGAGACCGAAAAACTCGAGTTGCTTGGCCAGTCGCTCGGCGCGGTCGTGATCTTGCAGCATCACGTAGATCGGCTTGCGCAGTGGCGGTAAAAAGGTTTGTTCGAGCTGGTCGCCATGCCGCAGGCCAGTGCGCGACAGGCGCTGCATCAGACGATTGAGGTCGGTGATCAGCCCGCTGCTCAGGCGTCCGCGATTGGCGTCGACGGCTGCAAGCGACTGGCTGATGCTGTGCGCCAGGTGGGTGTGTTCGGGTTGTTCGAAACGTTCGGCGAAACGCAGCAGCCGCAGGTTCGCCTCACTCAGCTCTGCGAGGTCGGCGCCTGACCATTCACAGCGTTGCAGGCGCTGCCATATCTCAAGAATCTGACGTGCTTGATGAATTACCCGCTGGGCAAAGTGGTGCTTGAGGCGCTCACGGCTGGGGTCTTCTGGCTCGGTCATATCCTGACTACTAGTTAGGGTGCATGCTGAGGTCGACTGGTGGCTCTATGCTAGCACCTCTTTCCGATGCCATGAGTGTCGTACATCAATAAACTGTAAAGCGACGTTATTCAGTTCCTGACCGACTGGTCGCATAGGATCAACGCTGTGCTTCATTTATAGTGGCTGCTCGATTCGCGGCCACTGTGCGATCCACGGTCTGCCGGGCAGATTTAATCTGCTCGCGACAAAGCACGATGGAGTAGGGTTGTGGTCGAACCGACGAACTCAAGTGATTGAAAGGATATCGCCATGCTGGACTGGAAGAACCGCACAGGCAGCGCGCCTGAACGTGCCGCCGAACCCAAGTCGGCAACCCGCAGCTATTTAGGTGGCCTGCTGTTCAGCCGCGCATTGGCCACCTTGATCGGCCTGTATTTGCTGGTGGTCCTCGCCGTGGGCTGGTACTGGAGCCATGAACCTGCGCTGTTCCCGGTTCAGCAGAACGCACAACTGGCCGCCGAGAAGGAAGGCAAGCAGATGGTCATCGGCTACACCACGGTCGAAACCCTCAAGACCGTCGCCGGTACCTTGCTGCACAAGCCGGGTGGCTATATTTCCAACGACCGTTTTCCACCAGGCGTGTGGCTGGACGACATGCCGAACTGGGAATACGGGGTACTGGTGCAGGTACGCGATCTGACTCGCGCCTTGCGTAAAGATTTTGCCCGTTCGCAATCGCAATCGGCTGAAGACGCCGATCTGGCCAAGGCCGAGCCGCGTTTCAACTTCGATAACAAGAGCTGGATGCTGCCGTCCAGCGAGTCGGAGTACCAGGAAGGCATCAACTCCCTGAGCCGCTACCAGGCTCGCCTGTCCGATCCAACGCAAAAAAACGCGCAGTTCTATGCGCGTGCCGACAACCTGAACAACTGGCTGGGTGATGTCGCGACCCGTTTGGGTTCGCTGTCGCAACGGCTGTCGGCCAGTGTTGGCCGGGTCAAGCTGAACACCGCGCTGAAAACCGAAACCCTGGCGCCGGGTCAGGTGCCGCAGGTGGATGAAGAGCGGGTGGAAACCCCTTGGCTGCAGATCGACGACGTATTCTATGAAGCGCGTGGTCAGGCCTGGGCACTGTCGCATTTGCTGCGCGCCATCGAAGTCGACTTTGCCGATGTGTTGGCGAAGAAGAACGCCACGGTCAGCGTGCGCCAGATCATTCGTGAGCTGGAGGCCTCCCAGGAAACAGTCTGGAGCCCGATGATCCTCAACGGCAGTGGTTTCGGGATTTTGGCCAACCACTCGCTGGTCATGGCCAACTACATCTCGCGGGCCAACGCGGCAGTTATCGATTTGCGTCAATTGCTCAATCAGGGCTGAGTCATGGCAGATAACCTGAATGAGGCTGCGCACCGCGCGGCCTCGGACGCCGAACAGATCGCCTGGGTCGACGAGCAGGACAACCTGCTCGGTTCGCTGGTGCGCTCGGACTTGCGCGAGCGCGGGCTGATCGGGCGCGGCACTTACATCATGCTGTTCAACTCGGCCGGTGAACTGTGCGTGCATCAGCGCACGTTCAGCAAAGCCATCTATCCGGGATTCTGGGATGTGGCGGCGGGCGGCATGGTATTGGCGACCGAAACCTACGCCGAATCGGCGGCCCGTGAACTGGAAGAAGAGTTGGGCGTCAGCGGGGTCGAGCTGACCGCCCATGATCATTTTTTCTTTGAGGACACCGGCAACCGCTTGTGGTGTTCGGCGTTTTCGGCAGTCTGGGACGGACCATTGATCCTGCAGCCGGAAGAAGTGCTTCAGGCCCGCTTTATTCCCATCGAACAGGTGATGCAGGAAATCACGCAGAAGCCTTACTGCCCGGACTCTCTGGCGGCGTTGAAGCGCTATCTGCGCGCGCGCGGGGGTGACGCTCTGAAGGGCGTCGCAAAAGATCTATAAAATGGCGCCGATTGGCTCTTAGCAAGTGCGCTTTTTGTCGTTACACTGCGCGACCTTTGTAGGAGCAGAGCTTGCTCGCGAAGAACGTAATGGCTCCGCGTACTGTCTGACGGCACGCGTTATCGTTGACATCCTTCGCGATCAAGCTTTGCCCCAGGGCTAGTTAGCCCATAGCGCTGCCCCTGCCTGAGTGGGGCTTCGCGGTCGATAGCACTTGCCAAAGTTGCTGCGACCAGTCTTTGTCCTCCCAAGAGGATTGCCGGTGGCCAAAAAAGCCGCATCCTTCGCCGCCCTTGGTGGCCTGGTATTTTCCACCGACGCAGGTCGACATTGCCCGGACTGTAGCCAGCCGGTGGCAGCCTGCATCTGCAAACAAACCGTTATCCCGGCCGGCGACGGCATCGCGCGCGTGCGCCGCGAAAGCAAGGGCCGGGGCGGCAAGACGGTGACCACGATCAGCGGCGTGCCGCTGGCTGAAGACGCGCTCAAGGAGCTTGCCACGACGTTGAAGAAACGTTGCGGCACCGGTGGTGCGTTGAAGGACGGGATCATCGAGATCCAGGGCGATCATGTCGAGCTACTCTTGGCCGAGCTGATCAAACACGGTTTCAAAGCGAAGAAATCCGGCGGCTAGCAGCCTCTGTGAAAACCACCCCGACTTGATGCAGTCCTGATCGATTCAGGTTGAACGTCGTCTCCATGGTTTTCACAGAGCCTGTTCTGACCGGTTTCTAAACTCAGCGCTGCAAGTGTGGTCTATCCCGCTTGCAGGCTAATCGTCATTTTTTCACTTTAGACTGCGCCAGCCCTCAACCCGGGTGGCGCTCTTTGACTTCTTTATAGGGGACTTCGATGTCCGTACGACGCACACGCAAAGACGATGGCAGCCAATGGACAGTTGCGGACAGCCGCAGTGTTTACGGGATTCGCCATTGGGGGGCCGGGTATTTCGCGATCAGTGACGCCGGTCGCGTAGAAGTTCGTCCGAACGGCCCGAGCAGCGCACCTATCGATCTGTTCGAACAAGTCGCACAGCTGCGCAAAAGCGGCCTGTCCTTGCCACTGTTGGTGCGCTTCCCGGACATCCTGCAGGACCGTGTCCGTCAGCTGACCGGCGCCTTCGACGCGAATATCGAGCGTCTGGAATACCAGAGCAAGTACACCGCGCTGTACCCGATCAAGGTTAACCAGCAGGAAGCGGTGATCGAGAACATCATCGCCACCCAGAACGTCTCCATCGGCCTGGAAGCCGGCTCCAAGCCGGAACTGCTGGCCGTGCTGGCCCTGGCGCCAAAGGGCGGCACCATCGTCTGCAACGGTTACAAGGACCGTGAGTTCATCCGCCTGGCACTGATGGGCCAGAAGCTGGGTCACAACGTGTTCATCGTGATCGAGAAAGAATCCGAAGTCGGCCTGGTGATCGAAGAGGCCGCCTCGCTGAAGGTCAAGCCTCAAGTCGGCCTGCGGGTTCGCCTGTCGTCCCTGGCATCGAGCAAATGGGCTGACACTGGCGGCGAAAAATCCAAGTTCGGGCTGTCTGCTGCCCAGTTGCTGTCGGTAGTCGAGCGCTTCCGTGCGGCCGGTCTGGATCAGGGCATTCGTTTGCTGCACTTCCACATGGGCTCGCAGATCGCCAACCTGGCGGACTACCAGCACGGCTTCAAGGAAGCGATCCGTTACTACGGCGAACTGCGCAACCTTGGCCTGCCGGTGGATCACATCGACGTGGGGGGTGGCCTGGGCGTCGACTACGACGGTACCCACTCGCGCAACGCCAGCTCGATCAACTACGACATGGACGATTACGCCGGTGTCGTGGTCGGCATGCTCAAGGAATTCTGCGACGCGCAGAGCCTGCCGCATCCGAACATCTTCTCCGAGAGTGGTCGTTCGCTGACCGCTCACCACGCCATGCTGGTGGTGCAGGTCACCGACGTCGAGAAACACAACGACGACGTGCCGATGATCGAGAACAAGGAAGAGCTGCCGGAAACCGTGCAATGGCTGGTCGACCTGCTCGGCCCGACCGATATCGAGATGGTCACCGAAACCTACTGGCGCGCGACTCACTACATGAGCGACGTGGCCACCCAGTACGCCGATGGCAAGCTGACCCTGGCCGAAAAAGCCCTGGCCGAGCAATGCTACTTCGCTGTCTGCCGTCGCCTGCACAACTCGTTGAAAGCCCGTCAGCGCTCGCACCGTCAGGTGCTCGACGAACTCAACGACAAGCTGGCCGACAAATACATCTGCAACTTCTCGGTATTCCAGAGCCTACCGGACACCTGGGCGATCGGCCAGGTCCTGCCGATCCTGCCGCTGCACCGTCTTGATGAAGAGCCGATGCGCCGTGCCGTGCTGCAAGACCTGACCTGTGACTCCGACGGCAAGATCAAGCAATACGTCGACGAGCAGAGCATCGAAACCAGCCTGCCGGTACACGGGCTCAATGATGGCGAAGACTACCTGCTGGGGATTTTCCTGGTGGGCGCTTACCAGGAAATTCTCGGTGACATGCACAACCTGTTCGGTGACACCGACTCGGTAAACATCTACCAGAATGCCGACGGCAGCGTTTACCACGCCGGTATCGAAACCCACGACACCATCGAAGACATGCTGCGTTACGTGCACTTGTCGCCGGAAGAGCTGATGACGCACTACCGCGACAAAGTGGCCAGCGCTCGAATCAGTGCCACCGAGCGCACTCAGTACCTCGATGCCTTGCGCCTGGGTCTGACTCGTTCGTCTTACCTGTCTTCTTGAGGTAGCGAACCGCTGTGACCAGGTTGTCGGAAAATACTCCGCGTAGTGCGGAGTTTTCCGAGGACCTGGTACGGCATTTCTTTATTTTTGTAGAGATTTGCCGTGCCCACGCACTTTCAACGCTGTGTGGTCTTCATTTCGCGTAGGCCATTTCCTAAGTTGTACTTCGGCACTCTACTCGGCCATGTCTCTCAGCGAGAATCCCCGGCCGTCCCTCCTGTAGAGAAACGCCGATGTTCGATCCCGTCAACGAGCCGTCATTTCGTCTGGAGATAGCGGGTCAGCCCCAACCCTTTGTCGTTGTCGCCTTTACCGGTTGCGAGTCCATCAGCCAGCCCTTTGTCTTTCAGCTGGATCTGCAGTTCGATGAGCTGCGACTGGATATCGCGAGCCTGATGTTTCGCTCGGCGTACCTGGGGTTTGGAGGTGCGGGCACCGGTATCCACGGACAGATTCATGACCTTGCCCCGCTTCATGACGACGCGGTGCCGGCGCTCTGGCGTCTGTGCCTCGGGCCGAAGCTGGCCTGCCTGGCGCAACGCTGCAGCCAGCGAATTTTCAGCGGCCTGTCAGTCCCGCAGATTCTGGTGCAGGTACTGAAAGAACACGGCATAGACGAAAAAAACTGTCGATTCGAACTCCGGAACGACTACCCCGTGCGGGAGTTTTGCACCCAGTACCGTGAGTCGGACTTGGCGTTTCTTCAGCGCCTGTGTGAGCAAGAGCGGATTCACTACCATTTTCAGCACCGCAAGCACGGTCATTACCTGATCTTTGCCGACACTCGGCGCAGTTCGTCTCCAGGTGCCGGCACACCCTTTGATAGCCAAGGCACGGCACCCGCCGTCAGGTGTTTCACGGTTCATGCTTATGCCGAAGGGGCGCATCACGATGGATTGCCGAAACTTGTCGCAGCAGGCGAAACGGACCTGCCGAACCTGCGTAGCGGCATGCTGATGGCGTTGTCGGGCCATCCGTTTGCTGACTGGAATCACCTGTGGTTGCTGACCCGGGTCGAGCATTCGGGCAGTCAGGCGCAGTTGCCGTACTACCGCAACCGCATTGATGCGATTCCCTGGGAGGCGCCGTTCGTAGCGTTTCGTCCAAGCGAGAAGCCTCGGATGAACAGCCTGCAACGTGGCTGGGTGGTCAATGTCGACGAACCTCGCAGCGACGCGGCCCAACGCATCGCCGTGCAGTTCGATTGGCTTTTTCAGGGCGAGGGTGCACGGCCCAGCCATTGTTGGCTGCCGGTCTCGCCCCAGTTGTCTACAGAGTCGGTTGCCGGTTTGACGGCGGGGGTTGAGGTCTGTGTGAGCTTTATCGAGGGCGACCCGGACCAGCCATTGATCACCGGCATATTTCGGGGGCCGCCGTTGCATGTCGACGGCGTGTTGCCTGTCGAAACCTCCCCGCCTTCAATGGCCGGGGAGGTGCTCCCGGCACGGGAGGAATTGTCGCCCGATGATCGCCATGACTTGTTGGCATTGGTTCAGGGCAGTCAGCCCTTGGTGTTGCTGTGTTTGATACCCGGCGGGGGGAGTTTCATCCATTGCCGGCAAGCGATCTGCACCTGCCGCACAGTGGCAGGGCTTGGCCAAAGTGGTGCGGCATGATCGCTGCCCAGTCGGCTCAATGGCTTTTGCTGGATGTACCAGGTTCGCCGCAGGCAGGGTGGAGCCTGCAGCAACGGTTTGCCGACGTACCGTGTTATGCGTTGTTCGAGAACACCGACCTGCATGGGTTGCGCGACCAGGGGCCGCAGTTGATCGAACTGTCGGCGCAATCGCCGCTGATGCAATGTTGCCACGACGAGCCGGCGGACTGGCCGGGGTTGCTGCTGGTCAGCTCTGCATCCCCGGAGCAATTGCTCGGGCACCTTCGACGTATGCTCACGGTCACGTTCGGGCTTCATTACAAAGGCTTGCTCAGCTACTACAACCCCTTTATCGCCAGTTACTTTTTTGATGCCAGTGATGCCCGCGAGTTGAGCCGCTGGCTGGGGCCGATCGATAAACTGTACTGGCACGGTGGAACCTGGGAGGACCGGGCGATCGGCAGTCTGGGTTGGTTGCATTTGGTCAATCCGCGATTGGCCGTCAGTGAACTGGCCATCGAAGACAGCCTCAGCCTTCGCCAGCAGAACAAGTTGCAAACCTGTCTGCTGGAGCGCCATGCGTGGTACTGGAGTCGCTCGACGGGCCACGACTTTGGCACGATCTGGTCTTTTGTGCAGGAAGGACTCGAACACGGCTTCAGCGAGCAAGCTGTGCTCGATGGCTGGCTGCGATTACGTTTGCAATACCCGTCAGCCACACCCGAAGCACACCTGCCGGGGCGCACTCAGCAAGAGCGGCTCGACAGCTTGCGCAACCGCTGGCAAAGCTATCGGCCCTGAACTCACCGCGTCCTGCAGGCCAAATCACGATGAAGAACTGCACTCGTAGCAGCTGTCGAGCCCGCGAGGCGGCGTTAGAGGCGGGCCGCGTTCGGACGAAGTCCTCGTAAATCCTGAGTACGCGGTTTGCCTGAAAGAACACGCTGCCTGATTCAACGACTGCTTCGCAGCCGAACGCAGCCTCGCGGGCTCGGCAGCTGCTACGAGCGCTGGAGCAGCACGATGTTCAGACGGTGAACCAGCCATCATTCTTGCGCAGGTTCCAGGCGAATGCCCCAAGCGTCAGGCTGCGCAGCACCATGAACAGCAGGAAGGTCAGCCACAGTCCGTGGTTGCCGAACCCTTGCAGTGCCCAGGCAAACGGCAGCAATAGCAGCACCGTCAGCAGCATGCCGTTGCGCATTTCCCGGGCACGGGTCGCACCGATGAACAGGCCGTCGAGCAAGTAGCTCCAGACGGCGATCAGTGGCAGTGCGGCGAGGTACGGCAAGTAGACGAACGCAGTGTCGCGCACGCTCTGGATGTTGGTCTGCATCTCTATGAACAAATGCCCGGCGCAGAAGAACAGCAGCGCAAAACCCAGACTGGCAATCAATGACCAGCCGCAGGCAACCACCAAAGACCGACGCAAAGCCTGACGGTCATGGGCACCGATGGCATGGCCGCACAGAGCCTCCACCGCGTGGGCCAGGCCGTCCAGGGCATGGGCGGTCAACAGCAAACCATTCAGCAATAATGCATTGGCCGCCACCGTCGCATCGCCGAGCCGTGCGCCTTGCACGGTCACCATGAAGAACACCGATTGCAGCGCCAGACTGCGAATGAAAATGTCCCGGTTGACCGCCAGCAGCGGCCGCCAGCTCTGCCACAGCGCCAGTGCCGCCCAGGCGATATGCCCGGGGTAGGCGCGCAGGGCGTTACGGGTCATGGCCAGGCCGAGCAGGGCGCCGGTCCATTCGGCGATCACTGAAGCACGGGCCGCCCCGACAACGCCCCATTGCAGACCCAGGACGAACCACAGGTTCAGCGCGATGTTCACCAGGTTGGTGGTCAGCAGAATCGCCAGCGGTGCGCGGGCGTTCTGGGTGCCGAGGAACCAGCCGACCAGCGCATAACTGGCCAGCGCTGCCGGTAAGCCAAACAACCGGGTGTGGAAAAACTCGCGGGTCAGTTGATCGAGCTCGGCAGAGGGCTGCATGAAGTGCAACGCCACGCCACTGAGCGGTACGCCCAGCATCCCGAGCAGCAGTGCCAGCCCCATCGCCAATAGCAAGCCTTGCAGCAGGATCTGCCGCAAGGCCGCGCCGTCACCGCGCCCGGCTGCCTGCGCTGCAAACCCGGTCGAGCCCATGCGCAGAAACCCCATGGCCCAGGCCAGAAAGGTGTACAGGCTGGCGCCCACCGCGACCGCGCCGAGCTGATGTGCGTGGGGCAGGTGGCCGACCACCGTGCTGTCGACCAGCGCCACCAGCGGCACGGAAATGTTCGAAAGAATCATCGGCGCGGCAAGTGCCCAGACGCCGCGATGGGTCGCACGATCGCGCCAGTCGTTAATCAACGTAGACATTCAGGCTCCTTTCGAGAGCGGGCATTGTAGCGGCAGATCCAAGCGTCAGTGGTCTTGTGAAAACGGGCTTTTTGTGAGGAGGGAGCTTGCTCAGATGCCGGTAAGTCAAGGGATTTCGGGCTCGGCACCTCACCTGTAGTAGCTGCCGAAGGCTGCGTTCGGCGGCGAAGCCGTCGTGAATGGCATACCAAGGTCCCTCTGGATGACCGCGTCGTCAGCTTGGCGAGTGCTTCGCCCTCGAACGCAGCCTTCGGCAGCTGCTACAGGTTGTGCGTGAGTGAGCGAGGTGTTGTTCAGTGAACCACCCAGCTCAACACCCACAACCCCAGCACCAGCCAGATAATCCCTGCGATGATCGATGCACGCATGAACGCGCGGACCGCCGAGTACAGCAGCATCAAGCCGATGATCAGCACGAGTATGCTGATGATCGAGGGCTCCATGCCCAGTGCTCGTGACAGCCCGTCGACAAAATTGCCGCTGGCGTGAGTCAAGGCACTGAACAACCCACTGAGCGTATCGACGATGAACCGGATGACCGAACCCAGCGCCTGGCCAAGCCATTCGAAAAAGCTATCTACCTGCATGTGTACGTCCTGATGAAAGAGTGGGTGCCGGCGCTGAGCGCTTTGGCCATTGTCAGGGCTGGCGAGCGCCCTTGAAGCATAGAGGTTTGGTGGTTTGAATTGGCGAATAGTAACTGAACGTCTGCACCCACTGGGCAAGCTTCTGCGTTCTGTACTGGCTAGAGTCAGAATCGGGCTTTTAGTCCCACCCACCTCTTCAAGTCTAAATACACAGGCGGGTTTGCTCGCGAACTGTCACGAAACGACAGCAGTGTTCGGTGCTTGCCTTCATCCGCCATCCGCCCGAAGCTATACGCCTTCAGGAGAGCCCGATGAACCTTGTTGAACTGACCGAACGCCTGCACTGCATCCGTGACCGCAACGACTGGCGGCAATTTCACAGCCCGAAGAACCTGGCCATGGCCGCCAGTGTCGAAATGGCCGAGCTGGTGGAAATTTTCCAATGGTTGAGCGAAGACCAGTCGCGCCAGTTGCCAGCGGACAAACTGGCGCATGCCGGTCAGGAAGTCGGCGATATCGTGCTTTATCTACTGCTGCTGTGCAGCGAGCTGGGGTTGGACATGGAACAGGTAGTACGCAGCAAGCTGGCTGATAGCGAACGGCGGTTCAGCTGATGAGCGACCGTCATTTCGATCAGTTGGCGACCCGTTTCGCCGAAAAAATCTACGGCGGTGCCAAAGGTGCGATCCGTCTGGCGGTGCTGCAGGCCGACCTGGCCGAAACCCTGCCGGATCGCCCGTTGCGGGTGCTGGATATTGGCGCAGGCCTTGGGCACATGTCGTTGTGGCTGGCCCAGCGCGGCCATCAGGTGACCCTGGCCGAGCCTGCCGAACCGATGCTCGAAGGCGCCCGCCAGCGCTTTGCCGAGGCCGGGCAAACAGCGACATTCATCCAGGCACCGTGGCAAGAACTGCTCGGTCAACTCACCGAACCTTACGACCTGGTGCTGTGCCACGCGGTGCTGGAGTGGCTGGCCGAACCCCACGCGATTCTGCCGGTGCTGCATCAACTGACGACCAAAGACGGCTGGCTGTCGCTGGCGTTCTATAACCGCGATGCGCTGATTTACCGCAACTTGCTCAAGGGCCATTTCCGCAAGATGCGCAAGAACGACATGGCCGGCGAGAAGCAGAGCCTGACCCCGCAGATGCCTCTGGATCCGCGCGAACTGGCGACGCAACTGGAAGGTTTGTGGCAGGTCGAAACCCAGAGCGGAGTGCGGGTTTTTCATGACTACATGCCGGTAGAGTTTCAGGCCCGTGCCGAACTGATCGACTTGCTGGAAATGGAACTGGCCCACCGTCGTCACCCGAGTTTTGCGGGGTTGGGGCGTTACCTGCACTGGATCTGTCGCCCGGTCTGAACCGTGGTTTCTGTGGAGAGCATCATGAAACGCCGTTTGGGATTGATCATGTTGTGTCTGGGGCTCGGTGCCTGTCAGGGCAGCAATCCATATATCGCCAGCTCCAACCCGCTGCCGCCGGCCCCACCGCACGCTGCCAACACCTTTGACCGCAGCGCCTATCCAGCGGCGCCGCGTGATTACAGCCGTTACCAAAGCTGGGCCTGGCTCAACGGCCGGTTGCCCAACGGCTCGGCCTTGGCCGACTCGGCGCAGATCGCCGAAGCGGTGAGCAATGCGCTGGATCAACGGGGTTTGCGTCCGCTGCACGACAATCGTCCGGCGGACCTGTGGGTTAGCGCCGACCTGCATCAGGAAACCCGCCTGAAGCAGGTCCAGGAGGATTACGGTTATGGCGGCTACGGCGGTTATAACCGTTATGGCAATGGCTACGGGATGTACAACACGGTGCCGATCGTTCGTACCTATCAGGTGCAAGTGCTGGTGATCCGGGTGGATTTGTTCGACGCCAGCACCGGGCAACCGGTCTGGAGTGCCAGCGCTGAAGCGGGCCTTCAGGGCAACGAAATAGAACGTGGCGATGCGTTACGAACAGCTGTGGAAAAGGCGGTAGCGGCGTATCCTCCTAGTTAGGTTCCCTGCCTGGACCCGGAGAAAAATCATGTCCCGCCGTCTCTCATTACTGGCTTGCGCTGTGTTGCTCAGCGCCTGCCAAACGACCCAGGTCAATCACGATTTTGATGCCAGCCGCGATTTCGCCGCCTATCGCAGTTGGGCCTGGAAAGAGCCTGCCGTGCAATACCGTCCCGACGATCCGCGGATCAAGAGCGACCTCACCGAACAACGCATTCGCCAGGCGGTTGCCGATCAACTCGACCAGCGTGGTCTGCGCCCGGCCGCTACCGGTGCCAAGGCTGACGTCAATGTACGGACCTACCTGATCGTCGAGGATCGCCAGCAGCAAATCACCACCAACTATGGAGGTGGTTGGGGTGGCCCCTGGAACGGCTACTGGGGCGCACCGATGTACAACGAAACCCGCAACGTTTCCTACAAGGTCGCCACGCTTCAGATCGACCTGCTCGATGGCAAGGATGGCAAGCTGGTCTGGCGTGGCAGTGATGAACAACTGCTCAGCAGATCGCCGCAGCCCGCCGACCGCAGCGCCGCGATTCGCGCGACGGTAGGGCGGATATTGAGCAATTACCCACCGAAATAAAGCACTTGAATCATCGGCGCTGGCAAGTTGCCAGCGCCGTGCTCGAGCCTTGACTACACTGCCTGCACCACCGGAGGTAGCGCTCGGCAGTGCGCCGGCAAAGGAGTGCTCGATGTCTCCCCGTTTGCAGTTTCGCGGCCCCGCCGGGCAACGTGGCGCTATTGGTTTGCTCGCGGCAATGACCTTCGGCCTGGCGCTGTTGATTGCGCTGTTGGTGGTCGACAGTGGCCGGCTCTATCTGGAGCAGCGCAAGTTGCAACGGGTGGTGGACAACGCCGCGCTGGAAGCGGTCAGCCGCGGCGGCACCTGCCTGCCGGGCCTGACGGCGGCCAGTTATGCCGGGCAAAGCGCGGTTCGTAATGCGTTCATCGTCAGCCCCACCAGCACCTTGACCACCACCTGCGGTTCGCTGGCGACGGCGCCGACCAACCTGCGCACTTTCGTCCCCAATGCCGCGCAATCGATGGCCATTCAGGTGATTGCCACCAACGTGGTGGCGACCAGTGCCGCGGCGGGTATTCAGGCATTGTTCAGTGGGGCTTCGCTCAATGCCAATACCACGCTGACTGCCACGGCGGTGGCCGCGGCGCCGCAACCGACGCTGGCGCAGCTAAGCATTCGCAGTTCGGTCGTCAGCGTCGACACCGCGAGATCGAATCTCTTGAATCCGCTGTTCTCGAGCCTTCTGGGCGGCAGCGTGAACCTGACAGCCGTGGGCTGGGATGGCTTGGTCAATGCCGATATCAACCTGCTGAAATTCATGGACCAGCTGGCCATCGAGCTGGGGGTGAGCGCAGGCGACTACACGGCATTGCTCAGCACGCAAGGAACGGTCACCCAATTCATACACGCCGCGGCAACGGTTGCAGGTCAGAACGGTGCCACGGCCGAAGTGATGACGGCGCTGACCAGTCTTCAGGTGGGGGCCAGCAATGCACCACCGATCAAACTTGGCGATGTGCTGCAACTTCAGACGGGCACCTCGACGGCCGGCCTGGATGCCACGGTGCAGCTGTTTCAGCTGGTTCAGGGCTTTGTGCAGTTGGCGAATAAAAACAGTGCGGTGACCGCCGTTCTACCGGTGAACGTACTGGGGCTGCTGGGCGTCACAACCCGTGTAAAAGTGATTGAGCCGCCGCAGTTTTCTGCCGTGGGCGATCCGGAACTGGCCAAGGCTGACCCGTTGGGCGTGAACCGGATCTATGTGAAGACGGCGCAGGTGCGAGTGCTGGCCTCGGTTGATCTGTCACTGATCAACGCGGTGTTGCAACTCGTCAACACAGGGTTGAGTGGTGTCGTTAATTTAATCAACCCGCTACTGCTGCCCGGGTGTTTGGCGGGAGGAACCTGCACACAAACTGATCTGCAAATAGTGCCTAATGGTATTAATCTGGATGTGGGGCTTGAGGCCGGAGTGGGCAGTAGTTATGTCACCGACTACGCGTGCATAATCCCCATCAGCCCCACTAACAAAAGTCTCTCCGCCACCACCGACATTGCGGCAATCAAAGTCAAAATCGGTCATATCGACCCTGCCATCTGGCTTTCGTCCTCTCCGTTACCTGCGCTTTCTCCGATCACCCTGTTCGATGTTGGCAGTACGACCTGTCAAGGTCACTTTCTAGCCCCTATGACCTGTGGTACGCGAACACCATTTGCCGGTGGTGGTGCTGAAATCATGATTGATAGCCCGATCGCAGGCACCAGCGAGTCCAACTACGCCTACAGTAATCCCAAGGACATCAATGTACCGCCATTGCCGCTTCACACTGTTTCGGTATCGGGTGTAGTTGGTAGTTTGAACGGGACATTGGGTGGGATCACTTTGATTTCGCACACTCCCACTATTAGCGGCAGCCTGATTGGCGGGCTGCTCACTACATTGGTATCGACCCTGAGTCTGGCGACCACTCAATTGGTCGGTGCGATCGACGGCTTACTGGCGCCCTTGGTCGATCCACTGGTGAACAGCCTGCTGCTCAATCTGGGGATCGACGTCAACAAAGTCGATGTGGGGTTCAACCTCACCTGCGGCCAAAAAGGCAAAGCCTACCTGGTGATCTGATCACCCAGCGCAATCGGCAACTCGATACAGAACCGCGCGCCCTCGATCGAGTTGCGCACGCTCAACCGTCCGCCCATGTTCTCGACAATACCGTAGCTCACCGACAAACCCAGACCGGTGCCGACACCGACCGGTTTGGTGGTGAAGAACGGTTCGAAGATTCGCTCCAGCAAACGCGGATCAATACCGCCAGCGTTGTCTTCGACCCACAGCCGCAGCGAGCTGTGGTCACGTTCGGCATACAGTGAAATCCACGGCTTGAACGCCGGGTCGCTTTCGCGCTTGCTCAGCAGTGCGTCGCGAGCGTTGACCATCAGGTTGATCAACACTTGTTCCAGCTGATCGACATGGCCACGTACATTGGCTTCGAAGCCGAACTCGCTGATCCGCAAGTCGACGCCTTTGCCGCGCATACCTTCAGCCAGCAACGACAGCGTGCCTTCCACCGCGTGTGCCGGGTTGAACAGCTGTTGCTCGATTTCCGAGCGCCGGCCGAACACCCGCATGTGATCGACCACCCGCGCGGCGCGCTGGACCTGGGCGTCGATACGCTTGAGTTTGTCTTGCAGGTAGTCGATCTGTACATCGCCGTTGCTCAAGCGCTTGAGCACGTTGACGATGGCCATGCGCATCACGTTCAGTGGCTGGTTGATTTCATGCGCCAGCCCGGTGGCCATTTCTCCCAGGGTGGCCATTTTTGCGCTTTGCGTGAGCTGTTGTTGCGAACGGCGGACTTCGGTGTTGTCGCGGCCCACAGCCTGAATTTCGATCAGGCGACCCCGCTCGTCGAACACCCCGCGATCCGACCAGACCCACCAGGCATTTTCGCGCCCGGGGAGTTGCAGGCTGATTTCCGCGGTGCTCACCGGGAACTCCGGCGTCAATTGGCGCAGGCGCAGCACAAAGGCTTCGCGCTGTTCGGCCGACAGCCAGCTGCCCAGATCAACCCCCGGCAATTGTTCGGGCGTGCATTCCAGGTACGTCGCCAAGGGCCGATTGCCGAACGTCAGCGTCAAGTCGGGACGGTAGCGGCAGATCATCGCGGGCGAATCTTCCACCAGAATCCGGTAGCGCTCCTCGCTCTGTTTGACCTGTTCGGCGGCCTGGGTCGCTTCGCTGACATCCAGCCACAAGCCGACCGCCTCCACGGGCAGCCCGAGGTCATCGCGCAGTAACCGGGCTTCATCGAGCAGCCAGTGGTAGTCGCCACGCTGGTCGCGCAGACGGTAACGCGCGCGTACCGAGCCCTCACGCAGCAGCTGGCGGGTACGCTCGAAATACAGGTCACGGTCTTCGGGATGAACCCGCCCAACCAGCGCGTTGCCTGCTAAATCATTCAGGTTCCAGCCGAGCAACGGCAGCAGGCTGGCGCTGAAAAAGCTCGGTTGCAGCGCGCCTTCGACATAGCGTTGCACATAGATCACCGCCGGCGAACTGGCGATCAGGTTGTCCAGGCGGGCATGGGCAGCGGCGGCCTGTTGCTGTTGATTCTTGATGTCGCTGATGTCGAGCATGAACCCCACCAGCCGACGCTGTTCACCTACGCCTAGCGCTTGGCCTTGCAGGCGATACCAGATCGGCGTCTGGGCGTCGTCAGCGCGGTGCAGACGCACGCACAGCAGCAAGGTCTTGCCGTGTTGTTGCAGGTCCTGCACGCGGCTGGCCAGCTCTTGGCGGTCGGCCGGATGGATCAGCGTCAGCCACTGGGCCAGCGGTAAACGGGCACTCTCCAGGTGCAGGGTGAATGCCAGTTGCGGTGCCAGTTGAACCTCGTCAATGTTGCCGAACAGCTCCCACCAACCGGTGCCCAGCAAACCTTGCAGGGCTTCGAGTCGCTCCAGTTGATGATGTTGATGCTGTTCGCGTAAACGCCCCAGCAGTGGTCCGGCCAGCGCTGCGGCCAGCAGCGACCAGTCACGCTCGCTGAGCTGCGGCGCACGTTGCTGCACCGGGTAAAAACCACAGAGCAACCAGGCTGCGACACCGTGATCGTCCCGATAAGGCACCAGAAATCCGTCGGTATTACCGAAGGTCCCCTGCAACCGCGGGTGCTCGCTGAAACCATGCGCGACGCTCAAGCGCAACGGCGTATTACCGCTCAAGCTGTCCAGGCTGGTGCCCAGCGGTTGGCCGGTTTGCCACAGCTGCGGCGCATCGTGGGCGTTGTACTGGCTGTGGATCAGCCAGCCTTGTTCCTGATCGTCGAGCAACGCGATGGCCACACAGGGAATGTGCCAGCGCTGGGCCAGGCCTTGAAGTTGCTCGGTCAGCACCTCGGGCAGGCGCATCAGGCTGCACAGGCGAAGCTGTTCGCTCATGTGTCCGGCGAACGACTGACATTCCTCGCGGCTGTGGGCCTGTTGGCGTTCGTGCAACAAATCACCGATGTCGAGCAACTGCAGCAGCCAGCTGTCAGGCGTCGGCTGAACCCAGCCGCGCAGGTGCAGGGTTTGGCCACCGAGGCCGGCGAAATCCAGGTCCAGGTTTTGGCCTTGCCATTCAGCGGGTGTGCCTTCGACGACCAAATGGCTGTGGGGCAGCAGGTAATCGATCAGGTGTGGGGGTTGGTCGGCGTGAGGACGCTGCGCCAATGCATGACGCAAGGGGCCACTCATTTTCAGCACCCGACCCTGAGGGTTCAGCAGCAGGTGTAATCCGACATTCTGTGTCACCAGGCTGTAGGGCGTGTCGGGCTCCTGGAATGGCGGACGATTGAGCAGTCGGCCAAAGAGCTTTTCCCCAGGTGTCAAAATTGAAGACTCGATTGTGCCGTCAGGTTCGTCGGCAGATTGGGCACGGTGCCGACACCGGGCAGGACGAGGAACGGGATGACCTGATTGAGCTTGCTGGTGGGGTACGTCACGCTGACCGTCAGTAATCCGGTGCCTGCGTTATAGGCCGCCTTGGCGTCGACACCAAAGGTGATGTTGAAGGTGCTTGGCACCCAGGACAGTTGCTGCTGTAAAACACTGTTTGCCAGGTTCTCCATCGCCGTTGGGTAGTTGGGCGTCTTCGGATCAAGCGCGACGCTTTGCCGGACTGCCTCGGCCGTGGCTTCGTTGAATGACTGCACCAGCAACAGCGGCAGGCTGTAGCTGACGATTGCGTAGAACACCGCAAAAAAGATCACGAACACCAAGGCGAACTCAATCGCCACAGCACCTTTTTGCTTTCTGGGGAGGCCTGATTTCATGAGTGCGTCTACCCTGACAACGACTACGTGGTATGAGCATAGAATCATTCAGCCAAAGCGGACGATTTTTACCGGATGCAGAGTTTTGTCCTACTGATCTGGCTGGCGCTTTGCGCGGCACAGGATGTTCAGCAACGGCATATTGCCAACAGCCTGACCTTGGGCGTCGGGTTGTTGGCATTGATTTATCTGTTGTGGACCGGCACCACCTGGCTGGGCGCGCCTGACGTTCAGGGCGGGTGGGCATTGCTGCTGGCGCTGCTGTTTACCTTGCCCGGTTATGGGTTGGGACGGTTGGGAGCCGGCGATGTGAAGCTGATGGCGACGATCGGCCTGGCGACCGACAACCTGCATTTGCTCGGCAGTTTTATCGGCGCTGGAATGGCTGGCCTGGTGTGGCTATTGATTGCTTCAAAGGTCTGGCCGCATATGAGTCAACGGCTTAGGGCCCGACTTCAATACCTCGCTCCCGAGCTGTCAAGAAAACCACCCTTTGCGCCCTTTGTGCTGATCGGCATGCTGCTGACACTGGCCTGTACCCGCTAGTCGTGCGGCACGACATATCGCTATGTACATAGTAGGAAAGTAGGTCTACTTTCTGTTCAGGCCTGTACAGCTTGCCGCTGTCGGTACAGGAGTGACAGTCTTCGGACAGGGCATGGAGGCGCACGTGAACAAGCCTACCTCTGCGGTAAAAGTGCTGGTGGTCGACGATCAACCGCTGATCGTGGAAGAGCTTTGCGAGTTTCTTGAAAGCAGCGGTTACCGTTGCGTCCCTTGTGAGTCCAGCGAGCAAGCCATCGCGTGCTTCAGTGAAGATGTCGACATCGGTTTGGTCCTCTGTGATTTGCACATGCCCGGGCTCGACGGTATTCAGCTGGTTCAGGAGCTGCAACGCATCGCCGGCAAGCACCGGGCATTCGAAGCCATCATGCTCACCGGGCGTGCCGACAAACAGGATGTGATCAAGGCCCTGCGCGCCGGGATCGCCGACTACTACCAGAAACCGATTGACCTGGATGAGCTGCTGGAAGGTTTGCAGCGTCAGGAGGTCGCGCTTCAGGAACGGCAAAAGAGTGTGCAGTTGGGGCACTTGAATCAGAAGCTGCAAGACCTTTCCGAATCGATCGATGACCTTTATCAGGATCTTGATAAAGTTCGTCGTGCTCCGTCTGTGCCATCGGGTGGGGAGGTTGATCGGGAGCAGATGCCGGCGATCTTTGATCAGCTGTCGCCTCGACAATTGGATGTTGCGCGGTTGGTGGGCAAGGGGCAGACCAATTATCAGATTGCCTGTGAGTTGGGGATTACCGAGAACACGGTGAAGTTGTATGTGTCGCAGGTGTTGCGGTTGACGCATATGCATAATCGGACGCAGTTGGCGTTGGCTTTGTCGCCTAGTGGGACGGGGATGCGGGGGCGGGTTACGGCGCACTAGGTTTTGGTGTACATATCCGTTTCTGCGGTGATGGCTGCTGACGGTTCCGCTCTTACAGCGGGTCACTTTTGGCAAACGCCCCAAAAGTAACCAAAAGGTCTCGCCCCGAGCGTACGGCACCTCGCCTAGGCTCGGCGTTCCCTCGCTACGGTGTCCATCAGGGGGCATCGCCTACGGTCTGCTTCGCGACGACCTCCTCTCGATGTGTCCGGCTACGCCGTACGGCGCTGCGCGCCCACCCCCTGATGAACACCTCCACTCGGCCTCCCGAAGGGGCGGGTGGATCAAGATCAACGGCAACAGCACGGCGGCCTGACAGCCGGCCTGAGTGGTAAGAGCGCGTACGGCTTTAGATCGTTCCCACGCTCTGCGTGGGAATGCCGCCGGGGACGCTCCGCGTTCCGCTTCACGAGCTGACGCAGAGCGTAGGAACGATCATTTGTGTAATGCCCGTAGGATGAGGCCGGAATTTGATGACAGCATCACGGGCAACGCAGAAATCTCTGACATGTCTTTAAGGTTGCCCCTCGGAAGCACGGCCTCTAGCCTTTGAACGTCGCTGAAATTCAGCGACAGGGTGTGAGAACCCAGGAAATTCTGTAGGCGCAAAGCGCTGGCTCTACCATAATCGTCGCCGACGTTTTTCGTCTGCGCCATGCATTATGGCGGCTGTGTGCGGGCAGACTTAGGTCTGGCCGGGTGCCTACGACCGGTATTCTCACCCCGTTCACAGCTGCCACCTCTTCGCCGAGTGAGACCGGCAAGTCGTGGCTCCCACTACCGTAGGAGCTCCATCATGATCAAAGAAACCCCTAATCCGCCCGAACACGACGACGTTTCCCCCTACGATTCTCCCGACTCAAAAAAGCTCCACGACGCTGCCCATCGCGCCCTCGATCATTACCTGAAACCGACCCTGTCGAAGCTACGTTTCAGCGATCTGCATTCGGACCGGTTGTTTGCGGTCAACCCGGGTATCGACAATGAAAGCCTGCTGGCGAACGCTTCCGAAGACCTGGCTTCGGTCAAGGCGATGGCTGCTGACCTGGCGTTCGAGATCGAAGGGTCTCGACGAAATGTGGCGCTAGGCATTTGCAGGATGATCGACGGAGTCCGGCTGCTGGTGGATCGAGCGCTGGACAATATGGACCCTGAAGAACCGGCGGAGTATGTCGTCAAACCCTAGTCGCTTGGGACGGCGATTTTTCAACGTTGAAATACGGTGCAGGACTCCCTCCGTAGCAGCTGCCGTATTGCAACGTTGTATAGCAATCTGTGACGCGATTCTAAGACCCAAACGCCCGGCCAATAGCAGTGAACCCCGGGCCGGCCAAGACGATCAGCAAGGCGGGAAACAGAAACAGCATCATCACCACGGACATCTTGGCGGACATTTTCGAGATGTATTCCTGCTGGTGTGTCAGGCGCCGGTCGTCGAGCAATTGCTTGAGCGCGAGCAGCGATTTCATGGCGCCACCGCCCTGATGGATCAGTTGCTGGAGGATCACGCTGGTGTCGGTGAATTCGTCTACCGCCAGCAGTGTTGCGGTCTTGTGCAGTTCCTGGCCGAGTTCCAGGCCGGAGTCGACCCGCGTCAGGATCAGCCGTAGTTCACTGGTCAGTTCCGGCAGCAGTTGGTGCGCCTCGCTGCTGAGTACACGCAGTGACTGCTCTACGGCCATGCCTGATTCGAAGAGAATTCGCAGTAATGGAATGAACGTCGAGATCTCGATGGCAATGTTTTTTTGCCGACGTTTTACCGCATAGGCCAGTAGCCGTTTGGGTAAGAGATAACCCAGCCCGGCGCCCAGTAACGGCGCGAGCCAGTGGTTTTGCGCAGTGGGGTAGAACACCTGTTGAAAGAACACCGCGAGCCCGAGCACCAGCAGGGGTGTGCCGACCTGGCACGCGGCGAATAACGAGCGCTCGCTGGATTTGCGCCAACCCAGGCGTGCGAGCAAGGTCTGGGTTTCGCTGTCGATGCTGAGCGAGCGCTGGCCAAACCGGCTGTTGCCGAGTGTCCGCAGCCAGTTGCCGAATGCATTGTCGTGCACCACATGCCCTTGCAGGCGTTGGGTGACATGCCGCGCGCGTCGTCGCTGTTCCAGCAGATGACCGAGCACCAGGGCTATGGCTCCGAGAAACAGCAAGGCGCTCACCAGTAAGGCCATCTCAGACACTCCGTAACATGCGCCGTAGCGCCAGGCACCCGACGATCTGTAAGCCAACCGCGGCAATCAGCATGTGCTGGCCGGCAGGGTCGTGCCACATGCTCAGCATGTAACCGGGGTTGGTTAGCATGAAGTAACTTGCGATAAGGACGGGCAAGGCCCCCAGAACCCAGGAGGTCATTCGGGTTTCGCCGGTCATGGCCCGAAGCTGACGGGCGCCTTGCTCGCGTTCGCGAATCAGCTTCATCAGGTTCTCCAGCAGCTCGCTGGCGCTGCCGCCGTAACGGTGATTGACCTTCAATCCGAGGGCAAACATACGCAGTTCATCCTGGTCGTAAAACTCGGCAAAATCGTGCACGGCGTCGGGCAGGTTGACTCCCAATTGCACGTTACGCTGAATTCGCCCCATTGCTCTTTTAAGCGGGTTGGCGCTGGCGTCGATGGCGCCCATCACCGCGTCGGCCAAGGTACGGCCGGATTTGAGACTGCGTATGGTGTGATCGAGCAACGGCGGTAACTGTTCAATCATTCGTCTCAGGCGACGTCGATAACGCCAGAAAATGTACAAGCGCAACGCCATGGGTGGCAGCAGCAAAAGGACGAGCAGCCCCACCCAGCCCCCCAGAAAAAAACCGAGAAACCCGGCGCAAGCCCAGCCGCCCAGCCACATCGGCAGACGCTCCGTCGGGCGGCCCAGGCCTGCGCGCACAAAGGTCCGCTCAAGGTTGGCCCACGCCGGGCTTTCGACGATCAGATGCGGTTGGCCCTGAGCAAGGCGATTCAGCACGCGTTCGTTGCTGGTCTTGCGCAGGCCTTGATAGAACAGCCAGATCGACAGTCCCAGCAACACGAGGAACATCAGGCTGAGCAGTATCGGACCGATCATCGCGCAAGCCTCGTCAAGTCAGTTGAGGGGCAGAGCCAGCTCATGGCGCAGCTTGTCGCCAGCGGGGTTGACCGCCTCGCGCAGAAAGCCGAAACCGGTCCGTCGGTCGAAACGAAACAGGGTGTTGGTGACGTAGATGTCCTCGCGGATCCCCACCACTTCCACCACCTCGCTGACGCAGCGTCGGCCATCGGGCAGGCGCGTCAGTTGAATCACCACGTCGAGTGCCGCGCAAATCATCTGCCGTAGCGTGCGCTCGGCGATTTGACGCCCGGTCAGGCCCACTAACGTCTCCAGGCGCAACAGCGCGTCCTGAGCATTGTTGGCGTGGACGGTGCTCATCGAGCCGTCGTGACCGGTGTTCATGGCGGTCAGTACGTCGAGCACTTCAACGCCACGGATTTCGCCAAGGATGATTCGATCCGGGCGCATCCGCAGGGCGTTGCGGATCAGGTCACTGGCTTTCACTTCGCCGTGGCCCTCGGCGTTCGGCGGGCGGGTTTCCAGGCGCACGACGTGAGGGTGGCCCAGTTGCAGCTCGGCGACATCTTCGATGGTCACCAGGCGTTCGTGAGGATCGATCAGTTGACTGAGGATGTTCAGCAGCGTGGTTTTACCGGTGCCGGTCCCGCCGCTGATGAGGATGTTGCAGCGCTTGCCGACGGCTTTTTCGATGAAGTCGAAAATCGCCTGGTCAATGGTTTGCATCGCCATCAGGTCGCTGCTTTTAAGCATGTCCTTGCGAAATTTACGAATCGACAGGCACGGCCCGTCCAGCGCGATGGGCGGGATGATCGCATTGACCCGGCTACCGTCCGGCATGCGCGCATCGACCATCGGCGATGACTCGTCCAGACGCCGTCCGAGTGGCGCGAGGATCCGTTGCATGACCCGTTCGACATGATGCGCGTCGATGAATCGCAGGTCGCTTTGGTGCAATACACCGTCACGTTCGATGAACACCCGGTGAGGGCCGTTGACCAGGATTTCGGTCACGGCGGGGTCGCGCAGCAGCACTTCCAGTGGACCGAAACCGGTGAGTTCGTCGACGATTTCTTCTGCCAGACGCTCCATTTCGTAGCGCGAAATCGCCAGGTGCAAGCGGGCGATGTATTCGGCGACCTTGTCGGTGACGAATTGCGCAAGGAGCGGGCGCGAACCTTCCAGCAGGTTTTTCCCCGACTCTTCGATGGCATCGATGACATAGCGATGCAGCACCAGCTTCAGGCCCTCGTGGTCGGTGTTGCCGATCGGGCTTTGAGTCTGTGCACCGAAGAGTTTTTCACCGCTCATTTGTGGCCTCGCAAGCGATTCAGCCAACTGATTTTGGGGGTTGCCAGCGTTTCAGAGTGCTTGGCCAGACGTTCGCCCAAGGTGCGCAAGCTTTGGGTCAGGACCTCGCGGGGAGCCAGGTCAAACAGGGTTACGCCCTGGTTTTTGGCGTTGAGCCGAACCTCTGGGCTGTAGGCCAGGACGGCGATGACTTCGAGGCCAAAGGTTTTGCCCAGGGTGTCGGCGTCCGGGGCGGAGTGGCGCAGGTAACGGTCGACCAGCAGTTGGGCGTGCTCAAGCTTCATGCCTTTTTCGCGCCACAGGTTGAGCACCGTGAGGTTGCGTCGGCAGTCGAGCACGCTCTGGTCGGTGTACCACAGTAATTTGTCGCAATGGCTGACGAAGGTGCGCAGGGCTTCGCTGTCAGGTTGGCCGGTGAGGTTCACCACGATGTGTTGAAAGTGTTGTCGCAAGGCGCTGAGCAACATGTACAGCTCGGCGGCGCTGGTGCGCTCCAGCGGTTCGTCATTGTTGGCGTAGGCGAGGATTCGCAATCCGGCTTCGGCGCTGGTGAAGGCGCTGTCGATCAGCGTCGCATCAAGGCGCCGCAGATGCCGCAATGCATCACCAAAATGGAACGAGCTCTCCAGGCCTAACAACGCCAGGCTGTCACCACGGGGCAGGCCGAGGTCGAGCAGCAAGGTGTGCTGGCCACTCTTCTGGATCACCAGGGCCAGGTGTCCGGCGAGCAGAGCGCCGTCGGCGTTGCTTTGGGTGCCGAAGAGCACTGTCAGGCCACCCATTTGGGTAGTGGTTGCGACAGGCGGCAGACGTTTGCTCAGGCGTCGTACCAGGCCCGAAACTTCGCTGGCGCGTGAGCCGTAGGCAACAAAATCCCGGGCCCCGGCGCGCATGGCATTGAGCACCAGCTGATTGTCCATGCCGTCGCCCAGCGCGACGATGGCCAGCATCGGTTTGGCTGCCAGCGCGCCTTCGATCAACGCGCTCTGGGCCACTACATGGTCGCGGTCGAGGCCGATGAACACCAGGCTGGCGAAGGTCACGTCGACCAGCGCGAGCAGTTCATCGAGGCTGCCGCCACCGGCGCTGACCACTTGGCCCAAGGGCGCCAGTGCGCCTTGCAACCATTCAAGGTCAGTGCTGTTGCGAGTAATCGCAAGGAACGTCTGGCTCAGGTTCTGGCTCATGGTGAGAGTCCGATGCGTGTGTCGAAGTTGCCGTTTTTGAGGCCATGCACCCTTGCGCAATCAAGGGGTTTGTTGGGTGACCTGATTGCCGCGTATGACCTCGATGCCGCGCCGCGACACCTCTACCGTGCGGGTGTGGACGATGGTTTTCGGTGCAATGCCCTGGGCCAGTTGATTGAACTGGAATAGCTGACTGTTGGCGCTACTCAGGCGGGTGGATGAGTCGCTTTCACCGGCCCAGTATTTGGCCAGGAGCTGTTCTTCGCTGCTGCGTACGGCCAGGCGCAAGGTGCCGACCTGAGTCGCCAGCATCATTCGGCTGAGAAGCTGTTCGGGTACCGCCAGCACGACGCTGCGGGCCGCGATGCGGCGTTGATCCTGTTTGAGTTTTTCGTCGGTGCTGGCGGTGGGGGAGGCGGGTTTGCCTTCGTTGGTCAAGCCAAATTGTTCGCCAACGCCGAGTACTCGCATGGCCGGAATGACGATTTGCGCCGAGTGCTGCGTATTGATGGCGTCCTGACGCAAGAACAACAGCACGTCGACGTAATCCCCCGGGATCAGTTGTCCGGCAGCGCCAATGACTTCGTCTACCGCCACCGCCAGCGCGCGTTCATCGCTGTGGATCATTCGTGCCAGCGCGCCGCCGGCCTCGAAACTCTCGTTGCTTAGCCAAGTGCCCGCGCTCAGGCGCCGCCAGGGTGTGCGGCCAACGGCCTGGTCCAGGCTGTTCAAGCTGCCGCCGGGGGCGCTGCGGAGTTTTTCCAGGGTCAGGTCGGCGGCGGTGAGGGGGGTAAACGGCAGGACATCATGCACCAGCACAACGACGGCCTGGCGCGTCTGGTCTTCGGCGCTAGCAACGGTTTTTTCCAGCGCAACGGTGACAGGGGGGGTGACGGGTTCGGTTGCTAGCGGTTGCCGGCTCAGCACCAACCCCCAGTACCCGACAATGACGGCTGCGACTAACAGTAGTCCAGCCAGACCCATAGTGACGCGGCTGTTCATGACGGCTCTCCCTTTCCTGCTGCACCATCGGCTCGTGACGTTCAACGAGTTAATTCGCAATCAGGCAGCTATGAACATGCAACTAATTCGCTATTTGAAAGTAGCGCAGCTAAATCAAAACGCCATCACCGGTCAAAAAAATAACTCACAACCGTATGACATTTCGGTTAATCCCCAGTCGCCACCATTCCGGTTAATACTTTGTGATTAATCGCTTATTACAGTTGCTGGCGCGGGGTTTGTTGGCAATGATCCGATGGCAAAGCGCAATCATGTTGTGCACCCGCTACATGTGCGTCCTCGGCGCATAAGGAGAAGTCGTATGTTCCTTAAATTCGTGCGGTATCTGTATATCCGCCTCCAGTTGTTCATGACCAGGACCGAGGGCGCTTCAGCCATTGAATATGCGTTGATTGTCGCGATGGTGGCGTTGATCGTCGTAGCCTTTATCCCAAATATGGGCAAGTCGGTTCATGACACTTTCAACAAAGTCATTACTGCACTGGGGGGGACGGTTGTGGCCTGACCAGTGGGGCCGCGCGCGAACCCGATTGTTTACTCAGTGACAGGAATCGCACATGAACGCTTCTTCAACTGCGCGCCAACAGTTGCTTTTGGTGGACGACGAAGAAGACGCCCTGTTGGAACTTGCGGAATTGCTGGAGGGCGAGGGCTTTTGTTGCTACACCGCAACCTCGGTCAAACTCGCGTTGCAGCATCTGACTCGTCACCCCGATATCGCGTTGGTCATCACCGATCTGTGCATGCCCGAAGAAAGTGGCATGTCATTGATCCGCCGTTTGCGTGAACACACATCCCGACAGCACTTGCCGGTGATCGTGACCTCCGGCCATGCCGACATGGACGACGTCAGCGACATGCTGCGCTTGCAGGTGCTGGACCTGTTTCGCAAACCGATCTATCACGTTCGCCTTCTGGAGACCCTGGACAACCTGTTCCCGCAATCGAAGATGCACCGTGTCAGTCCTTAGAACCTTCAGAGTGTTCTACATCTTGCAGGAGAAGTCGTATGTTCCTTCATTTTGTGCAGTATCTGTCCATTCGATTCCAGCTGTTCATGAGCCGGACCGAGGGTGCTTCGGCGATTGAGTACGCGCTGATCGTTGCGATGGTGGCCCTGGTAGTTGTTTCCTTTATCGCGCCGCTAGGGGATTCGGTGAAAGCCACCTTCAACAAGGTCGTCGGTGCATTGGGCGGCGTGCAGGTCACTTGACCCATTGAAAAAACTGACGTCATTCATTTGGCATTTTTTGGTGGTGTCTAAATGATGGCACCTGTATATTGCCCGCGCCTGAACCAGCCCCCGCTGGTTGGCCGGTATGGATGCCTGAAAGAAGCTGGGCGCGCCTGCTGAAAAACGCGTCTTCCATAGGCTTCTGAAGGGAACCTGCATTGAACACCTCTTGCCTGCGCCGCTCGTTGTTGGCGCTTTCCGTGGCTGCTGCCGCGATTCATACCCCTGTTATTGCCGCACCTTTGAACCTGATCAACGACGGCTCGATCAAGGTCTATGGTGACGGGGCTTTTGGCATCAAGGATCAGGGCAGCGTTGTCACCAACAACGTCCTGAATTCGGGCGATATCGCTGTCAGCGGAATGAACGCGACCGGGATGGCACTGATCGGTACCCGCATAGGTAACGTTGTGATCAACCAAGGCACGATCACCGCCACGGGCGCCAACGCTGAAGCGTTGCGACTGGATGGCGCTTCGTTCGCGCTTACGTCCAGAGACACCTTGTCGAGCATTAACAACACCGGCCTTATCTCCGGCGAAAGGTTTGGCATCCATATTCGTAACCAGGTGAATACCTATCCTCTCCTGTCGATCAGCCAATCCCGTGGCTCGATCGAAGGCGGTGACGCAGCCATTCAGGTCGACGACGGAAACGCCTATTTTTACTGGAATGGCGGTAACGTCAAAGGCAACCTGATGGGCCTTTCCGGCGTGTTGATCAATGGTGATGTGAACTTCGACGGTTCGACCATCAAGGCTGGCTACATCACGGTGGAAAAGGGCGAGCTGACGCTACAGCAGGCCCACACCACGATCATCGGCGAATTTGACATGGAAGAGCCGAGTTCGGTGTTGCATATGTTCCTGGGCAACGACACCAACCCCAATCTTCCGGTGCTCAAGGTCACCGGCCTGGCGGATATCGGCCCAGGTGCTCGTCTTGAGTTGAAGGCGCGCTCCGAAGACTTCCGTACGGCTAATGGCGGTACCCGTTATACCTTGATCAGCTCCGGCAAGCTGGAAGGCGGCGAAAACCTGACGGTTTCGTCTTCTTCGGCGTTGCTGGAAGTGAAGAGCTACGGCGTCGAGGGCAACGACGTGAAGGCATTGGTCGATGCCAAGGGTGAGGCCGTCGTGGGGCAAAACGTTCTGAATGCCGGTGGTTCCTCGAACGCCGCCAGTGCGGCAGCGCGTGTCTCGAATGGCTTGATGACCAAGCTGGATGAACATGATCCAGTGTTCCAGGCCTTCGCCAACGCCAGCAGCGACGCCGAACTGGCCAAACTGGCTGAAAAGCTCACTCCTGACGTCAGCGGCGGTGCGACCCAAGCTGCCGTCAGCGGACAGTCGTTGATCAACAGTGTGATCAACACGCGCTCCAGCAGTGCCCGCAGCGGTTTGTCCTCGGGTGATGTGTTGGCCGAAAAAGGCGTGTGGCTGCAAGCCTTGAACAGCGATGCCGATCAAGGTTCGCGCGGCGGTGTCGCCGGTTATAGCGCCAACAGCCAGGGTATCGCCGTGGGCGCTGATGGTCAGTTGAATGCCGACACCACGCTGGGTATCGCTTACAGCTACCTGAACAGCAACGTGACGTCCGACGCCGGGAGCAAGACCGATGTGATCGGTAACGCGCTGACGCTGTACGGCAACTGGACTCACGACAATTTCTTTGTCGACACCTCGCTGACCTATGGCTGGAATACCAACGAGTCCAAACGCTACATCGCCGGCACCCGTGCCAAAGGCGATTACGACAGTGATATCTTCGGCGTGAACGCGTTGGCCGGTTACACCTTGCGCTTCAATCAGCAGGTAGTGCTGGAGCCGCAGATCGGTGCGCGCTATGCCAACGTGGCGATCGATGCGTACCGCGAGAAGGGCAGTTCGGCCGCGTTGAACGTCGGCAGCCAGCGTTATGAAGTGGGTGAGATGGGCCTCGGTGCACGCCTGGCCGCGGCCTTCGATGTCGGCGCCGGCAGCCTCCAACCCGAAGCCAAGGCCATGGCGTGGCACGACTTCATCGGTGACCAGGCCAACGCGACCTCGACCTTTGTGCTCGGCGGCACACCGTTCACCACCAGCGGTGCGAAACCTGCGCGTGACAGTTATGAGCTGGGTCTGGGCGCCACCTACCGGATCGGGGCGTGGAGCGTGGGCGGTTCGTATGATTACCTGACCAAAGCCGACTTCAATGCAGACACCTTCACCGCCAAGGTTCGCTACGACTTCTGATTGATTGGCTGTCACCCAAGCGACCCGCCATGAGCGGGTCGTTTTGTTTCTGCGGCTCTACAACTGGTAGCTGAAACTGATGCTGTAACGCGTACGCCGATTGAAAGTGTCCAGTGCTTCATCGGACATGGCCTTGCCCGCTTCAAGGGCGATGTTGTAGTACCTGGCGTCACCGAAGCGCAGGCCGACGGCCACCGAGGACAGGTTACTGCCTTGTATCGGCAGGGTGTTGAACCAGGTTTTCGCGCGGTCCAGTACTACGTAGGGTTGCAGGATGCGCACCCAGTTACCGGCGCGATTGAAGCTGTAGTTGACTTCATAAGCCGCGCCCCAGCCCTTGTCGCCGGAGGCCTGGTCGTCGGGGTAGCCACGACCGAAGTTCTGCCCGCCGAATACCGCACGCTCACTGTCAGGCAGGGTGTCGTCGGTCCAGTACAGCGCGGCTGACAGCACACCTTGCCAGTTGTCGAAGAACTTGTTGCTTTGCACACCCGAGAGTCGCAGGCGGAAGAAGTCCAGGTCATAGGTCGGGTTGTTGGTGTTGGCACCCATGCCATTGATGCCCTGGTACACGCCGCCACTGATGATGCGCAGTTGTCGGTCATCGGCTTTGCGCCAGTCACCTTCGAAGGCCAGGGCGCGGACATCGGTTTTTTCATCGACCGTAATCGGATAACCCAGCACTTTGTAGCGGGTCATGTCGTCGACCGCATACAAGCGCGTGGTGAGCGTGAGCAGTTGGGTGGGTGAGGCAATCAGTGGATGGCTGAACCCAATGGAGTAGCGATCGTTTTCGCGGTGTGATTTGAGTTGCAGGCCGTTGTCCAGTTGCACAAGCGTCGCCGGGTCGGCGCGGTAGCTCGAACCGGACAACAATAGCTGCGTGCCTTCGGCATTGAGGAACTGGTTGTAGTCCAGGCGGTAGTATTTTTCGTGGTCATCGCCCGGTGGAAAAAGACCGCTGAGGGTGATCTGCTCACCCATCGACGTTTGCGAGTTGCTGCTGACACCGAGCAAGGCTTTGGTGCCTTTGCGGTTGTCTTCGGTGGTGCTCAGGCTACTGGCGAACGGTTTGCGACTGGCCTGCGCGATCAAGTAGGTCGCGCCGTCGGTAGTGCCCGGTGGCGGCACTTGCGCTTGTACAGTGACGCCGGGAATGCGGCTCATCAAGGTGGTGTAGCGCTCGAAAGTCTTGCGCGTCAGCGGGCGTTCGGCCTGCAGCTTGGCCACCAGTTTGTCGAGCAGGCTCTTTACCCGACCGACATCGCCCTGCAATTGATAGTCCTTGATATAGCCCTCTACCAACACCACGCGCACCACGCCTTTATCGAAGGTTTGCTGTGGCAGAAACGCGTAGGACAGCAAATAACCATCCTCCTGATAGCGTCGGGTGATGCTGCGTGTCGCTTCGATCAGTTGCGCGAGCGTGGTTTCATGGCCAAGCAACGGTTGATAGACGGCCCCCAGTTCGCGCAACGGGTAAAGGGTCCCGCCTTCAATTTGCACGGTGCGCACGCTGACCTTGGTGCCCATCGTCAAGGGTTGTGCCGAGGTGGTGGCAGGCTCCGGGACTTGCAGCTTTGGCGTGGCCGGACGGTAGGCATCGGCAGGCAGGTTGGGGACAGGCAGGTTGCGGGTGGTTTCGTTGCTATTGAGGAAAGCGGGGAGGGAGTCGGCATAAACACCAGAGCAACAGATGAGCAGCAGCAAGCAAGTCAAAGCGCGCATAGAACACCCCATGATCAAAACCGCAGCATTGCGAAAGGATCTTCGATCAGCTGTTCCCGTCAGGTTCTGAGGACGTGATTCGGAGACAGCCGAGGTCTTGCGCCAACATAGAAAAAGACGGAAGACCCATTTGAATCCTCCGTCTCCAACCAAGCGTAGGCGCTGTAGGAATGGCCGTCGAATCGGCCAGGTGCAATGACTACTTGGTACCCGTCAGTGTGCCGGTCAAACTGCCCAGCACGCCGAGCCCACTGGTAGTACCGCCAGAGGTCGTGCCGGTGAGCAGGTTGCTGACGGTAGTCCCTGCGGCGGTCACGGTATTGCTGACCGCAGTGACAACCGGGTTGGTGGCGGCAGCGGTGATGTTGGTGCCTGCGCCGCTGATGGCGACACCGCTGGTGACCGGATTCAACGCAGCACCGAGCGTTGCGCCAACTGCGGCCAGAGGCGCGGTCGGCGCCGTATTGGCGATACCCGTACCACCCAGGAGCGTACCTGTTCCAGCCACCAGGTTACCCGCCGAGCCGCCCGTTACTGCGGCAGAGCTGATCGTTGGGTTGGTGCTGCCGGCGTTGAGTCCGCCAGCGACATTCACGACTGCACCGCCGACGGTTTCCAGCAGCCCGCTGCCCGTCAGACCACCCACTCCACCCGCCGTACCCGACGTGCTCGTCAGGCCACCGGCCGCGCCAGTGGTGGTTGCCGTGTTAGCCAGTGCGCCACCGACGATGTTGGTCAGCGGATTGCTGGTGCTCGAGGTGGCGACATTGCTGCCCAAACCACTGAGTGCGCCGCTGACGTTGTTGAGCAGACCATTGACCGGGGCGCTTAGCCCGGTGGCACTGGCGACCTTTCCAGTCAGTCCTTCAGCCAATGTGACCACCGGAACCAGCGTGTTGGTGCCCACACCATTGCTCAACGAGCTCAGCGGACCACTGCTGGTCACGGTGCTCAAGGTGTTGCCGAGCATGGAAACACTATTGCCTACCCCACTCACCACGGGTGCAACCTGGGTGATCAGGCCGCCGACCAGAGGAATGCTTTGAGTGGTTGTCGACAGTTTGCCGCTCAGATCCGTCACGCCGTTGCCGACGTCAGTCACGACATTACCGACCACCGCTGTGGTGCTACTCACCGCCAATGGGTTGGAAGCCAGTGTTCCCAGCCCGCCGCTCAGGCCGCTGCCCAGGCTATCGACCACATTGCCCGTGGTGTTGACGGCACTTTGGAGGACGCCGCCGACTACCGGAAGGGGCGCGACGGCAGTGCCGAGATCGCTCACGCCAGCACCTACACCGCTGATGGTATTGCCCAGATCGGAAACCAGCGTACTGGTTGTCAGGGCAGGGCTGGTGGTGCCGCCACCGGTTCCGCCAGTCCCGCCGCCTGTTCCTGTCGTGCCGCCGGTAGTGCCACCGGTTCCGCCTGTTCCTGCCGTGCCGCCGGTAGTGCCACCGGTTCCGCCAGTACCTGCCGTGCCGCCGGTAGTGCCACCGGTTCCGCCTGTTCCTGCCGTGCCGCCGGTAGTGCCACCGGTTCCGCCAGTACCCGCCGTACCGCCACCACTGCCGTCCGTACCACCGCTGCTACCCGAACCACTGGAGCCGCCTGCACCTGCGGCACCCGCGGCGCTATCAGGTGATGAGCTGCCGGGACTGCTGTGATGACCGCCACCGCCGCTGCTGCAACCGGTCAGGCTGAGACTCAGGACCAACGCCAATGCAGTACTGGTTTTCAACAAAACGTGAGAGCTCATGAGTAAGTTTCCTTGCACCTGTCACAACGATCACTGTTTTCGATGGCCTGCCAGTTCTGTTGCTGGCAATGCCTCGTCCGTTGCTTATCTATCTAATGCAGGTGCTGTTTCATGCCATTCTCAACTTGGTATTAACCACTTATATATCGCGGATCGGGTTGTACTTGAGGGCTAATACCAACGGTGTGAAATGGTGCGCTTTCTTATAATAAAATCCTTATAAATCAATGAGCGGTGTTTTCTTGAAAGCCGTGAGGCACTTCGAAAAACTTAAGTTATATATATACAATTAACCGGGGGCGATCAGGCGTGGCTGCACGCAAATGTCGCCCACGGTTCATCCGAGGGCGGCGTATACTGCGCGCCTCATTTACTCAGTGGAGAACAGCATGCCGGCCCCCGTCTGGTGGTTGCTTTGCCTGCCTTTTGTCGCGGGTGCGTTTTTGCCCTTGCAGGCCGGTATCAATGGCCAGTTGGCCAAACAGGTGTCGAGCGTACTGGCTGCCGCGCTGATTTCGTTTTTTGTCGGCACCGTGGCGTTGTTTCTGCTGGTCCTGATCCAGCGTGAAACCCCGGCATTGGAGACACTCAAAAGCCTGACCTGGTGGCACTGGAGCGGTGGTCTGCTCGGTGCATTTTTTATTACCACGGCGGCTTTCGCCGGACCGCGCATCGGCGCCATGCTGTTCATGGCACTGGTGCTGGCCGGGCAACTGGGGATGGCGATGACCCTGGATCATTTCGGCTGGGCCGGGTTTCGCGAAGCACCCGTCAGCGCCGGCAAAATTGCCGGGCTGGTGTTGATTATGGCGGGTGTGTTCTTTATCAGGCGCGGCTGATTCGGCGCGGCTGAGCCGTTTCAGGCAAGCGGTCGCCAGGTGCCGGACATGTGTTCCAGATCCCCGGCGCCGATCACCTTGAAGTCACCGCTTGAGCCGGCAACGCTGGTCAGCAAGCAGACCTCGCTGGGCAAGCGCACGGGCTTCTTGAACTGCACGGCAATCTCGATGTTCGACGTCGGCAGATGCCCGCTCAGGGCCGCGAGGGTGCGCGCCTTGATCCACAAACCGTGGGCGATGGCCCGGGGGAAACCGAAGAGTCTGGCGCTGAGAGCGCTCAGGTGAATCGGGTTGTAGTCACCGGAAACCCTGGCGTAGCGCCGGCCAATCTCACTGGGCGCCCACCAGCGGGTGACCTCGTTCATGGTCAGGGCAGAATCCGTCGACGGCTCAATTGCTTCGCCGGGAAGCTTCACGCCTTTGCAGAGCATCTGGCTTTCGGCTTCCCAGAGCGGCCCGAGTGCGTCGTCAATCGTGGTGATCAACTCAAACACCGCGCCCTTGGCGTGGGGTTGCAGGTTCTGCACCCGCACGCTTACCCGCACTCGAGCGACTGCGCCCAAGGGGCGCAGAATACGGATGCGATTGGCCAGGTGAACCAGCCCCAGCAGCGGAAACGGAAACGTCCTGGCCGTGAGCAATTGCATCTGCAGGGCGAACGCCAGCACATGAGGATAGGTCGGTGGCAACAGGCCGTTATCGGTAAACCCGCACACCTTGCGATAGGCTGCCAAACGCTTGAGGTCAACGTTGACCCAGCAACGAAAGCCATCCTCGGGCAGGGTGGTGCCGGTGATCTTGCGCCGCGTCGCCGCCCGCCAATATAACTCGGGCAAGTACGGTGTAGTGCTCTGTGAATGCCAATCTGTTTCCATGTTCAGGCCCCCAAGACACTTTGCCCACACACCCGCAGCGCCTGCCCGCTGACCGCGCCGCTGCCGGGTTGGGCCAGCCAGGCGACGGCTTCAGCAACGTCTTGCGGCAGTCCGCCTTGGCCCAGTGAACTCATGCGTCGCCCGGCCTCACGCAAGGTAAATGGAATCTGTGCGGTCATTCGGGTTTCGATAAAGCCAGGGGCGACGGCGTTGATGCTGATTCCGCGCGCTGCCAACAGTGGCGCCCAGGCCTGCGCCAGACCGATCAGTCCGGCCTTGCTCGCGGCGTAATTGGCTTGCCCGCGATTGCCGGCGATGCCGCTGATCGACGCCAGCAGAATCACCCGAGCGTTATCGTGCAGGGCGCCGCCGTCGAGCAGCGCTTTGGTCAATACTTGCGGTGCATTCAGGTTCACTGCAAGCACCGCATCCCAGAATTCCGGTGTCATGTTGGCCAGGGTTTTATCGCGGGTGATGCCCGCGTTATGAACCACAATGTCGATGCCGTTCGGTAATTGCTCGATCAATTGCGCAGCGGCGTCTTCGGCGCAGATATCGAGGGTGATGCTGTGGCCGCCGAGGCGGGCGGCGAGGGCATCGAGATCGGTCTTGGCCGGTGGTACGTCGAGCAGCACCACCTGCGCACCGTCGCGGGCCAGAGTTTCGGCGATCGATGCGCCGATCCCGCGAGCGGCGCCCGTGACCAGCGCCGTGCGCCCCGCCAACGGGCGAGTCCAGTCCTGGACCTGAGTGTCGCAAGCATTCAGCCGCACAACCTGTCCCGAGACATAAGCACTCTTTGGCGAGAGGAAAAACCGCAGCGCCCCTTCGAGTTGGCCTTCAGCCCCGGCGCCGACATACAGCAACTGCAAGGTGCCGCCACTGCGCAACTCTTTGGCCAGCGAGCGACTGAAGCCTTCGAGTGCACGTTGGGCACTGGCGGCGAACGGGTCACTCAAGGTTTCCGGTGCGCGCCCGAAAATCACCAGATGGGCGCTGTGCTCGAGGTTTTTCATCAACGGCTGGAAGAACTCACGCAGCTGCTTGAGCTGCCCGGTCTGCATCAGGTCACTGGCGTCGAACACCACGGCCTTGAGCTTGGGACCGTGGCCCGGAATCCATGCCTGGGCCAGCAAGGGTTCAGGGCCGTAGCTGTAAATCTGCTCGGTGAGTTTGTTGGCGAACGCGCTGACGTTCTGTGACAGCGGGCCGCCACCGATCAACAGCGCGCCATTGACGGGCCGCAGGCGACCGGCCTCCCAGCGTTCCAGACGAACCGGCGACGGCAGGCCAAGGGCCCCGACCAGGCGGTGGCCGAGGGCCGAATTGGCGAAGTCGATATAGCGGTCAGACATGGAAGGCTCTCCGGCAGTGGGGGTTCAAGGTGTGGACCATGAATCGCGATCAGTCGTTCGACCCACGAGATAAGGCCTACGCTTGTGGGTTATGCCTTTCACAGAATAGGAGCTTTTCATGACTCAGTTGCGCCGCGTTGCGATCATCGGCGGTAATCGCATTCCTTTTGCTCGCTCCAACGGGCCGTATGCCACTGCCAGTAATCAGTCAATGCTGACGGCGGCGCTCGAAGGCTTGATCGAACGCTACAACCTGCATGGCCTGCGCATGGGCGAAGTGGTGGCGGGGGCGGTACTCAAGCTTTCCCGGGACCTCAACTTGACCCGCGAATGTGTGCTCGGCTCGCGACTGTCACCGACCACCCCGGCCTATGACATTCAGCAGGCCTGCGGCAGCGGGCTGGAAGCGGCGTTGCTGGTGGCGAACAAGATTGCCCTGGGGCAGATCGACTGCGGCATTGCCGGTGGTGTCGACACCACATCCGATGCGCCGATCAGTGTCAGCGACGGCTTGCGCAAGATTCTGCTGCAAGCCAATCGTGCCAAGAGCACCGGCGACAAGCTGAAGACTTTCCTGCAATTGCGTCCCCGGCATTTGATCCCCGAGTTTCCGCGTAACGGCGAACCGCGTACGGGGCTATCGATGGGGCAGCATTGCGAGTTGATGGCGCAGACCTGGAACATTCCCCGTGCCGAGCAGGATCAGCTGGCGCTGGAAAGCCACCAGAAAATGGCCGCGGCCTACGCCGAGGGCTGGCAGAACGATCTGATGACCCCGTTCCTCGGCCTGACCCGCGACAACAACCTGCGCCCGGACGTGACGCTGGAAAAACTCGCGTCGTTGAAACAGGCATTCGACAAGAGCGACAAAGGCACGCTCACCGCCGGCAACTCGACACCGCTGACCGATGGCGCGTCGCTGGTGCTGCTCGGCAGTGAGGAGTGGGCGAAAGAGCGCGGCCTGCCGATCCTCGCTTACTGGCGCGACGGCGAAGCGGCAGCGGTGGATTTCGTCAACGGCGCCGAAGGATTGCTGATGGCGCCGGTCTACGCCGTGCCGCGTTTGCTGGCACGCAACGGCCTGACCTTGCAGGACTTCGACTACTACGAAATCCACGAAGCCTTCGCCGCGCAAGTGCTCTGCACCTTGAAGGCCTGGGAAGACCCGGATTACTGCAAAAACCGGCTCGGCCTCGATGCTGCGCTAGGCTCGATCGACCGCAGCCGACTCAACGTCAAAGGCAGTTCACTGGCCGCCGGGCATCCGTTTGCCGCGACCGGTGGGCGCATCGTCGCCAACCTTGCCAAGCTGCTCGACGCCGCCGGGAAGGGGCGCGGATTGATCTCGATCTGCGCCGCCGGAGGTCAGGGAGTGACCGCCATTATTGAGCGCTGAGAACCGCAGTGTTTTGTTGTTCGGCCAATACCCGATTGCGGTTGGCATAACGCTCGGCCATCACCGAGCAGACGATCAACTGCAGCGGGTGATAGATCATGATCGGCAACAGGATCAGACCGAGCCCCGGGTTGGCACCGAAGATCAGCGCGGCCATCGGTGCACCGGCGGCCAGGGATTTTTTACTGGCGCAGAACACAGCAGCGATCTCATCGGCGGGGCTGAACTTCAGGGCACGGGCGGTGCGGGTGGTCATCCACAGAATGATCGCCAGCAACACGGCACTACCGACCAATGCGTTGAGAATCACCGTGTTGCCCTGTTGCTGCCACATCCCGGAAACCATCGAGTTGCAGAACGCCGCGTAGACCAGCAGCAGGATCACCAGTTTGTCGACGATGTTGGTGTAGCGCTTGTGGCGACTGAAAAACTTGCCGAACAGCGGCCGCAGCAACTGACCCAGTACCAGCGGCAACAGCAACATGGCACAGAGATCGAGCAGGGTTGAACCCAGGTCGATGCCGCCAGCGCCGCTGCCCACCACCAGGCTCACCAGTAATGGCGTGAGGAAAATTCCCAGTACGCTGGACAGGCTCGCGTTGAGAATCGCCGCCGGCACGTTGCCACCGGCGCTGCCGGTCAAGGCCACGGAAGAGGAAATGGTCGAGGGCAGGGCGCACAGGTAGAAGAACCCGAGCATCAGCAGCGACGGAATGTGTGAGCCCAGCAGCTTGTCGCTTATCAGCCAGATCAGCGGGAACACCAGAAAGGTGAAGCCCTGGACCATCAGGTGCAGGCGCCAGTTTTTCAAACCGTGGCGGATTTGCTCGCTCGACAGGTTGACCCCGTGCAGGAAGAACACCAGGAACACGCCAATGTTGATCACCCACTCAGCATGCATCGCGCCCCCCGTTGCACCGAAGTGCGGGAAGACCCAGGACAGCAGCGTGGCGATCAGCATCCCGCACAGGAACCAGTCGGTGACCACGCGTTTGAGGTGTTTGAAGGCATGCATAACGGGCACCGAAGGCATTGTCAGAAGGGATGACCTAGCCTAATGTCAAGACTTTCGCCCGTCTTGCGACATAAGGCCAACCAATGCCGGCTAACGGACAAATTTCCCTCGAACGGACCATCCCGACCCTGACAGCGTTGCCGCGCCCGCTGTTTGCCCGTGCGGAGAGCCTCAGCGCCGGCTCGTGGACGCCACCTCATCGCCACGATTGGGTGCAGTTTTCCTACGCCATCAGTGGCGTGCTCGGCGTACACACCGCCGAGGGCAGTTTCTTTGCGCCGCCGCAGTGGGGGATCTGGATTCCGGCTGACCTGGAACACCAGGTGGTGACTTCGATGCGCGCGGAAATGCGCAGTCTCTATGTGCGGCGTGAGGCATGTGCCTGGGCGGACGAGCGTTGTCGGGTGCTGGAAGTCACGCCGCTGGCGCGTGAGCTGATCAAGAGTTTTTGCCTGTTGCCGGTGGACTACCCAGAGGGTGACAGCCGTGAAGCACGCCTGGTCGAGGTGCTGCTGGATCAGCTGGCGAGCCTGCCGGAAGTCGGTTTCTCTCTGCCGTTGCCACGTCACCCGCGTTTGCTTGGGTTGTGTAACGAACTGATCGAAAGCCCTGAACAGAACGTGACGTTGCATGAATGGGCCGAACGATTGGGGACGTCGGAGAAAACCTTGATGCGCCTGTTCCAGCGTGAAACCGGATTGAGTTTCCGCAGCTGGCGCCAGCGCATGCGGCTGTTGTCGTCATTGAGTTTGCTGGAAGACGGTAACAGCGTGACCACGGCGGCGCTGTCCAGCGGTTATGACTCGACGTCGGCGTTTATTGCCGCGTTCAAAAGCCTGTTCGGGTTTACCCCGGGAGAGTTGTTCAAACAGTAATTGTGGCGAGGGAGCTTGCTCCCGCCGGCCGGCCGGTCCGCGCTCGGGCGAAGCAGTCGTAATCCAGAAAATGTGGTCTACCTGATAGACCGCGTTGACTGAATGGGGACCGCTTCGCGCTCCAGCGGGAGCAAGCTCCCTCGCCACAGGGGGCAGTGTCTGCTGGGGCGATCGAGGTGATTAAGTACGGAACCGCCGAACCAACCCGTCCAGCTCATTCGACAACCCCGCCAGACTCTGGGAGTCGAGCCGTGCCGAGTTGGCCAGTTCGGCCACCAACTGCGCATCGCCATGGATCTGGCTGATGTGGCGGTTGATGTCTTCGGCGACCTGATGCTGTTCTTCGGCGGCGGTGGCGATCTGGGTGTTCATGTCGCGGATCACATCCACCGATTCGCGAATCTGCCCGAAACTGTTGCGCGCTTCGCCGATCCGGCTGACCGACTGTTGCGACACCTCGAGGCTGGCGTGCATTTGCTGGGTGACCTGGCTGGTACGCTTGGCCAGGTTGCCGAGCAGTCCGTCGATTTCCGCGGTGGAATCGGCCGTGCGTTTGGCCAGTGCGCGAACCTCATCGGCCACCACCGCAAAACCACGACCCTGCTCGCCAGCGCGAGCCGCTTCGATCGCAGCGTTCAGTGCCAGCAGGTTGGTTTGCTCGGCGATGGAGCGAATGGTGCCGAGGATTGACTGAATGTCATTGCTGTCGCGTTCCAGCTGCTGCATCGACTGCGCCGACTGCTCGATTTCCTGGCTCAACTTGTCGACGCTGTGCACGGCGGCATCGATCTGTTGCTGCCCTTCGCGGGCCTGACGCTGGCCGCTGTCGGCCGACTCGGCGGCCTGGCTACAGGAGCGCGCGACTTCGTTGGCGGTGGCGACCATCTCGTGGAACGCCGTGGACACCATGTCCACCGCTTCACGTTGGCGCCCGGCGGCGTCGGCCATGTCGCTGGAGACTTGGGTCGCGCTTTGCGAGTTGGCAAGAATTTTGGTCGCAGCGCCGCCGATGTGCTGGATCAGGCTGCGAATCGCGGCGAGGAACTGGTTGAACCAGTTGGCCAGTTGCGCGGTTTCGTCGCTGCCCCGGATCTGCAGGTTCTGGGTCAAGTCACCTTGACCTTGGGCGATGCCTTCCAGACCGCTGGCGACGCTGCGGATCGGCCGCACGATGAGGCTGGCGAAACTGGCGCCGACCACGGCGAAGAATACCGCCAGTACGGCGGCGATGATCGCGATCAGCCAAGTCAGCGCAGTGGCAGAGCTCATCACGTCGGTTTGCTTGATCAGGCCGATGAAGGTCCAGCCCAGTTGCTCCGACGGCCAGACGTTGGCCATGTAGCGCTCGCCGTTCAACTCGACTTCGACCAGGCCTTTGCCAGCCTTGGCCAGTTGCGCGTAACCGTCGCCCAGGCTGCCCAGCGCTTTGAAGTTGTGCTCTGGCTGTTTCGGGTCGACCAGCACCGTGCCGTTGTTTTCCATCAGCATCAGGTAGCCGGTTTCACCGAGCTTGATCTGTTTGACGATCTCGGTGAGCTGCTTGAGCGTCACGTCGATGCTGACCACGCCGCCATTGGTGCCGAGCTTGTTGTCGAGGGTACGCACGGTACTGACGTAAGTCGCATCATCCTGAGCCCAGTAATAAGCCTCGGTGCGAAACGGTTTGCCCGGTTTGGCTTGCGCTGCCTTGTACCAGGGACGTTGGCGCGGGTCGTAATTGGCCAGTTTCGGGTCATCGGGCCAGGACACGTAACCCCCGGCACTGGTGCCGACGATGGCGTACGCGTACGACGGATGACTGGCGCCCAGGTCTTGCAGCAAGGCAAACACCTGCTTGTCCATCTCGCCTTGCGGAATTTCCGTCGCATTGGCGCTCATGTAGGTTTTGAGACTGGCGTCGGTGTTTTTGATCAGCGGCTGGGAGGCCAGGTAGTTGACGTTCTGGCTGATGCCGTCGAAGAACAGTTGCATGGCGTTGCTGACCTGGCGGATCTCTCGACCGCTGCCGTCGACAAAGTTATCTTTGGCATCGCTGCGCAGGTTCATGACCACCAGGGTGGCAACCAGCACAACTGGCAAGCAGGCGATGATTGCAAACGCCCACGTCAGTTTTTGTTTGATGTTCATCCGCGCTCCAGTTTTTTTCTTATTAAGCCCACGTAGTGCTGACGCCCCGCGGATTGTCGGACAAACTCCTTTCTCTTTGATGACTTCGGCCGCCAGGGGCGGAAATTGAGGACTATTGGTAAAAATCCTACAAAGAGTGGCTTGTCTGATCTCAGACGCTGTCGCAAATGCCTGCTGATCCAGTCGCCAACGTGCGGCTGACTCTCGGCTATGATCTTCGTCGCTCAACAGGGTTTACCTGATTAATCTGGCACATTGGGTGCATCTGCAACGTTCATAGGTCGGCAACCCCTCCCCGACGGGAGAGGATTGCCGTATAACGAATGACATTCGCGTGTTTGGTAATAAAGGACCCACAATAAAAGCTGATGAAGACTCCAAAACGCATTGAACCGCTGATCGAGGACGGTCTGGTTGACGAGGTGCTGCGCCCACTCATGAGTGGTAAAGAAGCAGCTGTTTATGTGGTGCGCTGCGGCAACGAGTTACGTTGCGCCAAGGTTTACAAGGAGGCGAATAAACGAAGTTTTCGTCAGGCGGCCGAGTATCAGGAAGGTCGCAAGGTCCGTAACAGCCGTCAGGCTCGCGCGATGGCCAAGGGCTCCAAGTTCGGTCGTAAAGAAACCGAAGACGCCTGGCAGAACGCCGAGGTTGCGGCATTGTTCCGTTTGGCCAGTGCCGGGGTGCGAGTCCCCAAGCCGTTCGACTTCCTGGAAGGCGTGCTGCTGATGGAACTGGTGGCGGACGAGTACGGCGATGCCGCGCCGCGTCTCAATGACGTGGTGCTGGAAGCGGATCAGGCGCGTGAATACCACGCCTTCCTGATTTCACAGATCGTGCTGATGCTGTGTACCGGTCTGGTGCACGGTGACCTGTCCGAGTTCAACGTACTGCTGACCCCGGATGGTCCGGTGATCATCGACTTGCCCCAGGCAGTCGATGCTGCTGGCAACAACCACGCGTTCAGCATGCTGGAGCGCGACGTGGGCAACATGGCCTCGTACTTCGGGCGTTTTGCGCCGGAGTTGAAGCGGACCAAGTACGCCAAGGAAATGTGGGCCCTGTATGAAGCCGGCACCCTGCACCCGGCCAGCGTCCTGACCGGTGAGTTCGACGAGCCGGAAGAGCTGGCGGACGTGGGCGGCATCATGCGTGAGATCGAGGCCGCACGCCTTGACGAGGAGCGACGGCAAGCGGTTCGCGCCGCAGACGACGCCCCACCAGGTAAAACCGAAGAACCGCCTCCACCGTGGATGCAGTGATCGGTTGAATAAAAAATCCGGCTTCGGCCGGATTTTTTGTATTGAGCGAATGCAATCAACGCCGGGTCAGCAAGACCCCGGATTCCATGTGGTGCGTCCACGGGAACTGATCGAACATCGCACAGCGGGTGATGCGGTGGGTGTCGTGCAATTGGGCGATGTTGGCCGCCAGCGTTTCCGGATTGCACGAGATATACAGAATGTTCTCGAAGCGTCGGGTCAGCTCGCACGTGTCCGGGTCCATGCCGGCGCGCGGTGGGTCGACGAACACGCTACCGAACTCGTAGCTCTTCAGATCAATGCCGTGCAAACGGCGGAACGGGCGAACTTCATTCAGCGCTTCGGTCAGCTCTTCGGCAGACAGACGCACCAGGGTGACGTTATCCACAGCGTTTTCACTGAGGTTGCTCAGCGCCGCATTCACCGAGGTCTTGCTGATTTCGGTGGCCAGCACTTTGCGCACGCGGGTCGCCAGCGGCAGGGTGAAGTTGCCGTTACCGCAATACAACTCCAGCAAATCGTCGCAACGATCACCCAGAGCGTCGTAAGCCCAGTTGAGCATCTTCTGGTTCACCGTACCGTTCGGCTGGGTGAACGCGCCTTCCGGTTGGCGATAGCTGAAGGTGCGACCACCGACTTCAAGTTTCTCGACCACATAATCATGGCCGATCACTTCGCGTTTGCCCTTGGAGCGACCGATTACGCTGACGTTGAGGTCGGCGGCCAGTTTCGACGCGGCCGCGTGCCAATGCTCGTCCAGCGGGCGGTGATAACACAAGGTGATCATCGCATCGCCGGCCAGGGTGGTCAGGAACTCCACCTGAAACAGCTTGTGGCTCAGGGCGGCGCTGGCTTGCCAGGCGGCCTTGAGCTGCGGCATCAACTGGTTGATGCGCAGGCTTGCGATCGGGAACTCTTCGATCAGGATCGGCGTGCGTTTGTCTTCCTGGGAGAACATCGCGTAATGACGCTCGCCGGCTTCGCGCCACAAGCGGAATTCGGCGCGCAGGCGAAAGTTCGCCAGCGGCGAGTCGAACACCGCAGGTTCTGGTGCATCGAACGGCGCCAGCAGGTCACGCAGGCGCGTGGCCTTTTCTTCGAGCTGAGTGGTGTAAGCCTGGGAATCGAAAGTCATGCGTTGAACCAACCCAACTTGATCACGAACAGAATCGACAGAACCACCAACGCCGAGTTCAGCTCACGGCCACGGCCGGACAGCAACTTGATAGCGGTCCAGGAAATGAACCCGAACGCGATACCGTTGGCAATGGAGTAAGTGAACGGCATGGCCAGCGCGGTAACGACCACGGGCGCGGCAACGGTGATGTCGTCCCAGTCTATTTCCGCCAGGCCGGAGGTCATCAGTACGGCGACGAACAGCAAGGCCGGTGCGGTGGCGAAGGCCGGTACGCTGGCGGCCAGTGGCGCGAAGAACAACGCCAGCAGGAACAGAATGGCCACTACGACGGCTGTCAGGCCGGTACGACCGCCGGCACTGACGCCCGCTGCCGACTCGATGTAACTGGTGGTGGTCGAGGTGCCCAGCAGGGAACCGGCCATGGCCGCGGTGCTGTCGGCGATCAGTGCACGACCCATTTTCGGCATGTGGCCGTCCTTGCCCATCAGGCCGGCGCGCTTGGCGACGCCGATCAGGGTGCCGGAGTTATCGAACAGGTCGACGAACAGGAAAGCGAAAATCACACTGACCAGGCCGATGTCCAGCGCGCCCTTGATGTCCAGTTGCAGGAAGGTCGGCGCCAGCGAAGGTGGCATCGCCATCACGCCGCCGAACGGTGTGAAGCCCAGGGCGATGGAAACGATGGTCACCGCCAGGATGCCGATCAGCACGGCACCGCGCACTTTCAGGGCTTCGAGGGCGACGATCAGCGCAAAACCCAGGGTCGCCAGGATCGGTGCCGGTTGTTTCAGGTCGCCGAGGCCAACCATGGTCGCCGGGTTGCTGACCACGATGCCGGCGTTGTGCAGGGCGATCAGCGCCAGGAACAGACCGATACCGGCGGCAATCGCCGAGCGCAAGGCCAGCGGGATGCTGTTGATGATCCATTCGCGGATGCGAAAGATCGACAACAGGAAAAACATGACCGCCGAGATGAACACCGCCCCCAGCGCCACTTGCCAGGTATGGCCCATGTGCAGGACAACGGTGTAGGTGAAGAAGGCGTTCAGGCCCATGCCTGGCGCCAGCGCGATCGGGTAGTTGGCGATCAGGCCCATCACCGTCGAGCCAATGGCCGCTGCCAGGCACGTCGCGACAAACACCGCGCCCTTGTCCATGCCGGTCTCGCCGAGGATGCTCGGGTTGACGAACAGAATGTAGGCCATGGCCAAAAAGGTGGTGATACCGGCAAGAATCTCGGTACGCACGTTGGTGTTGTGTGCCTTGAGTTGAAACAGCCTTTCCAGCATGCCTGCTCCTCGTGGCGCACCCGGCGCCGTGAATGTATCGACTTCAACAGCAAAGCACAGGCCGTGCCAGGCGCCTGAGTATTTTCTGTCGGTCGGAAAAAGCCGCGCATCATACCAGCAGCGTGCGGCTATGGCTGCCTAATGGCGTTGATCGTCGGCGATGTTTTGCAGTTTGAGGGAGTGGGGCATACTGCGCGCTGGTTTTGGGAGTGGATATGTCTTCTATAAAGAACAGGATGATTCTGGCTTTTGGCTTGTCTGGTGCCATGCTGCTCGGTGCGCACACCGCACTGGCAGCGTCCGCACCACCGCTGAGCGAAGTCAAGGTGCTCAAGGTCCAGTCGACCTCCTGCGGCATTGAAGATATTGCGCCAGGGCAGGACAAGACGAAGTGCGATCACGCAGGCCCCAACATCAAGATCTACGTGCTGGAGATCGGCTACGGCCGCCTGCCGAATGCAACGCTGGACGGCTTTGAAGTCAATGGCGTGCGGGCGCCTGTCTGCGCCTATGGCAACGGCAATCTGACGGAATGCTCCGGGGTGGCCAGCAAAATCGTCGGCAACCTCTACACCTTTGATCTGGCGGGTAAGCAGGAAGGCACTTTCACCTTCAGCAATACCTCGATCAATGCACCGGGCAATACGATGTCGACGCAGCTGTACATCAAGTAACTTTCACTGGGTAACAGCAGGCTCGAACATCTGTCGACAAAGCTGACTACGCTTTAAGGATCACCCTGTGGACGCAGACCATGACCTTTAGAGCCCTGATTACCCTTGCCGAAGGTATCGACGACCTGCAAGCCGTGACACTGATCGACGTGTTGCGCCGGGCGAAAGTCGAAGTGGTGGTGGCGAGCATCGAGTCACGGCGCATGCTCACCTGCGCCCGTGGCACCCGATTGACTGCCGACGCGATGCTGGTCGATGTGTTGGCGCAACCTTTCGATCTGGTCGTTTTGCCGGGTGGCGCCGTCGGCGCACAGCGCCTGGCGGCTCATCAACCCTTGTTACAGCTGGTCCAGGATCAATCCGCCGCCGGGCGCATGTTTGCCGGTATCGCCGAGTCGCCGGCGCTGGCACTGCAAGCCTTTGGCGTATTGCGTCAGCGGCGCATGACCTGTCTGCCTGCGGCCAGTCATCAACTGCTCGGCTGCACATTCGTCGATCAACCCGTGGTCATCGACGGCAACTGCATCACCGCTCAAGGTTCGAGCGCTGCCCTGGCGTTTGCCTTGGTGCTGGTTGAACGACTGTGTGGCAAAGCCGTCAGGGCTGCGGTGGCGGGGGAGTTGCTGGCGTAGCGGCTTTCACGCCTGGGCGGCGAAACGCTCGATGGGGGGCTGTTCGCGGTGCTCGGCTTGCCAGAGATCGTAGTCAGTCTGAACGCCTAGCCAGGTTCTTGCCTTGCCGATACCGGCGCGCTCCAGCCGTACTGCCAGATCCGGGCTGATAGGGGCATGACCGTGAAGCACCCGCGAGAAATGCGGGCGGGCGTAGCCAAGCCGCTTGGCCAGCTCGGTGATACTGACGCCGAGTTCCGGCAACACATCCAGCAGAAGTGTTTCGCCAGGGTGTGGCGGGTTGTGCATAGGCATGTCCTGCCTCCTGTTCAGTGATAGTCCAGATAGTCGACCAGTTCGATGTCTGAACCGATAAAGCGAAAAATCAGCCGCCAGTTCCCGGAAACGTTCAGTGACCAATAGGTCTGAAGATCGCCCTTGAGCGGATGCAGGCGCCAACCGGGAAGGTCCAGGTCGCCCGGGCTCAGTGCACGATCCATGAACGGCAACATGCGGGCCAGGCGTTTCGCATGATCGGTGCGGATCCCACGAGTCGAACCGGTTTCATAGAAGCCACGAAGGCCTTTGTGCTGAAAGGATTTGATCATGGCGTCAGTGTAAGGCGATACATTACACCTTATGCACTAACTATGTACCGCCCTGCGTCGCCTAAATGCTGCTTTGTTCACCTGGCAAACGCTCGGTACTTGCCTTCGTTTCATCTACCGGCACATGCATACGGTCGCGTTGGGCCAGGGTCGGGAACAGTTTGATCCATGTCCCGGTGACCAGCAGCGTACCGATTCCGCCCATGACCACCGCCGGTACGGTGCCGAACCAGTGGGCGGTGAGTCCGGATTCGAATTCGCCCAACTGGTTCGAGGCACCGATGAACAAGCCGTTCACCGCGCTGACCCGGCCGCGCATTTCGTCCGGGGTTTCCAGTTGCACGAAGGACGCGCGGATCACCATGCTGATCATGTCGGCGGCTCCGAGCACCACCAGCACCGCCAGCGAGAACCAGAACGAGGTCGACAGACCGAAGGCGATCGTTGCGACGCCGAACACCCCGACGGCGGTGAACATGACCCGTCCGACGTTGCGCTCCACGGCAAACCGCGCCAGCCATAACGACATCAACAAGGCCCCGACCGCTGGCGCCGAGCGCAGCAGCCCGAGTCCCCAGGGGCCGGTCAGCAGGATGTCCTTGGCAAATACCGGCAGCAGCGCCGTGGCGCCCCCGAGCAATACCGCGAACAAATCCAGGGAGATCGCCCCAAGAATGTCCGGGCGGCTGCGAATGAAGCGAATCCCTGCAAGCAATGAATCCAGGGTCGCCTTGCCCTTGTTCAGCGGGGTTTGTCGTGCGGGCAGGTTGAGCATCAGGCTGCAGGCGATGAGGTACAAAATCACCGTCGGGCCATACACCCAGACGCTGCCGAAGGCATACAGCAAACCACCCAGCGCTGGCGCGACGATGGTTGCCGATTGCTGAGCCGACTGGGACGCGGCCACCGCGCGCGGAAACAGTGCACTGGGGACAATCGTCGGCAATAAGGCCTGGGTGGTCGGCATTTCGAATGAGCGGGCGGCGCCGAGCAGGAACGCGAGGATGAAGATCATCTCGCGGGTGACGTGGTCAGTGGCACTGCCAATCGCCAGGGCGAGCGCGATCATCGCCTGCACGGACTGGCAGATGGCCGCGACCTTGCGCCGGTCATAGCGGTCTGCCACATGCCCGGTGTGGAGCATGAACAACACCCGTGGCGCGAACTCCACGAGCCCGACCAGACCCAGGTCCAGCACGTTGCCGGTGAGTTGGTAGAGATTCCAGCCGATGGCCACGGTAAGCATCTGGAAACCGCTGGCGGTGAACACCCGCGCCAGCCAGAAGGCAATGAATGGGCGGTGATGGCGCAACAACAGCGGGGCTTGGGTCGGCATCGGCGGGTAGTTCTGAGCGAGGAAAAATCGAGATTATCACCAACTTGTAACCTGAAGTTGCGTGTGCGGAGAATTTAGTTAGCTAGACACCTATCCTGAAGCCCGCGTCCTGTCTTCGCCACAGCCAATACCGCAGCCCTGAACAGAACGGTGAGGCAACCTGTCACGCGGCAAAAGACCACACAGTCGGGCGCTGAAAATGGGACTACTCTTTCATCGTTACTTGATCCAGATCAAAACCCTTGGTGGATTTGCTCTGACGGCCAGATGGCCAGACTCCCTGCGTTGCGATGGTTGTAAAAAACAACGAATTTGAATTCGCCACACTCCATAACCGTGGGGGCGGTGGGTGCAGGCTCCCAGCCAGCAGCCGTATTACCAGACAGAGGAAGACTTATGTTCGGTTTGGAGGCACTTGATCTCGCCCGAATTCAGTTCGCGTTCACCATCTCGTTTCACATCCTGTTCCCGGCGATCACCATCGGCCTGGCGAGTTACCTGGCGGTGCTCGAAGGCTTGTGGCTGAAGACCCACAACGATACCTACCGTGATTTGTATCACTTCTGGTCGAAGATCTTTGCCGTCAACTTCGGCATGGGCGTGGTCTCCGGATTGGTCATGGCCTATCAGTTCGGCACCAACTGGAGCCGCTTCTCGGACTTTGCCGGTTCCGTCACCGGGCCGCTGCTGACCTATGAAGTGCTCACGGCGTTCTTCCTCGAAGCCGGTTTCCTCGGCGTCATGCTGTTTGGCTGGAACAGGGTCGGGCGCAAGCTGCACTTTTTTGCCACGGTCATGGTGGCTATTGGCACGCTGATCTCGACGTTCTGGATTCTGGCCTCCAACAGCTGGATGCAAACCCCGCAGGGCTACGAAATCGTTAACGGCCAGGTGATTCCGGTGGATTGGATCGCGGTGATCTTCAACCCGTCGTTCCCCTACCGCCTGATGCACATGGCTACGGCAGCATTCGTTGCCACTGCATTCTTCGTCGGCTCGTCGGCCGCCTGGCACCTGTTGCGCGGCCGTGATAACCCGGCGATCCGCACGATGCTGTCGATGGCCATGTGGATGGCCTTGATCGTTGCACCGATTCAGGCGGTGATCGGCGACTTCCACGGCCTCAACACGCTCAAGCATCAGCCGGCAAAAATCGCCGCGATTGAAGGTCACTGGGAAAACGTCGGCAATGAGCCGACCCCGCTGATCCTGTTCGGCTGGCCGGACATGAAAGCCGAGAAGACCAAATTCGCGGTAGAGATTCCGTACCTGGGCAGCCTGATCCTGACTCACTCGCTGGACAAACAGGTTCCGGCACTCAAGGAGTTCGCGCCTGAAGACCGGCCGAACTCGACCATTGTGTTCTGGTCGTTCCGGATCATGGTCGGGCTGGGCTTCCTGATGATCTTCACCGGTCTGTGGAGTCTGTGGCTGCGCAAGCGTGACAGGCTGTATTCGAACCGTGCGTTCCTCTACCTGGCGCTGTGGATGGGGCCATCGGGCCTGATCGCGATACTCGCCGGTTGGTTCACTACTGAAATCGGTCGCCAGCCGTGGGTGGTGTACGGGCTGATGCGCACTGCCGATGCTTCATCCATGCACAGTTTCCTGCAGATGAGCATTACCCTGGCGCTGTTCGTCGTGGTGTATTTCTCGCTGTTCGGGGTCGGTCTTGGCTACATGATGCGCCTGGTGCGCAAAGGGCCGAAGATCAACGAAGGTGCCGAACCGAGCCACGGTGGTCCCGGGCAGCAACGTACTCCGGCCCGTCCGCTTTCCGCTGCCGATGAAGGCGACGAAAACGGCGACGCCAGCCTGAACAAGGGGAATTGAGTCATGGGTATTGATCTTCCGCTGATCTGGGCCGTGATCATCATCTTCGGGATCATGATGTACGTGGTCATGGATGGTTTTGACCTGGGAATCGGCATTCTCTTCCCCTTCATCAAGGGCCACCGTGACCGCGATGTGATGATGAACACTGTCGCGCCCGTCTGGGACGGTAACGAAACCTGGCTGGTATTGGGCGGCGCGGCGCTATTTGGCGCCTTCCCGCTGGCGTATTCGGTGGTGCTGTCGGCGCTGTATCTGCCGCTGATCCTGATGCTGATCGGCTTGATCTTCCGCGGTGTGGCGTTCGAGTTCCGCTTCAAGGCCAAGGACCACAAACGACACATCTGGGACAAGTGCTTCATCGGCGGCTCGCTGACGGCGACGTTCTTCCAGGGTGTGGCGCTGGGGGCGTTTATCGACGGCATTCCGGTGGTCAATCGGCAGTTCGCGGGCGGCACGCTGGACTGGCTGACACCGTTCTCGCTGTTCTGTGGCGTGGCGCTGATCGTCGCTTATGCGCTGCTCGGCTGCACCTGGCTGATCATGAAGACCGAAGGCAAGTTGCAAAAGCAAATGCACGACCTGGCCCGCCCGCTGGCGTTCGTGGTGTTGGCGGTGACCGGTATCGTCAGTATCTGGACCCCGCTGGCCCATGCCGAGATCGCTGCGCGCTGGTTCACCCTGCCGAACCTGTTCTGGTTCCTGCCAGTGCCAATCCTGGTGCTGGTGACGATGTACGGTTTACTGCGTGCTGTGGCGCGTAACGCTCATTACACACCGTTCCTGTTGACCCTGGTGCTGATTTTCCTCGGTTACAGCGGTCTGGGAATCAGCCTGTGGCCGAACATCGTGCCGCCGTCGATCTCGATCTGGGACGCCGCCGCACCGCCGCAAAGCCAGGGCTTCATGCTGGTCGGCACCCTGTTCATCATCCCGTTCATTCTGGGCTACACCTTCTGGAGCTACTACGTGTTCCGCGGCAAGGTGACCCACGAAGACGGTTATCACTAGCAGGAGCAAAGCTTGCTCGCGATGGCGTCTTGACAGGCGCCATCAAACCCAGACCGAGGACCGAGGCAATGGTTAATAAACATTCTTTGCAGGAAATCGAACAGGCTGAAAAGAAGCCGCTCTGGCAGCGGCTTGGCTGGCTGGTAATGATCTGGACCGGCAGCGTACTGGCGCTGTTTGTCGTAGCCAGCCTGATGCGCATGTTCATGAATGCTGCAGGCCTGACCACTCACTGATCGACCCGAACATCCCATCCCGTGCTTTGCGGCACGGATTTATAACCCTCCACTGGAGGGTTTTTTTTGCCTGGGCGTTGGCCGTTATTTGCGGGCCTTGAGGATCACGAATTTGGGCGTTGCCGCAACCTGCTCGACACCCCGGAACAGACGCGCCAGTTTGCTGTGATAGCCCAGATGACGGTTGCCGACGATGTACAGCGCGCCGCCCACCACGAGGGCTTCGCGAGCTTGCTGGAACATCCGCCAGGCGAGGAAGTCCCCGACCACTTGTTGCTGGTGGAAAGGCGGATTGCACAGCACCACGTCCAGCGACTGCGGCTCCTGCCCGGCCAGACCATCGCCCGCACGCACGATGACTTCGCGCGAACCGAGGGCGGCCCGCCAGTTTTCGGCAGCGGATTGCACGGCCATGAACGATTCGTCCACCAGCGTGTAGTGGGCTTGAGGGTTTTGCAGGGCGCTGGCGATGGCCAAGACGCCGTTGCCGCAACCCAGGTCGGCGACCCGCGCGTTACCGAGGTTTTTCGGCAGGTGAGGGAGAAACGCCCGAGTGCCGATGTCCAGGCCTTCGCGACAGAACACGTTGGCGTGGTTGAGTAACTCGATTGCCGGATCGTCGAGTGTGTAGCGAGTCGGGTAGGGCGACTGCGCGGGTTGCCTGGCATCGGCTGTGGCAATCAGCAAGCGGGCTTTCTTGACCGCCAGCGACGCTTGCACCGGGCCGATGTAGCGCTCCAGCAGATCGCCGGCTGCCCGCGGCAGGTGTTTGACCATGGCCGCAGCAACCACTTGTGCGCCGGGTGCCAGCTGCGTTTGCAGGCGGATCAGTTGCTCTTCCAGCAACGCCAGGGTTTTGGGGACGCGGATCAGTACCCGATCGAACGGACCGACCAGTGGCGCACTGGCCGGCAGCACTGACACAACATCAAAGGGAAGGCCATTGCGTACCAGGTTCTTTTCCAATGCCTGGGCTGCGAGAAACGAATCACCGCTACTGGTGACCTGAGCCTTGCCGACAAGGCTCGCCGCCAGTGCACCAAAACTGTCATTGAGCACCAGAACCCGGGTATCAGCGTTCGGCTGCTGTTCGGCCAGAAAATTAAGCAGGTACTCGTCAGCCGCATCGAAGGCTTGCAGCGGTTCGTTCTGCTGTTCGGGCTGGCGGATCAGGTCAAGTTGGGCGAAGGGGCTTTCGAGCAGGGGCATGGGGCGGGGACTCTGGGTAATCAACGGGTGTCCCGCGGTTTTGCACGTATTCAATGCTGGACGGGACCGTCTGAGTGGACTGCGTTGCGGTGTCGTTCGCTTCATCACTCAGAAGGGGCGTAAATGGTACGTTTTTTTCCGTCGAATTACTCGCAGGTTTTCCGTCGTGTCCAGCGCTGACAAGCACTGGTATTGGGTCAGGCTCAGATATATCTGCACTTCGCGGCCTGTACCACCGCAGAAATTTTGTTGGTGACACCCAGTTTCTTGATCGCATTGCCTATGTGGAAATTTACCGTACGTTGGGTGATGTTTAGGATTATCCCGGTTTCCAATGCGTTCTTGCCTTTCGAAGCCCACTTCAGCACATCTGTTTCCCGCGTCGATAATTGAGTCGCGCTCAAGCCGTCCGGATTCTTGCAGGCCAGCTTTTGCATTGCGAGGACATGCAGCTTATGGCTGATGAACGTTGCATAACCGAGGTTTTCATAGAGTTCGTAAGCCGTGATACGGCAATGGCTTCGGGCGACGCAGAGCATGCCGCTGCTATGGTTGTTCAGCTCATGTAGCGGCAGCGACCAACCGTGCTGCATGCCTTGACCCGCGAGTGCGCGCCGTAGATCGGGGACGTTGGCGAAGGTATCACTGTCCCAGAGAATGGGCAGCATTGAATGATTGCAATGAGCTACTATTGGGTCTATTGCGCAGTAGTTGTTTTGTTCATAACGGGTGTTCCAGTCAGGTGAGTAATTATTAAGGTTCAGGTCATTGTCACAATGATTTGGCGCATGAGAAGTCATTGAAAACGCACAATATTCGTAGCCAAGATTATTAAAGAAGCCAAGTGCTATCGTGTAAGCCTTTTCAAGGCTTGACTCATAAATCAGCTGTTTTAACCGAGTCTCCTTCCAGGTATCCATACAAACTTCTCCCTGTGTTTCGCTTCGTAGGTGTTTATTGGATCCAAAATTGGTACGTTGCGAGTGTAGGGTAAATCCTACAGGTGCGAAGTGAGTTTTTTGCTCTTGATAGGTTCGCAAAATAAATAACCGGTTATTAGAGAAACAGTACCTGTACAGATCATGCGATTTGCTCCGACATCTGTAGAGATATTAATACTATCTTTATATTCAGGTTGCGAACCCTGCCTTTAACTCTTTAGTTAACTGTTAGTCATCTGTTGATTAATACCACTACAAATCGGCGGTGTTTCTTCGTCCGGCTTTGCGGGACACTGGAGCAATCAGACCTATGGAGCGCCCCATGACCGCCAGCGCAGAGAAGTTCACCCGACAAACCCTGCTCGATGTCCAGCCACTGACGTCCAGCCTGTTCACGCTACGTACTACGCGAGATCCGGGTTTTCGTTTTCGTGCCGGGCAATTCGCCCGTTTAGGGGTTACCAAGGCTGACGGCAGCACGGTTTGGCGCGCCTATTCCATGGTCTCTTCACCCCATGACGAGTTTCTCGAGTTCTTTTCCATCGTCGTTCCGGGTGGCGAATTTACCAGCGAACTGAGTCGTCTGGAGGTAGGCGATACCTTGATGGTCGACCGTCAGGCCTTTGGTTTCCTGACCCTTGATCGCTTCGTCGATGGGCGTGATCTATGGTTATTGTCCACAGGGACGGGTATTGCGCCGTTTCTGTCGATCCTGCAGGACTTCGAGGTCTGGGAGAAATTCGAGCGAATCATTCTGGTGTATAGCGTGCGTGAAACGCGGGAGCTGGCTTATCAGGCGCTGATTGCTGAATTGGAAGAGCGTGAGTATTTGGCGGAGCACGCCCATAAACTGCAATTTATCGCCACGGTTACCCGTGAGCCGCATCCGCAAGCATTGAGCGGGCGAATCACCCAGTTGATCAACAATGGCGAGCTGGAGCGGGTGGCTGGCGTCGCCATTACGGCCGAACATTCGCGAGTGATGCTCTGTGGAAACCCGCAGATGATCGATGACACGCGCAACTTGCTGAAAGCGCGCGACATGCAACTGAGTCTGACTCGGCGACCTGGTCAGGTGGCTGTGGAAAATTACTGGTAATGAAAAACGACGCCATCAGGCGCCGTTTATTTCGCAACCCAGCCTTCAGGGCTTATTGTTCTGCGCTTTGAGCAGGTCGCGAATCTCGCTCAACAGTTCTTCTTCCTTGGTCGGAACCGGCGGCAGGCTTGGCGCCACAGCCTCTTCACGCTTCAGGCGGTTGATGGCCTTCACGCCCGCGAAGATCGCGAACGCGACGATCAGGAAGTCGATGATGCTCTGGATGAATTTGCCGTAGGCCAGCACCACGGCCGGGACAGTGCCTTGACCCGCTTTCAGCGTGACCGCCAGGTCCGCGAAGTCCACCCCCCCGATCAGCAGGCCGATTGGCGGCATGACAACATCACCGACAAACGACGAAACGATCTTGCCGAACGCGGCACCGATGATAATACCGACGGCCATGTCGACCACATTACCTTTGACCGCGAAGGCCTTGAACTCACTGAGCACGCCCATAGGTTATTCCTTGTTACAGATGAGGTTGGTGAACGCAGTGTAAATCAGCAAGTCGGGTCTTGCTCGACACAACTACTTACAGTGCTCGCTGCTATCGACCCGCTTACTGGCAAATAGTTTACAAAGTGCCATCAATCGCGCGTGAATACGCGCCAACTCACTGATAGACCAGAAAAAACTCTCAATCGACGCATTGCGTTCTTTCTATTTATGTTTTGACTGTCTGGTCACTAGCCTCTGTTCAGCGCACCTGGATGCGCTACACAAAACCAGAGGAGTTCGACATGACCACCGCCATTAGCCGAGGGGCTTTTTCCCAGCGCCGTGTATTCGGCGTCTTGACCGCCAGCCTGCTGTCATTCTCCGTTCACGCGGCGACCCTGACCCGCGATAACGGCGCTGCCGTGGGCGACAACCAGAACTCGCAGACCGCGGGGGCCACTGGCCCGGTGCTGTTGCAGGACGTGCAACTGATCCAGAAACTCCAGCGCTTTGACCGCGAACGCATCCCGGAGCGGGTCGTACATGCCCGTGGTACGGGTGCCCATGGCAGTTTCACGGTAACCGATGATCTCAGTGACCTGACCAAGGCCAAAGTCTTTGCCGCTGGCCAGACGACGCCGGTGTTCGTGCGTTTTTCTGCGGTGGTGCACGGCAACCATTCCCCGGAAACCTTGCGCGATCCACGAGGCTTTGCCACCAAGTTCTATACCGCAGACGGCAACTGGGACCTGGTCGGCAATAACTTCCCGACCTTTTTCATCCGTGATGCGATCAAATTCCCGGACATGGTCCACGCCTTCAAGCCAGACCCGCGCACCAACCTGGATGATGACTCGCGCCGGTTCGACTTCTTTTCCCATGTCCCGGAAGCCACTCGGACGTTGACCGAGTTGTATTCCAACTCCGGCACACCGGCGAGTTACCGGGAAATGGACGGTAATGGAGTTCACGCCTATAAATTGGTCAATACCAAAGGCGAAGTCAGCTATGTGAAGTTTCACTGGAAGAGTTTGCAGGGGATTAATAACCTTGACCCACAAGCGGTTACCAAGGTTCAGGGGCAAGACTACAGTCATATGACCAATGACTTGGTGGCTCATATCAATAAAGGCGACTTTCCAAAGTGGGACTTGTACATTCAGGTTCTAAAACCACAAGACTTGTATAAGTTTGACTTCGATCCTTTGGATGCTACCAAGATCTGGCCGGGTATCCCTGAGCGAAAAGTTGGACAAATGGTGCTCAATCGTAATCCTGCGAATGTCTTTCAGGAAACCGAACAAGTTGCCATGGCACCGGCCAATCTAGTGCCGGGAATTGAACCTTCGGAAGATCGTTTGTTGCAAGGTCGAGTGTTCTCTTATGCCGATACGCAACTGTATCGCCTGGGCGCCAATGCGTTGCAGTTACCGATCAATGCACCAAAAGTAACGGTGAACAACGGTAACCAGGACGGAGCGATGAACACAGGTCGCAGCAGCGGGGGTGTGAACTATCAGCCGAGTCGTCTGGAGTCACGTGAGGAGCCTCAAGCGGCACGCTACAGCCAGTCGACGCTGTCGGGTACGACCCAGCAGGCGAAGATCCAGCGCGAGCAAAACTTCAAGCAGGCCGGCGATCTGTATCGTTCGTTCAGCAAGAAGGAGCGCAGCGACCTGATCGAAAGTTTTGGTGGCTCGCTGGCCACCACGGATGACGAAAGCAAGCACATCATCCTGTCCTTCCTCTATAAGGCTGACCCGGAATACGGCACCGGCGTGACCAAGGTCGCCAAGGGAGATCTGAGTCGCGTCAAGGCGCTCGCGGACAAACTGGTCGACTGATCGTCATTGCCTCAACCGGCTCTCGCACGACTCAGTGCCGTGCGAGAGCCCAGGAGCTATGCCATGCGAATATATCTTTGCCTGTTTCTGGCCAGCCTGGCGAGCAGCGTTTATGCAGAACCGGGTGCCGACCTGACCAAGGACCCGGTAGCGCTCAAGGCGCAATTGCAGGATTACTACTTTGACGCCGCTCGTCGCGGCGATGTGCCGATGCTCGAGACGTTCATCGAGGCGGGTTATTCCCTCGAGACTCGCGACAGCAAGGGTTACACCGCTTTGATCCTGGCGGCTTACCATGGTCAGTCTGCGGCGGTAGAGCGCTTGCTCGGCGCCGGGGCCAATGCCTGTGCCCAGGACCTGCGTGGCAATACGGCGCTGATGGGGGCGATCTTCAAGGGCGAAGTGCAAATAGCCCGGCGACTGTTGGCGACCGATTGCAGCCCGGAGCAACGTAATGGCGCAGGCCAGACGGCGGCGATGTATGCGGGCCTGTTCAAACGGGTCGAGTTGCTCGACGCGTTGGCTGCCAAGGGGGCCGACCTGAATGCCGAGGATCCGCTGGGTAACAGCGCCGCGCGTCTGGCCGCGGGCGAAATCCGTACCCCGGCGCCGCGCTGATCGTGTCCAGCTGAGCTATCATCGCGGTTTTTTCCGGGAGTTCAGATGGCCAAGGCAAAGCGCATGTACGGCTGCACCGAGTGCGGCTCGACCTTCCCCAAGTGGGCCGGCCAATGCGGCGAATGCGGGGCCTGGAACACCCTGACCGAAACCCTGGTGGAAAGTGGCGGTGCCGCTGCCCCCAGCGGTCGTACCGGCTGGGCCGGGCAGCAGGCGCAGATCAAGACGCTGGCCGAAGTCAGTGTCGAAGAAATTCCACGTTTCTCCACCGCGTCCGGCGAGCTGGATCGGGTGCTCGGTGGCGGCCTGGTCGACGGCTCGGTGGTGTTGATCGGCGGTGATCCGGGGATCGGCAAGTCGACGATCCTTCTGCAAACCCTGTGCAACCTCGCAACCCGGATGCCGGCGCTCTATGTCACGGGCGAAGAATCCCAGCAGCAAGTGGCCATGCGCGCTCGACGTCTGGGCTTGCCGCAAGATCAACTGCGAGTCATGACCGAAACCTGCATCGAAACCATCATCGCCACGGCACGGGTGGAAAAACCCAAGGTCATGGTGATCGACTCGATCCAGACGATTTTCACCGAGCAACTGCAATCGGCACCGGGCGGCGTTTCTCAGGTTCGCGAAAGCGCGGCATTGCTGGTGCGTTACGCGAAACAAAGCGGCACGGCGATTTTCCTCGTCGGCCACGTGACCAAAGAAGGCGCGTTGGCGGGGCCCCGAGTGCTGGAACACATGGTCGACACGGTGCTGTATTTCGAAGGCGAGTCGGATGGACGCTTGCGTCTGTTGCGAGCGGTGAAAAACCGCTTCGGTGCGGTCAACGAGTTGGGCGTGTTCGGTATGACCGACAAGGGTTTGAAAGAGGTCTCCAACCCTTCGGCGATTTTCCTCACCCGCGCGCAGGAAGAAGTGCCGGGCAGCGTAGTGATGGCGACGTGGGAAGGCACGCGACCGATGCTGGTGGAAGTTCAGGCTCTGGTGGACGACAGCCACCTGGCCAACCCGCGCCGTGTCACCCTCGGCCTGGATCAGAATCGCCTGGCCATGCTGTTGGCGGTGCTGCACCGTCATGGAGGCATACCGACTCACGACCAGGACGTGTTCCTCAACGTGGTCGGCGGGGTCAAGGTGCTGGAGACGGCGTCCGATCTGGCGTTGATGGCAGCCGTGATGTCCAGCCTGCGCAATCGGCCATTGCCACATGATCTGTTGGTGTTTGGTGAGGTTGGCTTGTCTGGTGAAGTGCGGCCGGTGCCAAGCGGTCAGGAGCGCTTGAAGGAAGCCGCCAAGCACGGCTTCAAACGCGCCATCGTGCCCAAGGGCAATGCGCCGAAGGAAGCGCCTGCCGGGTTACGGATCATCGCGGTGACGCGACTGGAACAGGCCCTGGACGCGTTATTTGAATAAACCCAGCCCTTGTAGGAGCAGTCTGCGGCAGCTCCTACAAGAGTGGTCTAATGTGGATCAGCGCACCCAGCTCCCGCTCAAGCTCGGCCTGATCGCCCGTGTTGAGTTCGACCAGCCGCCGCAGTTTGCTGACAGACTCCAGATCGATGTACCGACAGACGAAGCCTAACTGGTGGTTATTGTCATGGGACAGTTGCACATCCATGCGGATCTCGGTGTCGCTGCTCAGGTGAATGTCGACCGAAAACATCTTCTCTTCGTCCCCAAGCCAGGGCTCGGGACGTTCGATCAACAGGCCCTTGAGTGACAGGTCGAGCAGTTTCACCGGCCACCGATGCTCGCCTTGGCTGAGCTCGGTTTTGGCATCGAAGGCAATGCGTTTGAAGCGGCGGTGATTGGCGGGGTGGTCCCTCATGGCGCAATCCTCTGGGTGTTCGCTGACTATAGACCAGCATCCGCGCAGGCTGCCACTGTCGGTACGACTCTAGACCTAGGTCGGGGTATGGTCTTTGGCGCCAGTAGCGCTAAACTCGGGGTGGCTGTCTTTTTTGTCCACTCTGGCTGGAATCAAAAATGAAAAATAATAATAGCCTGCTACGCCACTTACCTTGGCTGGTGCTGGCAGTCGTAGGCGCGTGCGCCTTGGGAGTTGTGGCCCTGCGCCGCGGCGAAGCCATCAACGCCCTCTGGATCGTAGTCGCAGCAGTCGCCATTTATCTGGTCGCTTACCGTTACTACAGTCTGTTCATTGCCAATAATGTGATGCAGCTCAATCCGCTGCGAGCCACCCCCGCTGTCGTCAACAACGACGGTCTGGACTACGTGCCCACCAACAAACACATTCTTTTCGGTCACCACTTCGCGGCCATCGCGGGTGCTGGTCCGTTAGTCGGTCCAGTGTTGGCGGCGCAGATGGGCTATTTGCCCGGCACGCTCTGGCTGATCGCCGGTGTGGTGCTGGCCGGTGCCGTTCAGGACTTCATGGTCCTGTTCATGTCGACCCGCCGCAACGGTCGCTCCCTGGGCGACATGGTCCGTGAAGAAATGGGTCAGATCCCCGGGACCATCGCGCTGTTCGGCTGCTTCCTGATCATGATCATCATCCTCGCGGTGCTGGCGCTGATCGTGGTCAAGGCCCTGGCCGAAAGCCCGTGGGGCATTTTCACGGTGATGGCGACCATCCCGATCGCCATGTTCATGGGCGTGTACATGCGCTACATCCGCCCGGGCCGCATCGGTGAAATCTCCATCGTCGGCGTGCTGCTGTTGCTCGGCTCGATCTGGCTGGGCGGGCAGATCGCCGCTGATCCGATCTGGGCCAAGGCCTTCTCCTTCACCGGGATCCAGATCACCTGGATGCTGATCGGCTACGGTTTCGTCGCGGCAGTATTGCCGGTCTGGCTGATTCTGGCGCCACGTGACTACCTGTCGACCTTCCTCAAGATCGGTACCATTGTCGCCTTGGCGATCGGCATCCTGATCACCATGCCCGTGCTGAAAATGCCGGCACTGACCCAATTCATCGATGGCACCGGGCCGGTGTGGAAAGGCGGGCTGTTCCCGTTCCTGTTCATCACCATTGCCTGTGGCGCGGTCTCGGGTTTCCACGCGCTGATTGCCTCCGGGACTACTCCGAAACTGCTGGATAACGAAAGCAATGCCCGTTACATCGGTTACGGCGGCATGCTGATGGAGTCCTTCGTGGCCATCATGGCGATGGTGGCGGCTTCGGTGATCGAACCGGGTGTGTACTTCGCGATGAACAGCCCGGCGGCGATCGTCGGCGGTGAAGTGATGCAAGTCGCGCAAACCGTCAGCAGTTGGGGCTTTGCGATCACCCCGGAAGCCCTGCAAGCGGTGGCCAGGGACATCGGTGAAACCACCGTGCTGGCCCGTGCCGGCGGTGCGCCGACCCTGGCGGTCGGTATCGCGCAGATCCTGCACAGCGTTCTGCCGGGTGAAAACACCATGGCGTTCTGGTACCACTTCGCGATCCTGTTCGAAGCGCTGTTCATCCTGACGGCGGTTGACGCCGGTACGCGTGCCGGGCGTTTCATGCTGCAGGATTTGCTCGGTTCCTTCGTTCCGGCGCTCAAACGCACCGAGTCCTGGACCGCCAACCTGATCGCGACCGCCGGTTGCGTGGCAATGTGGGGTTATCTGCTGTACCAAGGCGTGATCGACCCGCTGGGTGGCATCAACACCTTGTGGCCGCTGTTCGGCATCTCCAACCAGATGCTGGCCGGTATCGCGCTGATGCTCGGCACGGTGGTGCTGATCAAAATGAAACGCCAACGCTACATCTGGGTGACCTTGCTGCCAGCCGCCTGGCTGCTGATCTGCACCACCACCGCAGGCTTCATCAAGCTGTTCGACGCCAACCCGGCGATCGGCTTCCTGTCGCTGGCGAAGAAATACAGCGATGCCCTGGCCAACGGTCAGATCCTCGCCCCGGCCAAGGACATCACGCAGATGCAGCACGTGATCTACAACGCCTATACCAACGCAACGCTGACGGCGCTGTTCCTGTTCGTGGTCTTCAGCATCCTGTTCTATGCGATCAAGGTCGGTATCTCGGCCTGGGGCAGCAAAGAACGCACGGATAAAGAATCGCCATTCCAGGCGATTCCAGAAGCGTAATCGAGGGTTGCAAGCATGTTCAATGACCTGAGTCGCCTCGGTAAATACCTCGGTCAGGCCGCGCGCCTGATGGTCGGCATGCCCGACTACGACACCTACGTCGAGCATATGCAAACCAAACACCCGGACAAACCGGTGATGAGCTACGAGGCGTTCTTTCGGGAGCGCCAGGAGGCTCGTTATGGTGGCAAGGGTGGGCCGAAGTGCTGTTGATGCATGAGGTCTAGGTAACACACGACTGTAGGAACACAGCTTGCTGGCGATGGCGTCTTCAAGATCGCTATCGCCAGCAAGCTGTGCTCCTACAGTTTTTTCAGCGTTTGGGAGATCTTCTTTTGCTACCCCCTATCCCTGTTACGGTCCTCAGCGGTTTCCTCGGCGCCGGCAAAACCACACTGCTGCGTCACCTGCTCAAAGCCGAGCACGGCCTGAAAATCGCCGTGATCGAAAACGAATTCAGCGACGCCGGCATCGACACCCAACTCTTGGGCGATGAGCCGGTGCAAGTCATGACGCTGTCGAATGGCTGCGTCTGCTGCACCATTCACACCGACCTGACCAAGGCCTTGTACCTGTTGCTGGAACGTCTGGACAGCGGCGAAATCGCCTTCGACCGCCTGGTGATCGAATGCACCGGCCTGGCTGATCCGGCACCGGTGGCGCAGACCTTCTTCATCGATGAAGAGCTGCGCGAGCGCTACATCCTCGACGGCATCATCACCTTGGTCGATGCGGCTCACGCCGAGCAGCACTTGACCCAGACCATCGCCCAGGCGCAGATCGGCTTTGCCGACCGCTTGCTGGTGAGCAAGCGCGATCTGGTCGACGAGGTGACGTTCAGCGCGCTGAGCGAGCGTCTGACCCGGATCAATCGTCGTGCGCCGATCCGCGTGGTTGAGCACGGCAAGATCGATCTGGCCGAGTTGCTCGACGTGCGTGGTTTCAACCTCAATGCCGACCTCGGCGGTGGTGTCAGCCTGCGCCCGGTGGGCAAGGCGCCGTCTATCGACCGCATATCGAGCCTGGTGCTGCGGACCGACAAACCGCTGGATATCGACAAGCTCAGCGAATTCATGAACGAACTGCTGGAAGACCATGGCAAGCAGTTGCTGCGCTACAAAGGGGTGCTGAACATCGTCGGCGAACCTCGGCGCATGGTGTTTCAGGGCGTACTGAAGTTGTACGGTTTTGACTGGGATACTGAGTGGGCCGAGGATGAAGGGCGGGAAAGTGTGATCGTGTTTATTGCCGATGAATTGCCGGAAGAGAAAATTCGCGCCGGGTTTGCGCGGGTGGCAGCTGAGTAAGGTCGGATATCTTCCGCGTGTTTGAGACCGTCATCGCGGGCAAGCCTTGCTCCTACAAGGCGTAAGGCGTGCCCGCGATGGCGGTCTAACCGGCGACGCTATCAGGGGCCGATTCCGGGCTCAGTAATTTCTTCTCAAGATGATCCAGATGCTCGGTCATCAGCCCCACGGCAGCCTTGGCGTCTCCGCGCTCTATCGCCTCGACAATCGCCGCATGCTCCTGCCACGCACAATGACTGGGCGACTGTTCTTCGTAGCAGGCGATAGCCAGCGATGTCAGCGGCACCAGGCTGCCGAGAAATTGTGCCAGCGGCGCGTTACCGGCGACGTGCGCCAGTTGCAGGTGGAACTCACCCGACAGGCGAATCGCCGGCCCGCGTTGGTTCTGTTCGATACAGCGGCGTTCGCGTTCGATCAGTTCGCGTAACTGCGGCAGGTGCCGGGAAGTCGGTTGTTGGCAGGCCAGTCGCACCAGGGTGGTTTCAGTCAGCCTGCGGGCGTGGAGTATCTGGCGGGTTTGTTCGGCATCGGGCGCCGCGACTTGCGGACGATGGTTGGGCCGCAGGATGACCACCTGCTGATGGGACAAACGCGCCAGCACCTGGCGGATGATACTGCGGCTGACCCCGAATGCCTGGCCAAGGCTTTCTTCGGTGAAGCGGCTGGCCGGGGCGATGCGTTGTTCGAGAATGGCGTCGAAAATCTGCGGATAGATGTCATCGACGCAACGCTTCTTTTCGCTCTGGCGGCGCAAGGGCAGGGCGGCGGAAATCGAGAAAACGGGATTCTTCAAGGCGTAGGAACTCATGGCCAGTCTCCAGTCCGGTTGCCGATAGGGGATTCTACAAACAGTTATTGGCCCAGATTGTCATCCGGGATATTCAGTTCAATACCCATGCGCTGTCCTTCCTGAAGGATGTGCCGGCGCATTTCGGCGCTGGCCAGGGCGCTGTTTTTGCTGCGGATCGCGCGGACCACGGCTTCGTTTTCTTCCAGCCGCCCGGCCAAGTGTTCCGGGGAATTGCGCAGCATCTCGGCGCTCTGTTTGAGCGCATTGCTGGTTTGCTGCACGACGTTCTGGAAAATCGGGTTCGAGGTCAGGGTGAACAGCTCTTCGTGGAACGCGATGTAGGCGTTCATTCCGGCTTCGCTGTCGTTGGCTTCGAGGGCTTCGCGCATGTCCATCAGCGTCAGGCGCAGTTGGCCGATTTCCTTGCTGCTGATGGACTGGGCAACCAACCCGACAATGAACGGTTCGAGGGTGTAACGCAGTTGCAGCACATCCTCGAGACTGGCGCCGGCTACGCCACTGTCGTTGGCTGGCGCGTCGTTCAGGTTGGCCTCCAGCACCACCACGCCTTTGCCGGGCATGGAGCGCACCAGGCCGAGGGTCTCCAGCACGATCACCGCTTCACGCAGGCTAGGCCGGCTGATACCCAGTTGTTCAGCCAGTTCGCGTTGCCCCGGCAACATGTCGCCCGAGCGCCACTGCCCGCGTGCCAAGGCGGCGCGGAGCTTTTCAACCACTGAATTTACAACTGTCGACGAGGTGATCACTGTTTGCTCCATGAGAGACGGTAAAACGCTGAATTGTTGTGCCTGCCAGTGACAGGCACAAGGTTCGGTCAAAATTCTTGCTGATGCGCCGGCGGCGCTGATTTACGTGACTGGAAGGTGTAGCCCTGCTCGCCGGACAGTACCTTGTTGGCACGCTGGACATCGATGTCTTTTTCCCAGCGGGCGATGGCCACGGTGGCGACGCAGTTACCGATCAGGTTGGTCAGTGCCCGGCCAATGCCCATGAACCAGTCCACCGCCAATACCAGCACCAGGCCCACTACCGGAATCGCCGGGATCGCGGTCAGGGTTGCCGCCAGAATCACCAGGGCCGAGCCGGGAATGCCGTGGGCACCTTTGGAGGTGATCAGCGAAACCAGCAGGATCGTCAGCAAATCGCTCATGGCCAGCGGTGTGCCGGTGGCGTTGGCGATGAACACGATGGCCAGGGTCAGGTAGATCGAAAAACCATCGAGGTTGAACGAGTAACCGGTGGGAATCACCAGGCCAACCGTCGAGCTGCCGATACCCAGGTGCTCCAGTTTGCGCATGATTTGCGGGAGCACGGCGTCGGAGGAGGCGGTACCCAGGACGATCAGCAACTCTTCGCGCAAGTACTTGAGAAAGGGCAGCAGCCGCAGGCCGGAAAGGCGCATCACCAGACCCAGGATCAACGACACGAACACCGTGCACGTCAGGTAGAACAGGCCGATCAGGCTGCCCAGGTGTTGCAGGGAGTCCAGGCCATATTTGCTGGTGGTGAAAGCAATCGCACCGAACACACCAATCGGTGCCAGGCGCACGATCATGCCCATGATGCGGAAGATCACATGGCTGAGCTCGTTGATCAGTCGCGAAATTCCCGAGGCTGCTTCACCCACCAGGTTCAGCGCGCTGCCGAACAGGACCGAGAACAGCAGCACTTGCAGGATGTTGTTGTCGGCAAAGGCGCCAATCACCGAGGTCGGGATCAGGTCCATCAGAAATTGCGTGGTGGTGTGCATGTGCTGGCCGCGCTGGGCGATATCGCCCATGTCGGCGGTGGAAAGCTGATCCAGATGAATGTTCGCGCCGCTGCCGATGCCGGTGCTGAATGCGAACACCAGACCGATCACCAGGGCGATGGTGGTCAGCACTTCGAAGTAGATCACCGATTTGAGGCCGATGCGTCCGACCTTTTTCAGGTCGCCTGCGCCGGAAATACCGCTGACCACCACGCAGAACACGATCAGGCCGATAAGCATTTTGATCAGTTTGATGAAGCCGTCGCCGAGGGGTTTTAACTGGGCGGAGTATTCGGGAAGGGTCAGTCCGCAGATGATGCCGAGCACCAGTCCAAGGACAACTTGAAGGAAGATTGAGCGCGAGCACCATCTGAGCATGGGAGGAATCCTGGTGAGTGTCCTGGGTGCCGTGCGCTGTGCGCATCAGATTCAGGACTTAATTATTGTGGTCTTACCGGTATGTCCAGTGCAGGCGCAGTTTAGGCGCTGTTTTCAGAGGGCTGCAAGCGGAAAATGACGAATTGGCTTTACCGGTCTTACCAGTTGTGCGGTAAGGGCCGATCTTGAGCGGTTTTGCAGGCGAAAAAAAACCGGCCATCTCTGGCCGGTTTCTTTTTGCTGCGGTTAAGCGGGCTGATTAAGCGCCGTATACCGGCAGCTTCTTGCAGATGGCCTTGACCTTCTCGCGAACGGCATCGATCACCGCTTCGTTGGAAAGGTCAGCCAGGATGTCGCAGATCCAGCCGGCCAGCTCTTTGCACTCAGCCTCTTTGAAGCCGCGAGTGGTCACAGCCGGAGTACCGAAGCGCAGACCGGAGGTGACGAACGGGGAGCGTGGATCGTTCGGTACCGAGTTCTTGTTCACGGTGATGAACGCTTTGCCCAGAGCGGCGTCGGCGTCTTTACCGGAGATTTCCTGCTTGATCAGCGACAGCAGGAACAGGTGGTTTTCAGTACCGCCGGAGACCACGTCAAAGCCGCGCTCGATGAACACGCCGGCCATGGCCTGGGCGTTCTTGACCACTTGTTGCTGGTAGGCCTTGAACTCAGGCTGCAACGCTTCCTTGAAGCAGATCGCTTTAGCGGCGATCACGTGCTCCAGTGGGCCGCCTTGGGCGCCCGGGAATACCGCGGAGTTCAGTTTCTTCTCGATGTCGGCGTTGGCGCGAGCCAGGATCAGGCCGCCACGTGGACCGCGCAGGGTCTTGTGGGTCGTGGTGGTGACCACGTCAGCGAATGGCACCGGGTTCGGGTAGACGCCAGCAGCGACCAGGCCGGCTACGTGAGCCATGTCGACGAACAGGTAGGCGCCAACCTTGTCAGCGATTTCACGGAAGCGCGGGAAGTCGAGGATCTGCGAGTAGGCAGAGAAACCGGCCACGATCATTTTTGGCTTGTGCTCAACAGCCAGACGCTCGACTTCGTCGTAGTCGATCAGGCCGTTGCTGTCGATACCGTACTGAACGGCGTTGTACAGCTTGCCGGAGGAGGAAACACTGGCGCCGTGGGTCAGGTGACCGCCGTGGGCCAGGCTCATGCCCAGGATGGTGTCGCCCGCTTGCAGCAGGGCCAGGTAAACGGCGCTGTTGGCTTGCGAGCCGGCGTGTGGCTGAACGTTGGCGTAATCGGCGCCGAACAGTTGTTTGGCACGGTCGATGGCCAGTTGCTCAACCACGTCGACGTACTCGCAACCGCCGTAGTAGCGCTTGCCTGGGTAGCCTTCGGCGTACTTGTTGGTCAGAACCGAGCCTTGAGCTTCCATCACCGCTGGGCTGGTGTAGTTTTCCGAAGCGATCAGCTCAATGTGTTCTTCCTGGCGCTGAGCTTCTTGCTCCATGGCGGCAAAAAGGTCGGCGTCGTACTTGGCAATAGTCAAATCACGGCTGAACATGGCGGTCCTCAAGGATCGGGGGGCAGAAAAGGAAAGCATTCTAACCCAATGGGTTTTGTCTGGCATATGAAAGGACATCATGTCGCAGACAAGTGGTGTTCATGAGCCATTGGGGCGACGAATAACGCCTGTGGCGAGGGAGCTTGCTCCCGCTGGATTGCGAAGCGATCCCAAAATGGGTGAATGTGGTGTGTCAGGTGCAGCACGGTTGTGGTTTTGCGACTGCTTCGCCCGAGCGCGGACCGGCCGGCGGGAGCAAGCTCCCTCGCCACAAGGATTTCAGTCAAACATGAACAACGCATCATTGCTGAACTGCGCTTCGAAACGCGCCGCCGGCATCGGGCGGCCAAACAGATAACCCTGCACCTCGTCGCAGCCGTGTTCACGCAAGAAGTCGAGCTGTTCGTGGGTTTCCACGCCTTCGGCGATCACCGCTAGGTTCAGGCTATGGGCCATGGCGATGATCGCCCGGGCAATCTGCGCGTCCTGTTCGCCGGACGGCAGGCCGTCGACGAAGGTCCGGTCGATTTTCAGCACGTCGATCGGGAACTGCTTCAAGTAGTTCAGCGATGAATAACCGGTGCCGAAGTCGTCGACCGCGATGCTCAGGCCGAGGTTTTTCAGCCCGGCGAGAATCTGCATGGCTTCGCTGACTTCACGCATCAGGATACTTTCGGTCAGCTCCAGCTCCAGGCAAGCTGGTGGCAGGCCCGTGTCCTTGAGGATGGTGGCGATGCGCGTGCCAAGCTGGCCGTCGGAGAATTGCCGTGCAGAGATGTTCACCGAGACTTTCGGGACGCGGACCTTGGCCTGGTGCCAGGTTTTGAGCTGACGGCAGGCCTCGCTGATCACCCAGTCACCGACATCCACCACCAGTCCAAGCTCTTCGAGCACTGGAATGAAGTCTCCCGGTGGCACCAGTCCGCGACGTGGATGCCGCCAGCGCAGCAGGGCTTCGGCGCCGGTCAGGCGTTTACCGTCGCCGCTGAATTGCGGCTGGTAGTACAGAACGAATTCGTTTTGCTCAAGGGCGTGGCGCAGGTCGCTTTCCAGTTCCAGGCGCTCCAGGGCGCTGGCGTTCATGTCCGCCTGATAGAACTGGAAGTTGTTCTTGCCGCGCTCCTTGGCGTGGTACATCGCCGTGTCGGCGTTCTTCATCAACTGACTCAGTTCATTGCCGTCCTGCGGACTCAAGGCGATGCCGATACTGGCGGTGACAAAGAACTCGCGGCCTTCGAGGACAAACGGTTTCACCAGGCTGGCAAGGATTTGCTCGGCGACATGAATCGCCCGGTTCAGCGCGATCTCGCGGCTGGCACGCGGTTGCAGGAGCAAGGTGAACTCATCGCCGCCCATGCGCGCCACCGTGTCGTCATCGTCGACGCAAGCGAGCAGGCGGGTCGCCATTTCCTTGAGCATGCGGTCGCCGGCGGCGTGGCCGAGGGAGTCGTTGATCGGCTTGAAACGGTCGAGATCGAGGAACATCAGCACGACCCACGACTTCTGCCGCTCCGCCGATTGCAGCGCGGTGTGCAACCGGTCCTGGAACAAGGTGCGGTTGGGCAGGTGGGTCAGGGCGTCGTAGTAGGCGAGGCGGTGAATCCGCTGTTCGCTGGCCTTGCGCTCGCTGATGTCACTGAAAAAGCACACGTAGCTGGCGAGGTCGCCTTCGTCATCGAGTACTGCCGTAATGCCGACCCACGCCGGGTAGTGTTCACCGTTGCGGCGCTTGAGCCAGACTTCGCCTTCCCAGGTGCTGTGCTGGTGCAATTGCTTGAGCACATAGCGCAGGTGGGCTTCCTGTTGGTCATCGACGGTCAGCATGTTCGGCAACTGGTCCAGGACCTGCGCCACTTCGTAACCGCTGACGCGGCTGAAGGCTTCGTTGGCCTGCACGATGTAGCCGGCCGGGTCGGTGATCAGAATCGCCGACGTCGAGTGCTCGAAAACCGTGGCCGCCATGCGCAGGTCTTTCTCGGCGCGGCGCTGCTGGCTGATATCGCGACCGACCCCGAGCACACCTTCGAACGCGCCATGTTCATCCCAGACCAGGACCAGGCGCAGTTCGATCGGGATCTTGCGCCCGTCGGCGCGCAAGCAGTCGAACAGGAACAGCTGGGTTTGCACCTGGCTGCGCAGTTGCGCCAGTTGCTCGGGTTTATCCAGGGCTTTGCTGACCCGGTCCATCAGGCTGTAGATGCCGGTCAATTGTTGCGGGTTGGCGATGGTTGATTGCCAGCCATTCTGGAAGATCCAGTCAACGTCATAGCCGAGCACGGCGTTCACTGACGGGCTGACGTAATTGAGCGAGAGTTTGCTGTCGGTGGAGAAAATCACGTCGCTGATGCTTTCAGCGAGCATCCGGTAACGCTGCTCGCTGTCGCGCAAGGATTCGCTGGCTTCGATCTGATCGGTAATGTCTTTGGCCACGCCAATGATGCGGGTGACCTGGTCATGTTTGTCCCGCGCCAGCGCCTGTTCGCGGATTTCGAAACGTCGCCATTTGCCGTCGCGGTGACGGAAGCGCAACTGGCACTGCATCAGTTGGGTGTAACCGGCCTGGCGCTGTTCCTGCCGCAAGCGGTGGTAGTGATCGGCATCTTCGGGGTGCAGCAGAATCTCCCAGAAGTATTCGCCCATCTGGTGCAGTTCGGTTTTGCTGTAACCCAGCGTCTGGCCCAGGTGGTGGTTACTGAAAATCATCCGCTGGCTGATCACGTCCTGTACGTAGAGATGATCAGGGACGGTACGCACGACATCCGACCAGAAACCTTCACGCTCCAGCAGCGACAACTCGACAATTTTACGGCTGGTGATATCGCTGATGCTGAGGATCACCGCTTTGGCGTCGTGCTGTGCTTGCGGCAAATGCAATACCAGCCACAGATGCTGGTCGCGGCCCTGGGTGTCCCTGAGCTTGATCTCCAGTTCCAGCTGTTTCTGCTGGTTGAGCACGGCATCGAGTAACTGGTTGCCGATAGCGTTGCCATCCAGTGGCCCGCCTTCGATCAACAGCTTCCAGGCTTGCTCGCTGGACTGGACGTTGAGCAGGTGCAAGGCGACCTGGTTGACCTCGGTGATGCGCAACTCCTGTAGCAACTGTCGGCGTTGTTCGGGGTTCTCCAGCCACCGCTGCAATTGCTCGCTGGTGTGCAGTTGCGCCTTGTCGAGGCAGGCTTTGAGTCCGGAGAGATCCAGTACACAGAGCGCAACACCGGTGCCGTCGAAAATGTCCCGATAGCGCCGACGTCCGTCGTGCACCTGACGCTGGCGTCGGCGCATATTCAACAATGCGATGAGTGGTAGCAGCGAGAAGGCCAAACCCAGCAGGCATTTGCCGATAAACACCGGCAGCAGTTGTTCGAACACTCGTTGCCGGTCAAACAGCCCGCGTAATTGCCAGTCGCTGTTACTGAGGGGGACGACCAGTACGCTGTTCGCCAGGTCATTGGCGTTTACCGTGCCCGGTTTGTTCGAGGGTAATCCGTCGTCGCGGCTGACGATCTGTTGGTTGATGCGGTTTTCCACCACCCACAGCGGACGGATTCCTGTGTCACTCTGCTTGGTCAGTGAAGAGAAAAACGTCGGCCGCAGGCGCAAGACCCAGTAGTCGCGCGTGCTGCCGCTGGCCTGGTGCAGCAACAGGTTCACCACCGAGCCGTCGTTGGCGTTGCTGAAGTAATGCACCTGCGCGTGACTGCGCCGGACCAGCTCGCTCAGGTAGCCGGCATCCTGGCTGTCGCTGGCGCTGTCACTGAGGATTTTCCCCGAGGGGCTGAGCAGCGCGAGGCTGAGTAAATCAGGTAGCGATTGCTGCAGTTTGCGCAGCAGCGCCTGTTGCTGATCAACGGTCTGCGGTTTTTCGACGATCGGTAGCAGATTCAGTGCGATCTGGGCGTTGAGCGTCATGTTCAGGCTGACTTGCGCGGCCAGATCGGCGGTGTAGTCAATGGTGTACTGGCGCTGGCTGTTCTGGGTTTCGCTCAGTTGGTCGAATAATTGCCAAAGCAGCAGTCCGATCAACAGTAGGACAAGCGTCGCCAATGCGCCTTTCAAGGTGCCGCGCAGGGGCGATCCGGTCGCAGAACTCAGTGCGCTCACGGACGAAGGCGGAGTGACATTGGACAAACTGTGATCCTGCGGTTTGGCTGGATTGGCGCGACGTGCACTATAAGCCGGACGCCCGGAGGGCGGCTAGCATGCCTTGAGTTGTGGCAAAGTGCCAGCCCCTCTCGGCTGGACTGCCTTCCGTCATTAAGGTAGCTTTGCCGGTTACGCGGGAGCGTTCCAGCTCTTAGACTCAGGCTTTTTTCGCGCGCACGTATTGATAGCAATCAATCGCAGGCGGCGCGTATGGCCTGGCCCGGGCTTCGCCCGTGCTTATATTCATCAGTCACTGACCCTAGGTTCTCCATGGCTCAATACGTCTTCACCATGCATCGGCTGGGCAAAGTTGTTCCGCCGAAGCGGGAAATCCTGAAAAACATTTCGCTGTCGTTCTTCCCGGGCGCCAAGATCGGCGTACTCGGCCTCAACGGCTCGGGTAAATCCACACTGTTGAAAATCATGGCCGGCGTCGACACCGAGTTCGACGGCGAAGCCCGTCCGATGCCGGAATTGAACATCGGCTACCTGCCGCAAGAGCCGCTGCTGGATCCGACCAAGACCGTGCGTGACGTGGTCGAGGAAGCGGTCAGCGTGATCAAGGACGCGCAAGCGCGTCTGGATCAGGTCTACGCCGAATACGCCGACCCGGATGCCGACTTCGACAAGCTGGCCTCCGAACAGGCCAAGCTCGAAGCCATCCTGCAGGCGGGCGACGGTCACAACCTGGATCGCCAGCTGGAAGTCGCCGCCGACGCGCTGCGTCTGCCGGCCTGGGATGCGAAGATCGAACACCTGTCCGGTGGTGAAAAGCGTCGTGTGGCCCTGTGCCGCCTGCTGCTGTCCGCCCCGGACATGCTGCTGCTCGACGAGCCAACCAACCACCTGGACGCCGACTCCGTGGCCTGGCTGGAGCATTTCCTCCACGACTTCCCGGGTACCGTGGTTGCGATCACGCACGACCGTTACTTCCTGGACAACGTTGCCGGCTGGATTCTGGAACTTGACCGCGGCGCCGGTATTCCTTATGAGGGCAACTATTCGGGCTGGCTTGAAGCCAAGTCCGACCGTCTGGCCGCCGAATCCAAGCAGCAGTCGGCCCATGAAAAGGCCATGAAGGAAGAGCTGGAGTGGGTGCGCAAAGGCGCCAAGGCCCGTCAGTCGAAATCCAAGGCGCGTCTGCAACGCTTCGAAGAAATGCAATCGCAGGAATTCCAGAAGCGTAGCGAAACCAACGAGATCTATATCCCGGCCGGTCCTCGCCTGGGCGACAAGGTCATCGAATTCAAGAACGTTACCAAGGGCTATGGCGATCGCGTGTTGATCGACAACCTGTCGTTCTCCATGCCTAAAGGCGCCATCGTTGGCGTGATCGGTGGTAACGGTGCGGGTAAATCCACGCTGTTCCGCATGCTGATGGGCAAGGAACAACCGGATTCGGGCAGCATCGAAGTCGGTGAAACCGTGCAACTGGCCTGCGTCGACCAGAGCCGTGAAGACCTGGACGGCAGCAAGACTGTGTTCCAGCAGATCTCCGACGGTTCCGACCAGATCCGCATCGGCAACTACGAGATCCCGTCGCGCACCTACGTGGGTCGCTTCAACTTCAAGGGCGGCGATCAGCAGAAGTTCGTCAAGGACCTGTCCGGTGGTGAGCGTGGTCGCTTGCACCTGGCCCTGACCCTGAAAGAGGGCGGCAACGTCCTGCTGCTCGACGAACCGTCCAACGACCTCGACGTTGAAACCCTGCGTTCGCTGGAAGAAGCCCTGCTGGACTTCCCGGGCGCCGCCATTGTGATCTCTCACGATCGGTGGTTCCTTGACCGCGTCGCGACTCACATCCTGGCGTACGAAGACGACTCGCAAGCGGTGTTCTTCGAAGGTAACTACACCGAGTACGAAGCCGACCGCAAAAAGCGTCTTGGCGATGCCGCTTCCCAGCCACACCGGGTGCGTCACAAGAAACTGGCCTGATCGGCTGGTTACATGAAAAACGGAGCCTTCGGGCTCCGTTTTTTTTTGCGTGAGCTTTCTCTGGCTCCGGGCGCGGTTCAGTTCGGTTCGATGCGGATGATTTCGATCAACTGATCGCCGGCGGGTCGTTGCCAGAGCACTTCGTCATTCAACTGTGCACCGAGCAGCGCCCGTCCCAGCGGTGAGCTCCAGTTGATCAGGCCTTTGGCGGCATTGGCCTGGTCTTCGCCAACCAGTTGCACGCGTCGTTCGGTGCCCCGTTCATCGGCGTAGGTCACCCAGCTGCCAATCTGAACCTTCTTGGTGGAAGTGGCCGGTGTCACCACTTGAGCGCTTTGCAGGCGTTGCTTGAAGTAACGCAGATCACGCTCGAGATCGGCCAGCCACTGTGGGTCAGCCTCCTCGCGGGCCGATTGTTCGCCGTGCTGGTTTTGCAACTCGGCGACTTTGGCCTGCAGCAGGGCGAGGCCTTCGGGCGTGACGTAGTTGGGCTGCGTGCTGACCTGGCGTTCTACCGGCTGGTCGGCTTGTGGGGTGGCGTTATCTTCATTGACGAAAGCGCGGCTCATGGCGGTTCTCCCTGAATGGGGTTTTGGCCATCGTCGCAGGCTTCTGGTTTCCAAGGTTGTCCGAAAACGACCTGCTGCGAGCGATAGCCCCTTGCTACACCCGTGGAAGGGTGCTGATCAATCCATCGTCGTGGTTGCAAGGTGAGCGTGTTCAGCCAGTTCCTGTTCGATGAACGCGGCGATCATGGCTCGATACACCTGCTCGATGACCTGCGGGTTGGCACCGACCTCTTCAGCCAGTGCCCGGACTTTGGCGATGACCTGTTCAACACGCTGCGGTGCTTTCACCGCGTCGCTGTCTTTCTTGAAGCGAGCGGCCTGCGACACATAAGCGCCGCGCGCGGCCAACAGGCTGACAATTTGCCGATCCAGCCGGTCAATGTTTTCGCGTACTTCCTCGAGGGAGCGGCAGTTGGCATCCATGTAGTTTGAGCTCCTTGTATAAACATAGTCTTTAACGTCGGGGGATTCACACTCCCCTTGTAGGAATACAGCTTGCTGGCGATGCAGGCTCCTCGGTCTGCCAGTAGAACGGCAGTGATCCCTTCGCCAGCAAGCTGTGCTCCTACAAGGGCGCGGGGTTCAATAGTGATACCACTTCACTTCCAGCATAACCTCGTTTTCGGGGGACGCGATGTGGCTGAACTCCCGTTGGGCGCTCAGGCGCAGGCCGAGGTTACGCGACAGCTCCCACTGCTGGTTCAGACTCAGGCTACGTCGCACTTCACCGTTGGTGAAGTAATCACCTTTGGTTTCCAGGCTCAGATTGCCCAGCGGGTTCTTCCACAGAACACCGCTGTTGAAGCCGGCGGCGGGCGCGATGAAACCGGCAAAGTCGCTGTTGTGCTCAATGCGCACGGTGCCAAGGGCGAAGCCCAGTACGTCGTCGCCCAGTTGCCAGGTGCCACCGGCACCGCCGTTGACATGGCTGACCAGGGTTTCATCGTCGTGCTTTCCCGGTACTCGCTCCAGGCCGCCGGTCACCTGCCAGGACCACGGTTGCAGCAGCTCGTTGCGCGGGGTCAATGAGCGGATGGTCGCGAGGTCCAGTTGCTGCAATTGCCAGTGATTGCCTTCGTACTGGCGCAGCTTCATCTGGAGAATTTCAATCTGCGCACCGAGTGGAAAGCTTTCGGCGTTGTCGTTGAGGTCGTGATAGGCCATGCGCAGGCCATATTCACCAAAGGCTTTGTCGCCACGGGTGCCGATGCCGGCCTGCCAGGTGCGCGATTCGTGGCCGTTTTCCGGCAAGCCCGGGCGTTCGATGGATAACTCCGGTGGCGGGTTCTGGTTGATCGCCCGCAGCAGCTCGAAGCTGCGTTGCGCGCGCTGTGGATCGCGTTCCTGGCCGTTGGCGCGGTAGCGCTCAAGACGGTAGGCCGCGTCGATAATCAATGCCTGACGATCACGTGGCAGCGCCTTGAAGGTCGGCTCCTGCAAGCGTTTCTGGTCGGCGCTGACCTTCAACACCCATTGCTGCTCATCGCCTGAGAGCGGTTTGGCGCGGCTCAACAGCTCACGTTCGCGGGATGGACGGTAATCGATTTTTTCCACCAGCCCGGCGTCTTTCACGGCTTTGACGGTGTCGGTGGGGATCGCCGTCAGCGGGAATTGTTCGGTGAGCCTGAGGCTCGGTCTTGCGACTTGCAGCAACTCCAGCAAGCGGTAGGAGCAGTTTTCATCGAAGAAGAAATAATCGAACTGAATCTGCTTGAGCTCCCAGACATGCTCGACCATGCGCTCGGTTTCTGCCTGCGTCAGGTTCAACCGGTACTCCCACAGATCGCGGTTTTCCAGGCTGCGGTATTCCGAGAGTTTTTCCTGATAAGGCACCAGCGCGAACAGCCCCGGATAGCCGCCCATCAGGCCTTTCCAGGCATACAGAATGCTGTTGTCCGAACCTTCGATATAGGCACCGAAATTGATCGCGTAACTGAGCAGGGCCGTGTGGTCGGTTTGCACGTCAGCCTGATCGATGCGCAACAAGGTATGACCGAACATCGATGACGGGCTGTTCAGATAGGCTGCCGGAAAAATCATCACCGCGCTGTGGGGTGATACGTCCTTGAACCATTGTTTGAACTCGCTGCAATCCACCGTCGGCAAATCGTTCAGGTTCAGTTGGGCTTTCAACCAGCGAGTACGCGCCGGGTAAATACATTGCGCGTGCTGCTGGCCTTTACTGGCCGGGGCATAGAGCGCTTGTACGGTGGCCGCCAGCTCTGCGTCGGGATGTTCGGCACCATTGGCTGCCAGGAAGAACTTCTTGTCGCTGACATAGCTGCGCCAGCCGCCGAGTTTTGCGCTTTCGTAATGGCCCAGGGAAATCCAGAACTGGTCGTTGGCCAGTTGCTGCAAACGTTGGTTGTCGATCAGAGGCGCGGCGGACAGCGGGGCGCAGGCAAACAGCGCCAGACAGGCAAGGCGTTTGAGCATGGTGGGCTACTTAATTAAAAAACCCCAAAGCAGGTCGGGTTCAAAAAACAAAACCCGCCCGGGTGAGGGGCGGGTGAGGCCGAGCTTAAGCCGGGGTGGCATATTTGGCCAGACGAGCATCGCCTTTGAGTACCGCCAGGGTATTGGTGTGCACGTCTTCAGCAGTCACATCAGCCTTGCTGAAAATCTGCTGGAAGTGCTCGTGGGTGACGGTGGCGAAATACGCACGGTCTTGCGGTGCGACGCCCAGTACCACTGCATAAGTGGTCAGCGCTTCGCCGGAGCCCTTGGCCATGTCTTCGGACAGTTCGTTCATCATGCCGTTCATGGCGATCCAGGATTTGCCGCCATAGGTCAGCGCGGCGTTGGTTGCGCAACCGTTGGTGCCGGATGTCATGCCGAAAGTGGCGTTGCCAGAAGTGCCGTTGGTGGTGGATGCCAGGAAGTGTGCCGGGGTGCCACGCTGACCTTCGAACAGCATGTTGCCCCAACCGCAATCCGGGCCGCCTGGCGCCTGGGCCATGGCGTTGAGGGATGCAACGGTGAAGAGAGTACCAAGAAGAATCCGTTTCATAGCTGTGTTCTCTTTTGTTTGCGTACCAATGGACAGGGGTTCTGGCGCCGCTCCGACGCCATTTGGCTGGTGATTGGTCCAGCCGCGCAGTTTGGAGTCTAGGCACGATCCGGGGGTTCCGTGATTTTTTGCCAAACATTCCCAGTAACCATTGATTTAGCCCTGGCCCGTCCAGGGTTTGGCGCTTGACTATGCTTTTACCCAAGGCGCGCCTTGCCAGTCGGGCACGGGCAGCGCCAGAATGCCTTTAATTGCCCCGCCTGATGTAAGGAAGCCCGATGCCCGATCCTGTTGCTGCCAGCTTGCGTCTAGCGCCTGAAGCGCTGACCCGTCCGTTTTCCGCTGAACAGTTCAGCTTCTCTACCACCAATGAGCTGGAGCCTTTTCGCGGCGTGCTCGGCCAGGAACGTGCGGTTGAAGCCTTGCAGTTTGGTGTGGCCATGCCACGCCCCGGTTACAACGTGTTTGTCATGGGTGAGCCCGGTACCGGCCGGTTCTCTTTCGTCAAACGCTACCTGAAAGCCGAAGGCAAACGCCTGCAGACCCCGGCGGACTGGGTCTACGTCAACAATTTCGATGAGCCGCGCGAACCTCGCGCACTGGAGTTGCCATCGGGGACGGCCGGTGCGTTCATCACCGACATCAACGGCCTGATCGACAACCTGCTGGCGACGTTTCCAGCAGTCTTCGAGCACCCGTCCTACCAGCAAAAGAAGAGTGCCATCGACCGCGCCTTCAATCAGCGCTACGACCGTGCACTGGACGTGATCGAGCGCCTGGCGCTGGAGAAAGAAGTCGCGCTGTACCGTGACAGCACCAACATCGCTTTCACCCCGATGAGCGAAGGCAAGGCGCTGGACGAAGCGGAATTCGCCCAGTTGCCGGAGGCCGTTCGCGAGCGCTTCCACGACGACATTTCCGGACTGGAAGAACGGCTGAACGAAGAGTTGGCCAGCTTGCCGCAGTGGAAGCGCGAGTCGAGCAATCAGCTGCGCCAGCTCAACGAAGAAACCATCACGCTGGCCTTGCAGCCATTGCTTTCGCCGCTGTCGGAAAAGTACGCAGAAAACGCGGCGGTGTGCGGTTACCTGCAAGCGATGCAGGTGTATCTGCTCAAGACGGTGGTCGAGCAACTGGTCGATGACAGCAAGACCGACGCGGTCGCCCGTAAGTTGCTCGAAGAACAATATGGCCCGAGCCTGGTGGTCGGTCATCCGCACAGTGGCGGTGCCCCTGTGGTGTTCGAACCGCACCCGACTTACGACAACCTGTTCGGCCGTATCGAGTACAGCACTGATCAGGGCGCGCTCTACACCACTTATCGGCAGTTGCGTCCGGGCGCGCTGCACCGGGCCAACGGCGGCTTCCTGATTCTGGAAGCCGAAAAAATGCTCAGCGAACCCTTTGTCTGGGATGCGCTGAAGCGGGCCTTGCAGTCACGCAAACTGAAAATGGAATCGCCGCTGGGCGAGCTGGGCCGACTGGCCACGGTGACCCTGACGCCGCAACATATTCCGCTGCAGGTCAAAGTCGTCATCATCGGCGCGCGCCAGCTGTATTACACGCTGCAAGACCTCGATCCGGACTTCCAGGAGATGTTCCGGGTTCTGGTGGACTTCGATGAAGACATCCCGATGGTCGATGAGAGCCTCGAGCAGTTTGCTCAGTTGCTCAAGACCCGGACCTCGGAAGAAGGCATGGCCCCGCTGACCGCCGATGCGGTGGCGCGTCTGGCGACCTACAGTGCGCGGCTGGCCGAGCATCAGGGCCGTTTGTCGGCGCGCATTGGCGATCTGTTCCAGTTGGTCAGCGAGGCGGACTTCATTCGCGATCTGGCCGGTGACGAGATGACTGATGCCGGGCACATCGAACGTGCGCTCAAGGCCAAGGCCACTCGCACCGGGCGTGTGTCGGCACGGATTCTCGATGACATGCTGGCCGGGATCATCCTGATCGACACCGCTGGAGCGGCGGTCGGCAAGTGCAACGGGCTGACGGTGCTGGAGGTCGGCGACTCGGCGTTCGGCATACCGGCGCGAATCTCTGCCACGGTTTACCCCGGTGGCAGCGGCATCGTCGACATCGAGCGTGAGGTCAACCTCGGGCAGCCGATCCACTCCAAGGGTGTGATGATCCTCACCGGGTATCTGGGCAGCCGTTACGCCCAGGAATTCCCGTTGGCGATTTCGGCCAGTATCGCGCTGGAACAATCCTACGGTTACGTCGATGGTGACAGTGCATCGCTGGGCGAGGCCTGCACGTTGATTTCGGCATTGTCGAAAACCCCGCTCAAGCAGTGCTTCGCGATTACCGGTTCGATCAACCAGTTCGGTGAAGTGCAGGCGGTGGGCGGGGTCAACGAGAAGATCGAAGGCTTCTTCCGTCTTTGCGAGGCGCGTGGCTTGACCGGCGAGCAGGGCGCGATCATTCCTCAGGCCAACGTTGCCACGTTGATGCTCGATGAGCGGGTGCTGGCGGCCGTGCGTGCCGGGCAGTTCCATGTCTATGCGGTGCGTCAGGCCGATGAGGCACTGAGCCTGCTGGTGGGCGAGGCCGCCGGCGAGCCGGACGAAGAGGGTCAGTTCCCTGAGGGCAGCGTCAACGCGCGCGTGGTGGAGCGTTTGCGGGTGATCGCGGAAATGATCAGCGAAGATGACTTGAAAGAGGCCGAGAAGGAACATGTGCAGGCGCAGGAAATATTGGCTGCGGCCAAGCCTGCCTGACACCCGAAGCTGTACACAGCCATTGTGGCGAGGGAGCAAGCTCCCTCGCCACGGGGTTTGTGCATGGTACTGGGTCGTCATTGTGATAGCGCTTTTTGCCGCCCGCATGGCGTCAAAAAACCAACAACGACCATTCGGCGCCTTCTAAGCTCCGTCAACTTGCTGACTCGACTTTTCTTCTATGCTCAGGACAAGGACATCGACAGTCATCACTGGATCGAGACAGCCTTCCCGTGGAGGCTGAATACCCGATTTACCGAGGGTCGCCGCCATGCCGCGCAACCTCTGCCTCACCCGCCAATGCCTGGGCCTGGTTACCCGTATTGAATGCAGTATTCGTCCGCTTGCCGGGGACACCGGTATGTGGACCTTGTTGTTTGCCGCCGGAATGGCCGGTGAACAACCTTCCGCCATCAAGGCCCAAGGCCCGTTTCATGGTCCTTTCGTGGCCGAGTCGATACTCGATACCATCGTTGAAAGCCTGACTCTGCACGGCTATCAGCTGGCCGATGACCCGCAAATCTGGTGTTTGCACTTGCAAGCCCAGCTGCGGGAAATCAATGGTGGACGCTGCCGAAATCCGGGTGGTTTCCAGTTCAACCCCGAGCATTAGTGACTATTCGACAGGGTTGGGGTTTTCGGCCTTGTCGAGCTTGACCTCGAATCCGTATTCGACGGTATTGAGGTTGGTGCGCTGGTAGGTTTCCAGGCTGCTCGGCTGACCGTAGAAATAATGCACCTCAAACACCGCCGGGCCTTCTGCGCTGGCGTCGTGGCTGACCGCAAGAATCTCCTTCAGGTAATTTCCGCTCGCGTCCTTGGCGAAGAAGCGCCAGTTCTGGGCGGGGAATACTTTCTGGTCAACCACCAGGGCGTTGCCTTTGAGCTCCAGGCCTTTGGGCAGTTTCTGGGTGTCGAGGTTGTCTTTTGCAATATTGGCCAGAAACAACGGCATCGAGCCGACAGCATACGCCGGCGTTTCGGGGAACAAGGTCAGGTCGTAGGTGATGGTGGCGCGTAGCGGGTCGATTTCGAAGGCCTCGGCTGGTAATTCGATGGGCTCGCCACGTTTACCCTTATCGTCCTGGGTGAAGAAGGTCACGGGGGTGTCGCCAGGGCTGAAGGAGGAGCCGAGCAGTTCGTCGTTGAAGGTTTTCGGGTGATCGAATTCGATACGTGCCGCACTGGCGTCCTCGACGGACTGATTGACGTGGATGTTCTTTTTCAGCTGTTCCTCATCCAGTGCGGCGCCTTTGAGCCAGGTTGCGGCCTGATCGTCGTACACGACCACGGGCAGGTTCAGGCTCTGGATGGTTTTATCCGTGGTATTGCGGTCGAAGCGGCGTACTGGCAGTTCCAGGTCTTTGCGGGTGACGGTGACGGCCGAGAAGTCGAGGACGTTGACTTCGAGGTTTTCGATGGGACCGTTGAAGTACACCTTGGTGTAATGATGAGTCTGCTTGTGCTCGAACGCCTGTTGCTCGTCTTCTAGCTGTTTTTCGAACGCATCGCTCCAGGCGGTCTGCTTCTGCATCTCGGCCAGTTGTTTTTGATAGAACCCGATTTGTGCGGCATCTTCGTTGATCGAGCCCGAGCGTGAGAGAAGCTGCCCGGTCGTGTCCCTGGCCTGGACAATCAGCGGATTGAGCGGAGTATCGCTGACGTCTGGTGCCAGTGCTGCGCTGTTGTTGACTTCGATCTCGGCGTAGTTCTTTTCGAGGGCCTTCAGGGTGACGCTGATGTTGTCGTCAGTGCGGGTCTGGCCCACGTCCTTTTTCGTCAGGTCGAAGGTGAATATCTTGCGCGGTGCAATGACCTCGACTTTACCTTTCAGGGTTGTCGGTTGCGGCTGGCTTTTGCTGTCGATGTTCTCGCCCTCGACAAAAGGGTAGGCCACGGTCAGGTCATCCGGATTGGTCAGGCCGGCGCTTGAAGGGCTCAACTGAATGCCGGGATCGGTTTCCGACCATTCGGGCTGGAAAGGGACGACCTTCTTGTTGCTTAGCGTGACCGACTGCCATTCCAGCCCATGCGGAAAGGGGAACTCGGAAGGCATGTTGAAGCTGAAGGGAAACACCGGCTGCAAGTCGGTCAGATACTCGGAGCTGGAGTCCTTGCGCAATACGAACAGGCCATTGATGTAGGTGTCGACCAGCGCCTGTGGGCTGGGATAGTGCTTGAGCAGGGCCATGGCATCTTCACCGTATTCGGTGGCGATCGGCTTGATGGCAAGCTTTTGCTGTGCGCGCTCGAGCAGCAGCAACGAGCCACCGAGGTTGGCCACGGCATCCTTGAGCTGGGGATCCTGAATCGCGTCCAGCGACTTCTCGAACTGTGCAGTCTTCTCCTCGAGGCTTTGCGGGCGCTTCTCATCGCTGGGTGAGCAGCCGCCGATCAGTACCGCAAGGCAAAGGCCGACAGTCGTTAAAGGCAATCGCAAATCCATTTTCCGGTTTTCCTCTACAACGCAAATAAACAATGCGAATGCTTTGGACACTAGCAGAAAAACGCTTTGGCAGACTCGCAGGTTGTGGATTTGTCTGCGGTTTATGGGGTTTTGAGCGGCTGATATACTCGCCGCCGTTTAAAACCCTTGTGTGAGATTCAATGGAACGTTTTGTCGAAAATGCAATGTACGCCTCGCGCTGGCTGCTGGCGCCGATCTACTTCGGTTTGTCCCTGGGCCTGCTGGCCCTGGCGCTGAAATTCTTTCAGGAAGTCTTCCACGTTATTCCCAACGTGTTCTCGATGGCCGAGTCCGATCTGATTCTGGTGCTGTTGTCGCTGATCGACATGGCGCTGGTGGGCGGCTTGCTGGTGATGGTGATGATTTCCGGCTACGAAAACTTCGTGTCCGAACTCGACATTGATGAAGGCAAGGAGAAGCTCAACTGGTTGGGCACGATGGACTCTTCTTCCCTGAAGATGAAAGTCGCGGCCTCGATCGTGGCGATTTCCTCGATTCACCTGTTGCGCATCTTCATGGACGCCAGGAACGTCGATCCCGAGCACCTGAAGTGGTACGTGATCATTCACATGACCTTCGTGATCTCGGCGTTTGCCATGGGCTACCTGGACAAGCTGACCAAGCACTGATCCGCTTTGGAATGTCCCCTGTGGCGAGCGAGCTTGCTCGCGCTCGGCTGCGCAGCAGTCGTAAAACCTGAGGGCGCGATTTACCTGATTAACTGCATTGGCAGGTTTCAGGACCGCTTCGCGCCCCAGCGCGAGCAAGCTCGCTCGCCACAGCCATTGTGAAACGGACGGGCGGCGGCGTTTGTGGCTTGTGCTTTTGTGCGCCGAGGCATATCCCTGTAAATGTCTTGGCTCGCCATCGCGCGGGGTGCGCTCATGAACCTGCAAGAGTTGAACGCCTATGCCATCGCCGGGAAGGTCGATGAGCTGAATCTGATTTCGATGGAAGGCGGGATCTATCTGTTAGAGGCACGGATACATGGCGCCGCTCATCCAATCGACGACACCCATGGGCAAACACTGCATTTGCGTTCGGTAGAGCATGCTCGTGAAGTCCTTCATGCCTTTCCCAAGCTGACGTTCAACCTGATTCACACCTCGGTGCACGATGAGATGTGCGGTCTGGGCACCAGCGGGGAAGAGAGCCTGAAGTTGCCCATATCCCAATAGCGCTGACAGCCCTGATCACCGCAATGGCATCTGTGCTAGTCTGCTCGCCCTTTTGGTTCCGGGCGCTCCGGGATGCGCTGTGCACGCACGGCAATGTCCCGAGCCGTCCGCACAGCGGAGCAGTGTCATGTCCGAAGTAAATCTGTCCACCGACGAAACCCGCGTCAGCTACGGCATCGGCCGTCAGTTGGGCGACCAACTGCGCGACAACCCGCCACCGGGCGTTAGCCTGGACGCGATCCTGGCCGGTCTGACCGACGCATTCGCCGGCAAGGAAAGCCGCGTTGGCCAGGAAGCAATGTCTGCCAGCTTCAAGGTCATCCGCGAAATCATGCAAGCCGAAGCTGCTGCCAAGGCTGAAGCGGCCGCTGGCGAAGGCCTGGCATTCCTGGCTGAAAACGCCAAGCGTGACGGCATCACCACTCTGGCTTCCGGCCTGCAGTTCGAAGTACTGACTCAAGGTGAAGGCGCCAAGCCAACCCGTGAAGATCAAGTGCGTACTCACTACCACGGCACGCTGATCGACGGCACTGTGTTCGACAGCTCCTACGATCGTGGTCAGCCTGCAGAATTCCCGGTTGGCGGCGTGATCGCCGGCTGGACCGAAGCCCTGCAACTGATGAACGCCGGTAGCAAATGGCGCCTGTACGTGCCGAGCGAACTGGCTTACGGCGCACAAGGCGTTGGCAGCATTCCGCCGCACAGCGTTCTGGTGTTCGACGTCGAGCTGCTCGACGTTCTGTAAGCCCCCGAATGTGTAGAAGCAGAGCTTGCTAGCGATCGCATCACCGCGGTTTTACCGTTGAGCCGGGTCGGTCGGGTGCGACCCCGGCACATCGCGAGCAAGCTTTGCTCCTACGGGGTTTACGTCACTCATATTTCGAACTTGGTGTTCGAATCATTCATCGGGCGCAATGCCCGGGCATAGCAGAACAGAAACAGGTTGCGCACCAGTTCCTTGAGCACCACTGGCTCGCTGGAACTCAGGCCATTGAGGTCGAGGTCGCCCTGGTCCTGCAGCTCACTCAAGGCTTCTTCTTCCAATACCGCACACACTTCCCCGGTTTCCCGATGCAGGATCCTGAGGTACGGGTGTGGACGATCCAGCCATGCATCGATCAAGTAAGTCATGATGCTCATCTCCTTTTTAATGGTTTGATGAGAATAATTCCTATTCAATTAATAGCAAGTACCTATTGGCGGTTTCTGCTGTTTTCTGTAGGGGAATTGCTGAGGGTCAAAACGGCTGGCGTTTTGCTATTGGGCAGGATTGCTGGGGGATCGGGCGAGGGTGAGGCTCCATCCCACGCAGGGCGCAGGATGGAATACAGCAGGTTCAGACTTTTCTGACGAACTCGGATTTGAGCTTCATCGGGCCGATACCGTCGATCTTGCAGTCGATGTCGTGGTCGCCATCGCACAGGCGGATGTTCTTGACCTTGGTGCCGACCTTGACCACCAACGATGTGCCCTTGACCTTGAGGTCCTTGATCACGGTGATGGTGTCGCCATCTTGCAGGACGTTGCCGACCGAATCCTTTTTCACGGTTTCATCGGACGCTGCGTCGGCTTCGCCGTTGGCGGACCACTCGTGGGCGCACTCTGGGCAGATCAGTTGGGCGCCGTCTTCATAGGTGTATTCGGAATTGCATTTCGGGCAGGGTGGCAACGTGCTCACTAAAGCTCCTTGGATTCAGGATGGCTAAAAGCGCACATTATATAGGGTTTTAGGCGGGTATGGGGTCAACACTTGCAGCAGGCTGTCTTCGATGTCGCACTATCGGATAGAGGCATCTGTAGGAGCACGGCTTGCCAGCGATGGCGTTCTTGAGATCGCTATCGCGAGCAAGCTCTGCTCCTGCAAAGAGCGGGTCAGTGCGTACGGGCGACCGCAAACTCGCTCAACTCGACCAATGCATCCCGGTATTCGCTGGCAGGCAGCATTTCGAGGCATTTGATCGCACGGGCCACGTAATCGCGGGCCAGTTGTGCGGTGTAGTCCAGCGAGCCCGAGGCTTCCACGGCAGCGCGGATGCTTTCCAGGTCTTCGATACCGCCTTTCTGAATCGCCCGGCGCACCAGTGCCGCTTGCTCCGGCGTGCCTTCGCGCATGGTGTAGATCAACGGCAGGGTCGGCTTGCCTTCGGCCAGATCGTCACCGACGTTCTTGCCCAGGGTTTCTGCGTCGCCTTTGTAATCCAGCAAGTCGTCGACCAGCTGGAAGGCCACACCGAGGTGGTCGCCAAAGGTGCGCAAGGCTTCGCTCTGTTCTGGTGTAGCGCCAGCCAGGGCCGCGGCACTGTGGGTCGAAGCCTCGAAAAGCATCGCGGTTTTGCCGCGGATGACTTCCATGTAGGTTTCTTCGGTGGTGCTGGCGTCGCGCACCTTGGACAGCTGCAAGACTTCGCCTTCGGCGATGATCCGCGTGGCTTGCGAGAGAATCTTCATCACCGGCATCGAGCCCAGTTCGACCATCATCTCGAACGAGCGCGAGTACAGGAAATCACCCACCAGCACGCTCGGGGCATTGCCCCACATGGCGTTGGCGGTCGAGCGGCCACGGCGCATGCCGGACATGTCGACCACGTCGTCGTGCAGCAGGGTGGCGGTGTGCAGGAATTCGATGGTGGCGGCCAGCAAGCGCATGTCGTCGCCTTCGCGCCCCAGGGCCTTGCCACACAGCAACACTAATAAAGGGCGCAGGCGTTTACCGCCAGCCGAGGTAATGTAATCGCCGATTTTCGATACCAGCGGCACTCGGGAAGTCAGCTGCTTCTTGATGATGCCGTCGACGGCGTTAAAATCGTCCGCCACCGCGCGGTAGAAAGCTTGGGGTTGCATCAGCGACAGTCGCTCCAGAAGGGTTGCGCGGCATGCTAGGACCCACGTCCGGGCCTGTCAAGGCGCGATGGACGGCCACTTGCAACGCGCTCGTGGCTTGCGTACAATCGCGCACCCTGAACTTCCTGGGCAGCACCTGCCTTACGCAATTGCATTTGGGTCGTTCCATCCCATGCAGCCATGCCAGCCAATACCTCTTCTTATAAAGAGCTGGGTGAGCAGGATTATCGGAGAAATACCATGTCGTACGCAGTAATCGTTACTGGTGGCAAGCAATACAAGGTCGCCCCAGGTGAATACCTGAAGATCGAGAAACTGGAAATCGCTACCGGCGAATCCGTAACTTTTGATCGCGTTCTGTTGGTCGCCAATGGCGATGACGTGAATATCGGCGCTCCAGTTGTTGCTGGCGCTACCGTTGTGGCTGAAGTGATCTCCCAAGGTCGTCACGATAAAGTCCGCATCATCAAGTTCCGTCGTCGTAAGCACCACATGAAGCGTATGGGCCACCGCCAGTGGTACACCGAGATCAAAATCACCGGTATTCAGGCTTAATTTCAGCCTAATTCCTCACTAGGAGAATTGAACTCATGGCACACAAAAAAGCTGGTGGTAGTACCCGTAACGGTCGCGACTCAGAAGCCAAACGCCTTGGCGTGAAGATGTATGGCGGCCAGAAAATCATTCCGGGCAACATCATCGTGCGTCAGCGCGGCACCCAATTCCACGCCGGTTACGGTGTTGGCATGGGTAAAGATCACACCCTCTTCGCGAAAATCGAAGGCGTGATCAAGTTTGAAGTAAAAGGCGCGTTCAACCGCCGTTACGTGAGCGTTGTCGCGGCTTAATTGCGCGATCGCTGGAAAAGCCCTGTCTTGCGACGGGGCTTTTTCGTTTGTGGGGTGAGTCTCTTGCAAAACTGTTTGTATGGGCTGCCGGCGCTGGATTATGCGGTCGTTGATTGAGGTCGCTGCGCTCATTTTTGCAAGAGTCTTATGTCTTAGTGTTTTTCGGCTCGTCCGTATGGCGAGAGGCGTTTTGTTATGAAGTTTGTTGATGAAGTATCGATTCGAGTAAAAGCTGGCGACGGCGGCAATGGCTGCATGAGTTTCCGTCGGGAAAAATTCATCGAAAACGGCGGTCCTAACGGCGGTGACGGTGGTGACGGCGGCTCGGTCTACATGATCGCCGACGAAAACCTCAACACCCTGGTCGACTACCGTTACACCCGGCACTTCGATGCCGAGCGTGGCGCCAACGGCGGCAGCACTGACTGCACCGGTAAAAAAGGTGAGGAGCTGGTCCTGCGGGTTCCGGTCGGCACCACGGTCATTGACTCTGCTACGCAAGAAGTCATTGGCGACCTGACCAAGGCTGGTCAGCGTCTGTTGGTGGCGCATGGCGGCTGGCACGGTCTGGGTAACACCCGTTTCAAATCCAGTACCAACCGCGCACCGCGCCAGACTACGCCAGGCAAGCCGGGCGAGCAGCGTGATCTCAAGCTGGAAATGAAGGTGTTGGCCGACGTGGGTCTGCTGGGCTTGCCGAATGCCGGCAAAAGTACCTTTATCCGTTCGGTCTCGGCGGCCAAGCCGAAAGTTGCCGATTATCCGTTCACCACGCTGGTGCCAAACCTCGGCGTGGTCAGCGTCGATCGCTGGAAGAGCTTCGTCATTGCCGACATTCCGGGTCTGATCGAAGGTGCGTCCGATGGCGCGGGCCTGGGGATTCGCTTCCTCAAGCACTTGTCGCGTACTCGCCTGTTGCTGCACCTCGTCGACATGGCGCCGCTGGATGACACCAGTGCTCCGGACGCGGCTGAAGTCATTGTCAGCGAGCTGACCAAGTTCAGCCCTTCGCTGGCAGAGCGTGATCGATGGCTGGTGCTGAACAAGTGCGACCAGATCCTTGAAGAAGAGCACGAAGAGCGGGTCAAGGAAATCGTTGATCGTCTGGAGTGGACCGGTCCGGTCTACGTGATCTCGGCCATTGCCAAAGAAGGCACCGAGCGCCTGACGCGCGACATCATGCGTTACCTGGAAGATCGTGCCGATCGTCTGGCTAACGACCCGGTCTACAAGGAAGAGCTGGCCGATCTCGATCAGCGCATCGAAGACGAAGCCCGTGCCCAGTTGCAGGCGCTGGATGACCAGCGTGCCCTGCGCCGCAGCGGCGTGAAGTCGGTCCATGACATCGGTGACGATGACTGGGATGAAGAAGATGTGGATGATGAAGATGGTCCGGAAATCATTTACGTGCGCGACTGATTCGTTGCAGTAAACTTAAGCGCCGCTCTATCGAGCGGCGTTTTGGTATCTGGAAATCGGTAGTCACGAATAACGTTACGGGCAGCGCTGGGTCGCGCTGTCCTCAAGCTAAGGTTGAAGATGATGCGGAGCAAGGTGACAGGTGCGCAGCGTTGGGTCGTGAAGATCGGCAGCGCTTTGCTGACGGCTGACGGCAAGGGTCTGGATCGCGCAGCAATGAGCGTCTGGGTTGAGCAGATGGTCGCGCTGCATGAGGCGGGTGTCGAGCTGGTGCTGGTGTCCTCGGGGGCGGTGGCGGCAGGTATGAGTCGCCTTGGCTGGACCGCACGACCCAGTGCGATGCACGAGTTGCAGGCGGCTGCCGCCATCGGTCAGATGGGGTTGGTGCAGGCCTGGGAGTCGAGCTTTGCCGAGCATGGCCGGCACACGGCGCAGATTCTCCTGACTCACGATGACTTGTCTGATCGCAAGCGTTACCTCAACGCCCGCAGCACCTTGCGTGCGCTGGTCGATCTCAAGGTCATTCCGGTGATCAACGAGAACGATACGGTGGTCACCGACGAAATCCGTTTCGGTGACAACGATACGCTGGCGGCGCTGGTGGCCAACCTGGTCGAGGCTGACCTGTTGGTGATCCTCACTGATCGTGACGGCATGTTCGACGCCGATCCGCGCAACAACCCTGATGCCAAGCTGATTTACGAAGCGCGCGCCGATGATCCGGCGCTGGACGCGGTCGCGGGCGGCACTGGCGGTGCGTTGGGTCGTGGCGGTATGCAGACCAAGTTGCGCGCGGCGCGTCTGGCGGCGCGTTCGGGGGCTCACACGATCATCGTGGGCGGGCGTCTTGAGCGTGTGCTGGATCGTCTGAAGGCGGGCGAGCGCATCGGCACCTTGCTGTCGCCTGAGCGCGGCCTGCTGGCGGCGCGCAAGCAGTGGCTGGCCGGGCACTTGCAGACTCGCGGCACGCTGGTGCTGGATGAGGGGGCGGTCACGGCGTTGTCTCGGGGTAATAAAAGTCTGCTGCCGGTTGGCGTCAAGCTGGTTCAGGGCAGCTTCCGTCGCGGTGAAATGGTGGTGTGCGTGGCGCCGGACGGTCGTGAGATTGCTCGTGGTTTGGCCAACTACAGTGCGCTTGAGGCGCAAAAAATCATCGGTCAATCGTCTGAGGCGATTGTCGGTTTGCTGGGTTACATGGCGGAACCGGAGCTGGTTCACCGCGATAACCTGATTCTGGTTTAAGGAAAACGCGAATGCGCATGGCAAAAGGATTGTTGGGGTTGCTGTTGGCGATGCCGCTGCTGGCTTCGGCTGAAGAAATCGGTCAAGTATCGACCGTGTTCAAATTTGTCGGGCCGAATGACCGCATTGTCGTCGAGGCATTTGATGATCCGAAGGTCGATGGCGTGACCTGCTACCTGTCGCGAGCCAAGACGGGTGGTGTGAAGGGTGGTCTGGGGTTGGCCGAGGATCGGTCGGAAGCGTCCATTGCTTGTCGTCAGGTCGGCCCGATCAGCTTCAAGGGTGAGCTCAAGGATGGCGAAGAGGTGTTCAAGGAGCGCACATCGCTGGTGTTCAAGACCATGCAGGTGGTGCGTTTCCTCGACAAGAAGCGCAACACCCTGGTGTACCTGGTCTACAGCGATCGCCTGATCGAAGGTAGTCCGCAGAATGCCGTGACCGCGATTCCGATTTTGCCGTGGGCGCACGCTCAGTAATCTGATGCAAATCCAGTGTGGGAGCGAGCGGGCTCGCGCCCACTTTTTTTGCACTGCATTCGCTAAATCGCAGGCAATAAAAAACCGACCCTGGGGTCGGTTTTTTAATGAGCGTGTCGCTTAGGCAGCAGCGGCAACGTTCAGAGCCTTGACGTGGCCATTCAGGCGGCTCTTATGGCGAGCAGCTTTGTTCTTGTGGATGATGCCTTTATCGGCCATACGGTCGATAACTGGCACAGCCAGAACGTAAGCGGCTTGCGCTTTTTCAGCGTCTTTTGCGTCGATGGCTTTAACTACATTCTTGATGTAGGTACGAACCATGGAACGCAGGCTGGCGTTGTGGCTGCGACGCTTCTCAGCCTGTTTTGCACGTTTTTTGGCGGAAGGTGTGTTGGCCACCGTCGAGCTCCTCGAAAGACTTTTTAGGAAATAGCAAACAAAATAGGCCGCGAATCATGCCGATGAGTTGAAGTCTTGTCAAGGGCGGGTGATGCGTTCCGCTGAGTGGTCGATCTAAAGAGGCGGGATATTTATTTCCGGCGCTTGACCTGTAAACTCGCGAGCTTTGGCTCTGTGCTGTTGCGGCGCGGAGTATCGCATAAGTGGGCGGTTTGTTCGCCTGCTGTTTATCGACAGGCAAAAACTCTTCAATGAACCTGCTTAAATCGTTGGCCGCCGTCAGCTCTATCACGATGCTTTCCCGGGTTCTGGGGTTCGTCCGTGACACGCTCGTCGCACGCATATTTGGCGCCGGGATGGCCACAGACGCCTTCTTTATCGCCTTCAAACTGCCCAATCTGTTGCGGCGAATCTTCGCCGAGGGGGCGTTTTCCCAGGCCTTTGTGCCGATCCTGGCGGAATACAAAAGTCAGCAGGGCGAGGAGGCGACACGAACTTTCATCGCTTACGTGTCGGGCTTGCTCACGCTGGTACTGGCGCTGGTCACGATTCTGGGGATGGTCGCGGCGCCCTGGGTCATCTGGGCAACGGCCCCGGGGTTTACCAATACGCCGGAAAAATTCCAGCTGACCTCCAGCCTGTTACGAGTGACCTTTCCTTATATATTGCTGATCTCGCTGTCCTCGCTGGCCGGGGCGATCCTCAATACCTGGAACCGTTTTTCGGTGCCGGCCTTCGTGCCGACGCTGCTCAACGTCAGCATGATCGTCTTCGCATTGTTCCTGACGCCGTACTTCGATCCGCCGGTAATGGCCCTGGGCTGGGCCGTGCTGGTCGGTGGCCTGGCGCAATTGCTCTATCAACTGCCGCACCTGAAAAAAATCGGCATGCTGGTGTTGCCGCGCCTTAATCTGCGCGATACCGGTGTCTGGCGGGTGATGAAACAGATGCTGCCAGCGATCCTCGGGGTCTCGGTCAGCCAGATTTCGCTGATCATCAACACCATTTTTGCCTCGTTTCTGGTGGCGGGTTCGGTGTCCTGGATGTATTACGCCGACCGCCTGATGGAATTGCCATCCGGCGTTCTCGGTGTGGCATTGGGCACGATTTTGCTGCCGACGCTGGCCAAAACCTACGCCAGCAAGGATCGCCACGAATACTCGCGTATTCTCGATTGGGGTCTGCGCCTGTGCTTCGTGCTGGTGCTGCCGTGCTCGCTGGCGCTGGGGATTCTGGCGGAGCCGCTGACCGTTTCGCTGTTCCAGTACGGTCAATTCAGCGCATTTGATGCCTCGATGACCCAGCGCGCCCTGATTGCCTACTCGGTCGGTTTGCTCGGGATTATCGTGATTAAAGTGCTGGCGCCGGGGTTCTATGCGCAACAAAACATTCGCACACCGGTAAAAATCGCGATTTTCACGCTGGTCGTCACTCAGCTGTTCAACCTGGCCTTGATCGGCCCGTTGAAACACGCAGGGCTGGCCTTGGCCATTAGCTTGGGTGCATGTATCAACGCCGGTTTATTGTTCTATCAGTTGCGCAAACAGAAGATGTATCAGCCACAGCCAGGCTGGGGCCTGTTCGGGCTCAAACTGGTGGTTGCGGTGACGGTGATGTCCGTGGTTCTGCTGGGGGCGATGCATTTCATGCCGGCCTGGGGCGAAGGGCACATGCCGGGGCGCTTCCTGCGTCTGGGGGCTTTGGTCGGTGCTGGTGTGGTGACCTATTTCGGTATGTTGGCGTTGATGGGCTTCCGTCTGCGGGACTTCAATCGCAAGGCGTTGAACTGAAGACGCGGCATCAATAATCGCGGGTCGGGCGCCAGTTTTGTCGGTTCGATCACTTTGGGTTACGGTGTTGCCTGTTGTCGGCCGCCGGGTGTGGTTATAATCGACCACTTTATGAGCAAGAAGCGCGTTATGCAGCTGGTTCGAGGCCTCCACAATTTGCGCCCCCAGCATCGGGGCTGTGTCGCCACTATTGGCAACTTTGACGGTGTTCACCGTGGTCACCAGGCTATCCTGGCCCGACTGCGTGAGCGTGCGCTCGAGTTGGGTGTACCCAGCTGCGTGGTGATTTTCGAGCCGCAGCCGCGTGAGTTTTTCGCCCCGGACACGGCTCCAGCCCGTCTGGCGCGCTTGCGCGACAAGCTGCAGTTGCTGGCCGCCGAGGGTGTTGACCGGGTTCTGTGCCTGGCTTTCAATCATCGTTTGAGCAAGCTCAGCGCTGCCGAGTTCGTTGACACCATTCTGGTCGATGGCCTGGGTGTGCAGCATCTGGAGGTCGGTGACGACTTCCGTTTCGGCTGTGACCGGGTAGGGGATTTCGATTTCCTGCTACAGGCCGGGGCCGTCCAGGGGTTCACCGTCGAAGCGGCGCAGACCGTTGAACTGGACGGGTTGCGTGTCAGCAGCACGCAAGTGCGTAATGCCTTGGCCGCCGCTGATTTTACCTTGGCCGAGCGCTTGCTCGGTCATCCGTACGGGATTGCCGGGCGGGTCCTGCACGGGCAGAAGCTGGCGCGCCAATTGGGTACGCCAACCGCCAACGTGCAACTCAAGCGTCGTCGTGTACCGCTGACCGGGGTTTACCTGGTGAGCGTCGAAGTCGACGGCAAGACCTGGCCGGGCGTCGCCAATATTGGTGTTCGGCCAACGGTTGAAGGTGATGGCAAAGCCCACCTTGAAGTCCATATTCTAGATTTTGCCGGCGATCTGTATGACCGGCGTTTGACGGTGGTTTTCCACCACAAGCTGCGCGAAGAGCAGCGTTTCGCCTCTCTGGAGGCGCTTAAGACGGCGATCAATGCGGATGTCGCCGCCGCCCGTGCCCTAGCCGCACCTAGCGCCAATCGCTAATGAAGAGCCTTAAATGACCGACTATAAAGCCACGCTAAACCTTCCGGACACCGCCTTCCCAATGAAGGCCGGCCTGCCTCAGCGCGAACCGCAGATTCTGCAGCGCTGGGACAGCATTGGCCTGTACCAGAAGTTGCGTGAGATTGGTAAGGATCGTCCGAAGTTCGTTCTGCACGACGGTCCTCCGTACGCCAACGGCACCATTCATATCGGTCATGCGCTCAACAAGATTCTCAAGGACATGATCATCCGCTCGAAGACCCTTTCGGGTTTCGATGCGCCTTATGTTCCGGGCTGGGACTGCCACGGTCTGCCGATTGAGCACAAAGTCGAAGTGACCCACGGCAAGAACCTCACGGCGGATAAAACCCGTGAGCTGTGCCGTGCCTACGCCACCGAACAGATCGAAGGCCAGAAGTCCGAGTTCATCCGCCTGGGTGTGCTGGGTGACTTCGCCAACCCGTACAAGACCATGGATTTCAAGAACGAGGCCGGCGAAATCCGCGCCTTGGCGGAAATCGTCAAGGGTGGTTTCGTGTTCAAGGGCCTCAAGCCTGTGAACTGGTGCTTCGACTGCGGTTCGGCCCTGGCTGAAGCCGAAGTTGAATACGAGAACAAAAAGTCCTCGACCATCGACGTCGCCTTCCCGATTGCCGACGAAGCCAAACTGGCTGCCGCCTTCGGCCTGCCATCGTTGGGCAAACCGGCTTCGATCGTGATCTGGACCACCACCCCGTGGACCATCCCGGCCAACCAGGCGCTGAACGTTCACCCAGAGTTCAACTACGCCCTGGTCGACGTCGGCGACAAATTGCTGGTGCTGGCTGAAGAGCTGGTCGAGTCGTGCCTGGCTCGCTACAACCTCGAAGGCTCGGTCATCGCCACCGCCACTGGTGCGGCGCTGGAACTGATCAACTTCCGTCACCCGTTCTACGATCGCCTGTCGCCGGTTTACCTGGCCGAGTACGTCGAACTGGGCGCCGGCACTGGCGTGGTTCACTCCTCGCCGGCCTACGGTGTAGACGACTTCGTGACCTGCAAAGCTTACGGCATGGTCAACGACGACATCCTCAATCCGGTGCAAAGCAACGGCGTTTACGTGCCGTCGCTGGAGTTTTTCGGCGGCCAGTTCATCTGGAAGGCCAACCCGGCTATCGTCGACAAGCTGACGGAAGTCGGTGCGCTGCTGCACACCAGCATCATCGAACACAGCTACATGCACTGCTGGCGTCACAAGACCCCGCTGATCTACCGCGCTACGGCGCAGTGGTTCATCGGCATGGACAAACAGCCGGCAACGGGCGACACCTTGCGCAAACGCGCGATCAAAGCCATCGAAGACACCAAATTCGTACCGGCCTGGGGCCAGGCGCGCCTGCATTCGATGATCGCCAACCGTCCGGACTGGTGCATCTCCCGTCAGCGCAACTGGGGCGTGCCGATCCCGTTCTTCCTGCACAAGGAAAGCGGCGAACTGCACCCACGTACCGTCGAGCTGATGGAAGAGGTCGCCCAGCGCGTCGAAGTCGAGGGCATCGAAGCCTGGTTCAAGATGGACGCAGCCGAGTTGCTCGGTGACGAAGCGCCGCAGTACGACAAGATCAGCGACACCCTCGACGTCTGGTTCGATTCGGGCACCACGCACTGGCACGTCCTGCGCGGTTCGCACCCGATGGGCCACGAGAACGGTCCGCGTGCCGACCTGTACCTGGAAGGTTCCGACCAACACCGCGGCTGGTTCCACTCGTCGCTGTTGACCGGTTGCGCCATCGACAACCATGCGCCGTACCGCGAACTGCTGACCCACGGTTTCACCGTCGACGAAGCCGGTCGCAAGATGTCCAAGTCCCTGGGCAACGTGATCGCGCCGCAGAAAGTCAACGACACCCTGGGCGCCGATATCATGCGCCTGTGGGTCGCTTCGACCGATTATTCGGGTGAAATGGCGGTTTCCGACCAGATCCTGCAACGCAGTGCGGACGCCTACCGGCGGATCCGTAACACCGCGCGCTTCCTGCTTTCCAACCTGACCGGTTTCAATCCGGCCACCGACATCCTGCCGGCAGAAGAAATGCTCGCGCTGGATCGTTGGGCCGTGGACCGTACCTTGCTGCTGCAACGCGAGCTGCAAGAGCACTACGGTGAATACCGTTTCTGGAACGTCTACTCCAAGGTGCACAACTTCTGCGTGCAGGAGCTGGGCGGTTTCTACCTCGACATCATCAAGGACCGTCAGTACACCACTGGCGCCAACAGCAAGGCCCGCCGTTCGGCGCAAACTGCGCTGTTCCACATCTCCGAAGCGCTGGTGCGCTGGATCGCGCCGATCCTCGCGTTCACCGCTGATGAGCTGTGGCAATACCTGCCGGGCGAGCGCAATGAATCGGTCATGCTCAACACCTGGTACGAAGGCCTCAGCGAGTTGCCGGAAGGCTTCGAACTGGACCGCGCCTACTGGGAGCGGATCATGGCGGTCAAGGTCGCGGTCAACAAGGAAATGGAAATCCAGCGCGCGGCCAAGGCCGTGGGCGGTAACCTGCAAGCCGAAGTGACGCTGTTCGCCGAAGAGGCGCTGAGCGCCGACCTGGCCAAGCTGAGCAACGAACTGCGCTTCGTGCTGATCACCTCGACCGCGAGCATTGCACCGTTCGTGCAAGCGCCGGCCGACGCGGTTGAAACCGAAGTCAGCGGTCTGAAACTCAAAGTGGTCAAGTCGAGCTTCGCCAAGTGCGCCCGTTGCTGGCACTGCCGTGAAGACGTTGGCGTGAACCCCGAGCATCCGGAAATCTGCGGTCGTTGCGTCGACAACATCAGCGGCGCTGGCGAGGTTCGTCACTATGCCTAATGCTGCTAGCCGTTTCGGACGGCTGAGCTGGCTCTGGTTGAGCGTGCTGGTTCTGGTCATTGACCAGGCCAGCAAGTTCCACTTCGAAAGCTCGCTGACCATGTACCAGCAAATCGTGGTGATCCCTGATTACTTCAGCTGGACCCTGGCCTACAACACAGGCGCGGCCTTCAGTTTCCTGGCTGACAGCTCCGGCTGGCAGCGCTGGTTGTTTGCCCTGATCGCGGTCGTGGTCAGTGCGGTGCTGGTGGTCTGGCTCAAGCGTCTGGGGCGCAACGACACCTGGCTGGCGATTGCGCTGGCACTGGTGCTCGGCGGCGCGCTGGGCAACCTGTACGACCGCATTGCCCTGGGCCATGTGATCGATTTCATTCTGGTGCATTGGCAGAACCGCTGGTATTTCCCGGCGTTCAACTTTGCCGACAGCGCCATCAGCGTCGGGGCCGTGATGCTCGCGCTGGATATGTTCAAAAGCAAGAAGACCGGAGAAGCCGTTCATGACTGAACAGGTATTGGCTGAGCAACGCATCGGCCAGAACACGGAAGTCACTTTGCACTTTGCATTGCGCCTGGAGAACGGCGACACCGTCGACAGTACCTTCGACAAAGCCCCGGCGACCTTCAAGGTCGGCGACGGCAACCTGCTGCCAGGTTTCGAAGCTGCGCTGTTTGGCTTCAAGGCGGGTGACAAGCGTAATCTGACGATTCAGCCAGAAAACGCCTTTGGCCAGCCCAACCCGCAAAACGTGCAGATCATCCCGCGTTCGCAGTTCCAGGATATGGAACTGTCCGAAGGCCTGCTGGTGATCTTCAACGATGCGGCGAATACTGAGCTGCCCGGTGTGGTCAAGGCATTCGATGACGCTCAGGTGACCATCGACTTCAACCACCCGCTGGCTGGCAAGACATTGACCTTTGACGTAGAAATCATCAACGTCAAAGCGCTGTAACCTGTAGGAGCTGAGCGTGCTGGCGATGAGGGCCTGACATTCAACATTGATGTTGACTGACAATCAGTCATCGCGAGCAAGCTCAGCTCCTACAAATGATCTAATTTCTTGCGCGCAAGACACGAGGCACAGCATGCAAATCAAACTCGCCAACCCCCGTGGCTTCTGCGCCGGCGTGGACCGGGCGATCGAAATCGTCAACCGCGCCCTGGAAGTCTTCGGGCCGCCAATCTATGTGCGCCACGAAGTGGTCCACAACAAATTCGTCGTTGAAGACCTGCGCGCACGCGGGGCAATCTTCGTTGAAGAACTGGATCAGGTGCCGGACGACGTCATCGTGATTTTCAGCGCCCATGGGGTTTCCCAGGCCGTTCGTACCGAAGCTGCAGGCCGTGGCCTGAAGGTCTTCGATGCGACTTGCCCATTGGTGACCAAAGTGCACATCGAAGTGGCGCGCTACAGCCGCGACGGTCGTGAGTGCATTCTGATCGGCCACGCCGGTCACCCGGAAGTCGAAGGCACCATGGGCCAGTACGACGCCAGCAACGGTGGTGCGATCTACCTCGTCGAAGACGAAAAGGACGTTGCCGCGTTGAATGTGCGCAATCCTGAAACACTCGCCTTCGTCACTCAGACCACCTTGTCGATGGACGACACCAGCCGTGTGATCGATGCCTTGCGCACTCGCTTCCCGGCCATTGGCGGCCCACGCAAGGACGACATCTGCTACGCCACGCAAAACCGTCAGGACGCCGTCAAGCAACTGGCTGACGAATGTGACGTGGTGCTGGTGGTCGGCAGCCCGAACAGCTCCAACTCCAACCGCTTGCGCGAGCTGGCTGAGCGCATGTCTACCCCGGCGTACCTGATCGACGGTGCCGAAGACATGCAGCGTAGCTGGTTCGATGGCGTCGAACGTATCGGCATCACCGCCGGGGCCTCGGCACCGGAAGTGCTGGTTCGTGGCGTTATCGAGCAACTGCAGGCCTGGGGCGCGATCGGTGCCGATGAACTGGCCGGTCGCGAGGAGAACATCACCTTCTCCATGCCCAAAGAGCTACGCGTTCGCTCCCTGCTCTGATTCCTCACCTCCCGCACACAAGGCCTGCTCGGCCTTGTCGCTGCGCAGGCTGACGCGGCCGCTTCTGGACAGCACCACCTGGTGATGACTGACCGGCTCGCGGTCCGCGCAGATGTGCAACGTCCCGGCCTGAAAGGCACCGCTGGGCAACTGCGGCTCGCCCAGACCGCTGAACCGTACAAAACTCCTCACCGGCCGATTGCCCACAATCGGCACCCCGACGCTTGTCTGGCGCTCGAGCAACAGCGGGTTGCTGCTGTCCTGATGCCCCTCGCCACTAATGTCCAGAATGATTCGCCAGCCTTGACCCCAATCGTCGTTCAACGCGTGGATGACAAGGGTCTGATTGCGCAGGATGGCCTCGGTGCGGGCGTTGCGCATGCCGCTGGCGAGTGTTTGCGCCGCGGTCTCGCGACTCACTGATTGCGTGTACTCGCTGAGCACCGGACTGACCTGGTGCAGAACGATCGCTGCGATTGCCAGTCCGATAAGCAGTTCTATCAGACCGAAACCCTTCTGATGCATGGCATCTCCTTCCCTGGAGAGGGCGTTGGGTTGTGCAACGAATGTCAAAACAACCCTGCGGCTACCGGTTGAATGTTCTAGCTTGATACAGCTAGGTGTAGTCGTTGGCAGCGGAGGGCAGCGATGAATCATCGTACAAAAGGTTTCACGCTGGTCGAATTGCTGGTGATCCTTGCGGTCATGGCGATTCTGCTCACCCTGGCGGTACCGGCGTTCAACAGTTCAATACAGAACGCCAAGGCCGATACCGAAATCAGTGATTTGCAGCGAGGACTCAATTACGCCCGCCTGGAGGCGATCGACCGGGGCATCACCACGCGCATCCGGCCAACAGCCGGCGGCAGCGTCTGGACCGGGGAGTTGACGGTGTACGACAGCACCGGTTCACCGGCGAATGTATTGCGGGTTATTCCGGCGATGAGCAGCGGCGCCACTCTGACGCTAACCTCTGGAGTGACCAGCATCGATTTCAACAACTTGGGTGGGCTGTCGGCGCCGGCCACGGCAGTGCTGTTCAATTACGTATCAGGGGCGCAGAGCCGGACGCTCAGCGTGTGTCTAAACGGACGGATTGTCTTGGGTGGAAGTTGCGGATGACAGGAGCGGGATCGCGTGCACAGGACGGCATGACACTGATCGAAGTGTTGGTTGCGCTGTTGATTCTGAGCGTAGGGCTATTGGGCGCGGCGGCGACTCAGTTGAATGCGCTGAAGTACACCGACAGCTCGCTCATGAGCAGCCAGGCGAGCTTTATCGCCTACGACATGATGGACCGTATTCGCGCCAATTCTGCGGCCGACTACACCGTCACGCCGCCGACCTCGGGCAATTTGAATGTCACCCGGGATCAGGACCTGTATGACTTCACCACCAATATCATCAGCTTCGGCGGCCCGACCGCTACGGGCAGCATTACCCTGAACCAGCGGGTGTATACCATCACCATTACCTGGGATGACTCGCGGGCAGCCGCCGCTACTTCGACTCGCAGCTTTGTCCTGAGCAGTCGTGCCACCGTCGATCCAGTGACGACGCCATGAATCGTTCTTCCCGAGGGTTTGGTCTGATCGAGCTGATGATCGCCATGGCGATCAGCCTGATCGTGGTGCTCGGCGTGGCGCAGATTTTTATATCGGCGAAAAGCACCTACATCAGCCAGAGCACTTCTGCCGGGATGCAGGAGGATGCGCGGTTTGTCCTGAGCAAAATGATTCAGGAAATTCGCATGGTCGGGATGTTCGGTTGCCTGGGGACGATTACCGACGCGAGCTCGGCCGGCGACTTCAATGCCAACCAGATCACCCCCATCAGTTGGGACAACACCGCGCTCAAACTGACCCTGGTGACGTCGGATGTCGGCGGCAACGGTGGCGTGCCTACCTGGACTGTGGTGTCTGACTGCCGAACCAGCGCAACGGCCTACTCAGGGGCGCACACCCCCGCAGCCGGGCAACTGGCGTTTCCGATCCGACGGTTGGCCTATAGCCTGAGCAATGGCCAGATCCTGATGACCTCTGGCACCGGCGGTGCATCGGCGGTACTGGTGAACAACGTCAGTGCTTTCAACGTGACCTTCGGCATGGCCACCAGCGCCACCGATGTTGCCGCGTCGAGTTACAGCAGCAATCCGACCGACCCGACGCGAATCCGCAGTGTGCGTTTGACCCTGACCCTGACGGATCCCAACAACCGCGTGCGCAATCAGACTTTCAACGTGGTTGCCGCTTTGCGCAACCGGTTGATGTAGGGGCGATGCCGATGATCCGTCCTCCCCTCAAGGCACGCGCCCAACGCGGCATGGCACTGCTGATGAGCCTGGTGTTTCTGCTGCTGTTGACGCTGATTGGTATCTCGTCGATGCAGAACGCCACGCTCCAGGAAAAAATGGCCGGCAGCGTGACGCTGCGCAATCAATCTTTCCAGGGCGCAGAGGCAGCGTTGCGGATCGGTGAAAGCGCCGTACAACTGAGCGCATACACCCTGGCGGCCTGCGCCAACACCACCCAATGTGCCCCGCCGGCCGAATCTTCAGTGATCACGGCTGCTGGCTTCAACGCCACCTCCGGGGTGACCTGGATCGCTGCCGGCAGCGGCTTTTACGGTGTGCAGAACCTGGGCACTACGTTGAGCGCCGTGAATATCCCGAGCAACACTTCGGCGACGCTCTATCGGGTCACGGCCGTCGGGTTGGCGGGTACTTCGCGCAGTGTGGTGGAGAGCATCTATGCGAAATACTGAGGCTCGTCGTCGGGAGCCGCGCCGTTGGTTGACGCAGTTAGTCTGCGGCTGGCTGCTGGGGCTTTATCTGGCCGCACCGGCGTATGCCTTCACGCCATCGGATTCACCACTGCTCGGCGCGTCGGCAGTCGCGCCAAACGTACTACTGCTGCTTGATGATTCGGGGAGCATGAACAGCATCATCTATGCCTCGGGGTTTGCCCCGACCGTTTCACGAACTCCGGCCCAGCAATGTAACGCGCTCTTTGGCTTGTGCTTTAGTGGCTCGGCTATCGTTGGCGATCCGATCCTGTTGTCCAGTTTGCCCCAGTCGGGATGTTCCAGCGGTTACTACGCGTTCTACAAAAACAGCCTGACGCCACTGTGCCTCAAGCTCCCTGACCCGGTGGGCAGCGGCAATACCCGTTATTCCGACAACTACATTTCCTACCTGGTGAGCCTGGCCAACGGCAACAATCGCGACTTCACCGACGGCTCGATACCCAATGACTACCGAATCAACGTGGCGCGCAACGTAGCCACGGCGCTGATCACCAGTAATCGCGGGCTGCGTTTCGGTCTGGCAACCTATAACTCGCCGAATACCCATGGCAACAGTGATGGTAATCATGGCAACGGCGCTGGCAGTGGTCTCGGCAACAATAATGCCGGTAATGGCGGTTACATCGTCAACGACATCAGTGATCTGACGGTGGTCAGCGGCAGCGTGACCCAGGCCCAGGCGGACGCCAACTACAACGCGCTGATCTCTTCTGTCGGCGCCCTGAGCGCGATATCCAATACACCACTGGCAGAAACCTACTACGAAATCACCCGCTATTTTCGCGGCATGACGCCGTACTACAACTCCGGGCCAGCCACCTACACCAGTCCGATCCAGTACCGCTGCCAGAAGAACTACGGGGTGGTCATCACCGATGGTCTGCCGACGTACGACCGGAGTTTTCCGAACGACGATCCACTCGGTGGCACCCGGCTGCCCAACTGGGACGGGATCAACAATGACGGTAACGACCTAAACGGCGATGACGAGGGTGACACCCTGTACCTGGACGACATCGCCAAATTCGCGTTCGACATCGACATGCGCTCCACTGGTACCGATCTGGCGGGCAAAAGCTGGAGTTCCCCGGACTTCCCCAAGCAGAACCTGAACACCTACACGGTGGGGTTCGCGACCGCCAATCAGATGTTGGCGGATGCCGCCCGTTACGGGCAGGGCAAGTACTATCAGGCAACCGACAGCGCCAGCCTCAACACCGCGCTATCGGCAGCCTTGAGCAACATCTCCACCAAGGCTGGCTCGGGTGGCAGCGGCGTCGCCAGCAGCAACACGCTGACCAGTGGCTCCAGCTATTTTCAGACCGGCTACGACCCCAAGGACTGGCGTGGCACGATCAAGGCCTTTGGCTTCACCTCAAGCGGAGCCGTGGACACCACTTCTGTGCTGTGGACCACCGACACAGCCATTGTTCCCGGCGCGACGGCGCCGACTTATCAGTCCTGGAACACCACAACCAACGCCGCGGTTACCCTGGCCTACGGCAACTTTTCCAGCACCCAGCAAACCAGCCTCGGCCAGAACTTGCCGACCGGTATCAGCGGCAGCGATCTGGTGGAGTGGAGCAAGGGCACCAATAAAACCGGCTTGAAGGTGCGTAGCGTGCTGCTGGGGGACATCATCAACTCGCCATTGGCGCTGGCATCGCCCACTGACAAAACTGCTTCGGACCTGGCCGGCAGCACCAGTTACAGCGCGTTCCTGACCAGCAAAGCCGCGAACATGAACACCAGCCTGGTGGTGAATGCCAACGATGGCTTCGTCAATGTCATCAACGCCGGCAACGGTGCACGGCTCTACGGCTACATGCCTTCCAGCGTGCTGTCGTCGCTGCATTTCATCGCCGATACCGCCTACATCAATGGCACCAGCCACAAGTTCCTCAACGATGGCCAGGTCGGTGTATTCGATGCCCAACTCAACAACGCCTGGAAAACCCTGGCCCTGGGTGGTGTGGGGGCGGGCGGCAAGACCTTTTACGCCGTGCAGCTGTTTGATGGGACGGCGGGGAACGTGACCAACGCCTTGTGGGAAATCAGCGCGCCGACCACCGCCAACACTGCGAACGCTTTCAATGATCTGGGTTATGCCTACGCACGGCCGGAAGTGGCACGCTTGGCCGATGGTCGCTGGGCGGCCTTCATCTCCAATGGCTACGGCAGCAATTCGGGTGTTGCCGCGCTGTACGTGGTGGATATTCGCGATGGTTCGCTGATCAGGAAAATCGTTATCGACAGCACCGAAACCACCAATGGCCTGTCATCGGTCAAGCTCAAGGTCGACTCGCAAAGCATTGTGCAGGCGGCCTATGGCGGTGATTTGAAAGGCCGGATGTGGAAGTTCGACTTGAGCAGCTCGAACCCCGCCAGCTGGGGCGTGGCCTTTTCCGGTAAGCCGCTATTCACTGCACCGGGCGGCGCGACGCAGCCGATTACTGCGCAACCGTTGCTGGCGGACCATCCGATCAACGGCAAGGAGGTGTTTTTCGGTACCGGGAAATTCAACGAGACTGCTGACAAGCTCAGCAAGGACCAGCAAGCGTTTTATGGGGTGTGGGATGCCGATGGAGGTTCGGGGCAGATCAGCGTGTCGAGCTTGCAGGCGCAGGCTGTGACCGGGGTTTTCACGGGGACCGCCGGGGGGCAGTTCATCACTACCTCACAGAACCCCGTGACCTATCCGGCGCAGAACGGCTGGTACTTGCCGCTGGTGTACAACAATGCCCTGACCGGTGAGCGGGTGATCAACCAGGCGGCCCTGGTGCTCGGGCGAATTGTATTTACCACGGCCAGCATCGACACCACGGACCCCTGTTCAAGCTTTGGCAACGGCAAACTGGTCGAACTCGATGCGTTCAGCGGTAAGATGCTCAACTATGCGGTGCTCGACACCAATGGCGATGGCCTGGTCGACACGAACGACACGATCTCCAGCGGGGTGATTTTTACCGGTGGTATTCCGACGCTGAATGCGATCGTCAACAGTGCAACCCGCAAGATCGTGAACGACTCCAGTGGTGGCATCACCACTCTGGTTGAAAAATCCGGCGGTGGTAGCCGTCGAATCATGTGGCGACAAATACAGTAAGTGAGAGTTGAGGCAATGCGCAGATCCAACCAAGGTTTTACCCTGATCGAAATTATGATCGTGATTGCGATCATCGGGATTGTGGTGACCATTTCCGCTCCACTCCTTACCGAGTACGTGAAGCGAAGCCATCGCACCGAAATTGCCGGGCTGCTGTCCGAGCAGGCACAAAACCTTGAACGGTTCTATTCGAAAAACAATGTGTACAGCAACGCTACCGGGCTGAGTGCCGGCAATGACTACTACACCATTACCCCGACACTGACCGATCAGACCTTCTTGCTCACCGCCGTGCGCAAGGCCGGGTCAACGATGGCCAGTGACAAATGTGGGGATTTCACCCTCAGCAACACCGGCGTCAGAGGCATGAACAATGCGACGACCGGGCTGACCACCAAGGATTGCTGGGGTCGCTGAGTAACTTTCCTCGGGCGCGTTTGGCGCCCCCTGTCTTTTTTATCGTTGGATCAGATGATGGCCAAGCAACAGCAAGTGGTGATTGTCGGCGGTGGGGTGATCGGCCTGCTGACCGCGTTTAATCTGGCGTCGCACGTGCAGAGCGTGGTCCTGCTGGATCGCTCGAACGTGGGGCAGGAATCTTCGTGGGCCGGTGGCGGCATCGTTTCGCCGCTGTACCCGTGGCGCTACAGCCCGGCGGTCACGGCATTGGCCCACTGGTCCCAGGATTTTTATCCACAACTGGCTGAACGTCTGTTTACGAGCACCGGGGTCGATCCCGAGGTGCACACCACGGGCCTGTACTGGCTGGATCTGGATGACGAGGCTGAGGCGCTGGCCTGGGCAAAACGCGAAAATCGTCCGCTGAGCCCTGTGGATATTTCGGCTGCTCACGATGCCGTGCCGGTATTGGGGCAGGGGTTCTCGCGGGCAATCTACATGGCCGATGTCGCTAATGTGCGTAACCCGCGACTGGTGAAGTCGCTCAAGGCAGCCTTGCTGGCGCTGCCCAACGTGACCATTCATGAACAGTGCGAGGTCAGCGCGTTCATCCGTGAAGGCGATGCGGTAGTGGGCGTCGAGACTTCAAAAGGCTCGATCCATGGCGATCAGGTAGTACTGACCGCTGGCGCCTGGAGCGGTGATTTACTGAAAACCCTGGGCCTGGATCTGCCGGTCGAGCCGGTCAAGGGGCAGATGATTCTCTACAAGTGCGCGTCTGACTTCCTGTCGAGCATGATTCTGGCCAAGGGCCGTTACGCCATTCCGCGCCGAGACGGGCATATCCTGATCGGCAGTACGCTGGAACATGAAGGGTTCGACAAGACACCGACCGAGTCCGCGCTGGAAAGCCTCAAGGCCTCGGCGGTCGAGCTGATTCCGGCGCTGGCCGAGGCCGAAGTGGTCGGGCATTGGGCGGGGCTGCGGCCGGGTTCGCCGGAAGGGATTCCGTACATTGGCGCAGTGCCCGGATTTTCCGGGTTATGGCTCAATTGCGGGCATTACCGCAACGGGTTGGTGCTGGCGCCGGCGTCGTGCCAGTTGTTTGCGGATGTAATGCTGGGGCGCGAACCGGTTATCGATCCGGCGCCTTATGCGCCGGCCGGGCGGATCTAGTCCTTCAGGCAAAAGCACAGCCTGTGGCGAGGGTCGTCTATATAAAACGGCCTCAGTCCAGCCCCAGCTTTTTCAGTCGGTAACGCATTGACCGAAACGACAGGTTCAGCCGTTGGGCCGCCGCTGTGCGGTTCCAGCGGGTTTCTTCGAGCGCCTGGAGAATCAGTTTGCGTTCGACGTTCTCCAGATACTGCTCAAGGTTGTCGATTTTCGTCAGGTCCGGCAATCCGGTGTCGGCGCTGCAATTGCCATCAGTCAGGCGCAGGTCGCTGGCTTCGATCTGCTTGTTTTCGCACAGGGTGTACGCGCGTTCGAGCATGTTCTCCAACTCGCGGACGTTACCCGGAAAACGGTAGTGCTTGAGTGCATCGAGGGCTTGCGGCTGGAGATGGGCGGCCGGCAAGCCGCTGACTGCCGCGAGACGCTTGAGTACATGACTGGCCAGCAGCTCGATGTCGTCACGGCGCTCGCGTAGCGGCGGGACGCGCAACTCGATGACATTCAGCCGATAGTACAAATCCTGCCGAAAGCGCCCAGCGGCCACTTCGGCGTCCAGATCCCTGTGGGTCGCACAGAGTATTCGCACATTAATGATGGCTTCCTGCTGTCCGCCGATGCTGCGTACCGCCTTCTCCTGAATCGCGCGCAGCAACTTGACCTGCATCGCCAGCGGCAAGTCGGCCACTTCATCGAGAAACAACGTCCCACCGTTAGCCGCCTGGAACAGCCCGGGTTTGTCTTCGATGGCGCCGCTGAAACTGCCTTTGCGATGACCGAAAAACTCGCTTTCCATCAATTCGGACGGAATTGCCCCGCAGTTGACCGGCACAAATGGCTGGCCGCTGCGTGGACCTTGTTCATGAATCAGTCGGGCGACCAGCTCCTTTCCACTGCCGGATTCGCCGCTGATGTACACCGGTGCCTGGCTGCGCGCCAGTTTGTCAATTTGTGTGCGCAGGTTGCGCATGGGCACTGAGTCGCCGAGCAGCCGGCGATCGATGGCACTGGCAGCGTCGCCCGCGACCGGCAAGCGCAGGGCGCTGACCACCAGCTCGCGCAGTCGGGTGAGGTTCACCGGTTTGGTCAGGAAGTCGAAGGCACCGGCTTTCAGCGCGTTGATGGCGGTATCAAGGCTGCCATAAGCGGTGATCATCGCCACAGGCACGTAGGGATGGGTCAGCTGAATGTGCTGCACCAGCTCCAGGCCGGTACCGTCGGGCAACCGCATATCGGTCAGGCACAGGTCGAACCGCTCCTGGGCCAGCAACGACCGCGCTTCGCCGACATTACGCGCGCTCAGCGTATCGAGTTTCATTCGGCCGAGGGTGATTTCCAGAAGTTCGCGAATATCCGGTTCGTCATCGACGATCAGGACTTTTTGCCGTGGGCTTGTCTTCAACTTTGTTTCCGTCCGTGAGCAAAGGTGATGCGAAAGCAGGCGCCGCCTTGGCGTGGTTTGAAGTCTAGGCGGGCCTGGTTGCTTTCGCACAGCTCACGGGACAGATAGAGACCCAGGCCAGTACCCTGGCTACTGGTGGTGAAGAACGGTTCGAACAAATGCGCTTGCTGCTCCGCTGAAACGCCGGGGCCATTGTCCAGCACATCCAGGGTTGGAAGCTGACTGTCGGGGTCGATAAACAGCGTGAGCCAGACTTCGGCCTGTTCATGCGCAAGGGCGCTGTGGCGCCAGGCATTGCGCAACAGGTTATCGAGCACCTGAGTCAGTTGGTCTGGGTCTATCAAGGTGGTGAAGGGGCCTGGACCGGCGTTCAGATGAATCTGTTGGCGATCCGTTGCTCCTTCGCGCACCGTGCACACGAACTGCTCCAGCCACTGCTTCAAGTCGAGCCGTTGCGGTACGACTTGCTGGCGCCGTGAAAGCTGCAGGACGTTTTCTATCACTCGGTTCATGCGTTGAGAATGGTCCTGAATAATCTGCGTCAGACGCCGGTCGGCGCCGATCAGTTCCTCAGACTCGTTCAGCAACTGCGCCGCGTGGCTGATGGCACCCAATGGGTTGCGAATTTCATGGGCAATGCCTGCGGTCAGCCGCCCCAATGCTGCAAGCTTGAGTTGCTGGGCTTGTTGCGCGACCTGGGCAAGGTCTTCGAGAAATACCAGGGTCTGGCGTTGTTCGTTCAGGCCCAGCGCGATGAAGCTCGGTTGCAGTTCCAGGCCAGTGCGGGCGACTTTCAGGCTTTGTGGGCGCAAGGTCGGGTTGTTGAGCCAGAGTTGCAGGCGCTCGACCAAGGCTGTCGAATAATCGTCGATGAGTTGGCCGTCGAGGTGTGTCTGGCCAAACAGACTCAAGGCGCTGTGATTGGCCAACTGAACCCGGCGCTCACTGTCGAGTACCAGGATGCCGGTGCGCATGCGTTGCAGGATCAGCGCATTGAGCGCTTCCAGGCTGACCACTTCGCTGGCGCGCTGCTGGGCCAGACTCTCGCTGACCTCCAGTTGTCGGGTCAGGCCTTGCACCAGCAAGGCTGCGGCAAAGCACAGGGCGCCCAGGGTGCCGGCTTGCAAGTAGTGATTGGCGCCAGTCGGGTGGCTGCCGCTCAGGGAGAAAGTCAGGGAAATGATACCGATGGCGGCGACTGCCGCGAGCAGCAGGCCGATGCGCCGGCGCAGCAGTGTATTGCCGATCGCCACGGACACGATCAGCAGATTGCCGATGGCGCTGGGGACGCCACCTGCGGCATAGAACAGCGCTGATAACAGCAGGATATCAACCAGCGTGAGGCCGAAGATCTGTGCGGGTTGTCTGGGGTTTCCCGCAAATACCACCAGCAGGATATTCAGAATCAGGTACAACCAACTGCCATTGCGCAGCAGGTCGTCGTTGGTGAACTCCAGCAACTGGTTGTCCATGTTGCTGGAGATCAACAGCACCAGTAGGAGGCCGATGCTTAAACGGTAGAGATGATAGAGGCGCAGCAGTCGCTGGGCCTGTTTGTCGCCAGGGCTCGAGATCTCAGCGATCACGTGAACTCGGGCCTTGCTCGAGGTGAGCCTGGCTGCAATACCACTGTTGTTGAAGGCTCAGCGCGCGGTCGCGTGGCAGGTGTACGCCGCAATGGGCGCAGCGAACCATGGGCGGTGCATCGAGTTCGCTGGACGTATGGGAGGTTTCGTCTGGGCGCTTGAACTTGCGCCAGAACCATACTGCTGCAGCAATCAGGGCAATCCAGAACAGTAAACGAAGCATGATGAACCGCTTTGCAATGAATAATCCGGCAGTTTAGCCAAGGACTGGAGAAGCGCACAGCGCAATAAAACGCGGGCATAAAAAAGGGAGACTCGAAAGTCTCCCTTTTTGGTGCCCCAAGGTGTCAGTCGAACACACCGAAGGTCAGGCGGCTGAACCATGAGCGGTCGCTGCTTTTGCCTTCGGCCTCGTGCGGCTGTTCTTCAACCGCATCGCCTTCTTTAGGCTTGAGCTCGGCAGGGATCGCGTCCTTGGCATCCTGGAACTGCTTCATCACGTCCTGGTTGGCGCGGGTTTCGCCCGGCGGCAGCGGTGGGCGGGACTCGATCAGGCCCAGAGTGGCCTTGCTCAGCCACGAACGGTTGTCGGCTTCGGCAACGCGTGGTACGAACTGACCGTCGACCAGGGTCGGGTGGTTCGGGTAGTTGAGCTTCAGGGTTTCGAGGCTGGTGTTGGCCAGTTCGTCCAGGTGCAGGCGCTGGTAGGACTCGACCATCACCGCCAGGCCGTCACCGACCGAAGGGGTTTCCTGGAAGTTTTCCACTACATAACGACCACGGTTGGCCGCTGCAACGTACGCCTGACGGGTCAGGTAGTAGTCGGCTACGTGAATTTCGTAGGACGCCAGCAGGTTGCGCAGATAAATCATGCGCTGCTTGGCGTCTGGCGCGTAGCGGCTGTTCGGGTAACGGCTGGTGAGCTGGGCGAACTCGTTGTAGGAGTCACGTGCGGCGCCCGGGTCACGCTTGGTCATGTCCAGCGGCAGGAAGCGCGCCAGCAGGCCGACGTCCTGGTCAAAGGAGGTCAGGCCCTTGAGGTAGTACGCATAGTCGACGTTCGGGTGCTGCGGGTGCAGGCGGATAAAACGCTCGGCGGCAGACTTGGCAGCCTCCGGCTCGGCGTTCTTGTAGTTCGCATAAATCAGTTCGAGTTGAGCCTGATCAGCATAGCGGCCGAACGGATAACGCGATTCCAGAGCCTTCAGCTTGGCGGTGGCGCTGGTATAGCTATTGTTATCCAGATCGTGCTGGGCCTGCTGGTACAGCTCGACCTCGCTCAGGTTTTCGTCGACGACTTCCTTCGATGAGCAAGCAGCGGTCAATGCGAGGATGGCGATCAGCAGCAGGTGTTTCACTTGCATGGCGGCTTGCGTCCCTATGACGGCCGCTGTCTTGGGCGGGGCCGTCCTGTTATGATGAGTGCCCCGTTGAAAAGCCTCGGGGCAAAAGACGCCGTATTTAACCACAAGCGCGCAGCCGAAACCAAAGGCTGTAGCCGACGCCTAGTCTGAGCATGTCCGATAAAATTGAACTTCGCGCAGAGGTGCCGTCCGAACTGGGCGGCCAACGCCTCGATCAAGTCGCCGCACAATTATTCGCTGAGCACTCGCGCTCGCGCCTTTCCGCCTGGATCAAAGACGGCCGCCTGACTGTGGATGGAGCGGTTATCCGCCCGCGAGACATCGTCCACGGCGGCGCCATTCTTGAACTCACTGCCGAGCAGGAAGCTCAGGGCGAATGGATCGCTCAAGACATCGAGCTGGACATCGTCTATGAAGATGACGACATCCTGGTGATCAACAAGCCTGCGGGCCTGGTGGTGCATCCTGCCGCCGGTCACGCCGACGGCACCTTGCTCAACGCCTTGCTGCACCACGTGCCGGACATCATCAATGTGCCGCGCGCCGGTATCGTGCACCGTCTGGACAAGGACACCACCGGTCTGATGGTGGTGGCCAAGACCATTCAGGCGCAGACGCAGCTGGTTACGCAGTTGCAGAGCCGCAGCGTCAGCCGGATCTACGAATGCATCGTGATCGGCGTGGTCACTGCCGGCGGCAAGATCAACGCGCCGATCGGTCGTCACGGCCAGCAACGCCAGCGCATGGCGGTGATGGAAGGTGGCAAGCAGGCGGTCAGTCATTACCGCGTGCTCGAGCGTTTCCGCTCCCACACTCACGTGCGGGTCAAGCTGGAAACCGGTCGTACGCACCAGATTCGCGTGCACATGGCCCACATCAACTTCCCGTTGGTCGGAGATCCTGCCTACGGCGGTCGCTTCCGTATTCCGCCGGCAGCCAGTGTGACCATGGTTGAATCGCTGAAACATTTCCCGCGTCAGGCGCTGCATGCGCGTTTCCTGGAACTGGATCATCCGACCACCGGTAAGCGCATGAGCTGGGAGTCGCCATTGCCGGACGATTTCGTCTGGTTGCTGTCGCTGCTCAAGCAAGACCGTGAGGCGTTCATCGGATGAATGACTGGCTGATTCCTGACTGGCCCGCGCCGGCCGGGGTAAAAGCCTGCGTCACCACCCGGGCGGGCGGCGTCAGTCTGGCGCCGTTCGACAGCCTCAATCTGGGCGATCACGTCGACGACAACCCTGAAGCGGTTGCCGAGAACCGCCGTCGCCTCACCGATCATTTCTCTATTCAACCGGCCTGGTTGCAACAGGTTCACGGGGTTACCGTGGCCTATGCCGACCCGACTGCAGTGGCGACGGCCGATGCCAGCTGGACGGCCACGCCGGGCATCGCCTGTACGGCAATGACGGCGGACTGCCTGCCAGCGTTGTTCTGTGATCGCGCTGGCACCCGTGTCGCTGCCGCTCACGCCGGTTGGCGCGGTCTGGCGGCGGGTGTGCTGGAGGCCACCGTCGAAAGCCTGGCCGTAGACCCTGCCGAGGTGCTGGTCTGGCTCGGCCCGGCCATTGGTCCGAAAGCGTTCGAAGTCGGCCCGGAAGTTCGCGAAGCCTTTGTCCGGCAACTCGCGGAAACCGATCAGGCCTTCGTCCCGAGCCATAACGCCGGCAAGTTCATGGCCGACATCTATACGCTGGCGCGCCTGCGCCTGGCAGCCTGCGGTGTTACTGCTGTTTACGGTGGCGGCTTCTGCACCGTGACCGATCCACGCTTCTTCTCTTACCGCCGCAGTCCGCGCACCGGTCGGTTTGCTTCCCTGGTCTGGCTCGAACGCTAGACTTATCTGATCTGCGTCAATCAAACGCTGCTTGAATCTTCCAGAATTGACCGCATCTAGTGGGGTATCTGGCAGGTTTCTCTATTTAGGTGTGTCCATCGCTCCGGCCTGCTCAAAGGAAGGTGACCAATGCGTATAGACCGTTTAACCAGTAAGTTGCAGTTAGCCTTGTCCGACGCCCAATCCCTGGCTGTCGGCCTCGACCATCCGGGTATTGAACCTGCGCACCTGATGCAAGCGCTGCTGGAGCAGCAGGGCGGCTCGATCAAGCCGTTGCTGATGCAAGTCGGTTTTGACATCAACAGCCTGCGCAAAGAGTTGAGCAAAGAGCTCGACCGTCTGCCAAAAATCCAGAATCCCACCGGCGACGTGAACATGTCGCAGGACTTGGCGCGTCTGCTCAATCAGGCCGATCGCCTGGCCCAGCAGAAGGGTGACCAGTTCATCTCCAGCGAGCTGGTACTGCTCGCTGCCATGGACGAGAACAGCAAGCTCGGCAAGTTGCTGCTCGGTCAGGGCGTGAGCAAGAAAGCCCTGGAAAACGCGATCAACAACCTGCGTGGCGGCGAAGCGGTGAATGACGCCAACGTCGAGGAATCGCGTCAGGCGCTGGACAAATACACCATTGACCTGACCAAGCGTGCCGAAGAAGGCAAGCTCGACCCGGTGATCGGCCGTGACGACGAGATTCGCCGGACCATCCAGGTCCTGCAGCGCCGCACCAAGAACAACCCGGTGCTGATCGGCGAGCCTGGCGTGGGTAAAACCGCCATCGCCGAAGGCCTGGCCCAACGCATCATCAACGGCGAAGTGCCGGATGGCCTGAAAAGCAAACGCTTGCTGTCGCTGGACATGGGCGCGCTGATTGCCGGTGCCAAGTACCGTGGCGAGTTCGAAGAGCGCCTGAAATCCCTGCTTAACGAGCTGTCGAAGCAGGAAGGCCAGATCATCCTGTTCATCGACGAACTGCACACCATGGTCGGCGCCGGTAAAGCCGAAGGCTCGATGGACGCCGGCAACATGCTCAAACCGGCCCTGGCCCGTGGCGAGCTGCATTGCGTCGGCGCGACCACGCTCAACGAGTATCGCCAATATATCGAGAAGGACGCGGCCCTTGAGCGGCGCTTCCAGAAGGTCCTGGTGGACGAGCCGAGCGAAGAAGACACCATCGCGATCCTGCGTGGCCTGAAAGAGCGCTACGAGGTTCACCACAAGGTGGCGATCACCGACGGCGCGATTATTGCGGCGGCCAAGTTGAGCCATCGCTACATTACCGACCGTCAGTTGCCGGACAAGGCTATCGACCTGATCGACGAAGCGGCCAGCCGCATTCGCATGGAGATCGACTCCAAGCCGGAAGTGCTGGATCGTCTGGAGCGGCGTTTGATTCAACTGAAGGTTGAATCCCAGGCGCTGAAGAAAGAAAGCGACGAAGCGGCGAAGAAGCGTCTTGAAAAGCTTCAGGAAGAAATCGTTCGTCACGAGCGCGAGTACTCGGACCTCGAAGAAATCTGGAATTCGGAAAAAGCCGAAGTGCAGGGTTCTGCGCAGATCCAGCAGAAAATCGAACAATCCCGCCAGGAACTGGAAGCTGCCCGCCGCAAAGGCGACCTTAACCGCATGGCCGAATTGCAGTACGGGGTGATCCCGGACCTGGAACGCAGCCTGCAAATGGTCGACCAGCACGGCAAGAGCGAAAACCAGTTGCTGCGCAGCAAGGTGACTGAAGAAGAGATCGCCGAAGTCGTGTCGAAATGGACCGGTATTCCGGTGTCGAAAATGCTCGAAGGCGAGCGCGACAAACTGCTGAAGATGGAAAGCCTGCTGCACCAACGCGTGATCGGCCAGAACGAAGCCGTGGTGGCGGTGGCCAACGCCGTGCGCCGTTCGCGTGCCGGGTTGTCCGACCCGAATCGCCCAAGCGGTTCGTTCATGTTCCTCGGCCCGACCGGTGTCGGTAAAACCGAGTTGTGCAAAGCCTTGGCCGAATTCCTCTTTGATACCGAAGAGGCGATGGTTCGGATCGATATGTCCGAGTTCATGGAGAAACATTCCGTGGCGCGGCTGATCGGGGCACCACCGGGCTACGTGGGCTACGAGGAGGGCGGTTACCTGACCGAGGCGGTGCGTCGCAAGCCGTATTCGGTGATCCTCCTGGACGAGGTCGAGAAGGCCCACCCGGACGTGTTCAACGTGTTGCTGCAAGTGCTGGAAGATGGCCGTCTGACCGACAGCCATGGGCGTACCGTGGATTTCCGCAATACGGTGATCGTCATGACCTCCAACCTGGGCTCGGTGCAGATCCAGGAACTGGTCGGTGATCGTGAAGCGCAGCGTGCAGCGGTGATGGATGCAGTGTCGACGCATTTCCGTCCGGAGTTCATCAACCGGATCGACGAAGTGGTGATCTTCGAGCCATTGGCACGGGATCAGATTGCCGGCATTACCGAGATCCAGTTGGGTCGCCTGCGCAGCCGTCTGGCCGAGCGCGAGCTGAAACTGACGCTGAGCAGCGAGGCACTGGATAAGTTGATTGCGGTGGGTTACGACCCGGTTTATGGCGCACGGCCGCTCAAACGAGCGATCCAGCGCTGGATCGAAAACCCGCTGGCACAGCTGATTCTGGCCGGCAGCTTCCTGCCGGGCACCACTGTGACGGCCACTGTGGCGAACGACGAAATCGTTTTCAACTGACCGTTCGCTGCACGGTAATGAAGGAGGCCCCGCATCGCGGGGCCTTTTTTTTCTTAGGGTGTTGAACTGTAAGGAAAAGGCTTGTAAAGTGCGCCCCGCAGTAAGTCACCCCAGCGGTTTCTTCTCCCCAAGGAGAAATCTGAAATAAGTTGCAAATCATTGTCTTGAAAGCAATTTAGGGGGTTGACAGAGGTGCTTAAGATTGTAAAATAGCGCGCCTCAGACACACGAACGCAGCGATGCGAACGGGTCGAAGAGGTGAGGCAAGCTTCACAGTTGTAATTGAAATATGTAGTTCCGTGATAGCTCAGTCGGTAGAGCAAATGACTGTTAATCATTGGGTCCCAGGTTCGAGTCCTGGTCACGGAGCCAATTTCAAACCGGGGTATAGCGCAGTCCGGTAGCGCGCCTGCTTTGGGAGCAGGATGTCAGGAGTTCGAATCCCCTTACCCCGACCATTTTTGGGTCGTTAGCTCAGTTGGTAGAGCAGTTGGCTTTTAACCAATTGGTCGTAGGTTCGAATCCCACACGACCCACCATTTTTGAAACCAGTTAGCGCTGGAATCGAATCTTAAGATCAGAGGCCAAAAGCGCTGATCGAAGAAGGCGCTCTTTTAAAAGGGTGCCTTTTTTTTACCGGGGTATAGCGCAGTCCGGTAGCGCGCCTGCTTTGGGAGCAGGATGTCAGGAGTTCGAATCCCCTTACCCCGACCATATTAAAAATCCTCGTATCGAAAGATACGGGGATTTTTTTTGCCTGCTGAAATCCGGTATCGCTACAAATGATCGTTCCCACGCACTCGTAGGAACGATCAATTAACGGACGAGAGGATCTTAATGCAGCTTGAGCCGCGGTTCAGTGCCGCGACCAATCCTGCTGCCGAGCATCAGCATCGCTGTGCGGAACGGGCCGTACAATGCGACCTGGTGCATGCGGTACAGCGACACGTAAAACATCCGCGCCAGCCAGCCTTCGAGCATTACGCTGCCGGTCAGGTTGCCCATCAAGTTACCCACAGCCGAAAAACGCGACAGCGAGATCAGGGAGCCGTAATCGGTGTACTTGTACGTCGGCAACGGCTTGCCTTCGATGCGCAGTTTCAACGATTTGGCCAGCAGCGAGGCTTGTTGGTGCGCGGCTTGCGCACGTGGCGGCACGTTGCGATCGGTGCCCGGTTGTGGGCAGGCCGCGCAGTCACCGAAAGCAAAGATATTTTCGTCGCGGGTGGTTTGCAGGGTCGGCAGCACTTGCAGCTGGTTGATCCGGTTGGTTTCCAGGCCGTCGATATCCTTGAGGAAACCCGGCGCACGGATCCCGGCTGCCCAGACTTTCAGGCTGGCCTTGATCTCCTGGCCGTCGGCAGTGATCAGCGCATCAGCGGTGACTTCACTGACGGCTGCATTAGTCAGCACCGTGACGCCGAGTTTTTCCAGGGTTTTATGCACAGGGCCGCCGATCCGCTCCGGCAGGGCAGGCAGCACCCGTGGGCCAGCTTCGATCAGGGTGATGTGCATGTTTTCCGGAAGAATCCGGTCCAGGCCGTATGCCGCCAGTTCGTGGGCCGCGTTGTGCAGTTCCGCCGCCAGTTCAACGCCGGTGGCGCCCGCGCCGACGATGGCCACGCTGATCTGTTGCACCGCATCGGATTGCCCGGCGTGGGCGCGCAGGTAGTGGTTGAGTAATTGCTGGTGGAAGCGCTCGGCCTGTTTACGGGTGTCGAGGAACAGGCAGTGTTGCGCCGCGCCCTGGGTGCCGAAATCGTTGGTGGTGCTGCCGACCGAAATCACCAGCGAGTCGTAAGCCACTTCGCGTGCCGGCACCAGTTCCCGGCCATTTTCATCGTAGGTAGCCGCCAGCTGGATTTTTTTCTGTGCGCGATCGAGCCCGCTCATGCGCCCCAGCTGGAACTCGAAGTGGTTCCATTTTGCCTGGGCAACATAGTTGAGTTCGTCTTCGGAAGAGTTCAGCGAACCTGCCGCCACTTCATGTAACAGCGGTTTCCAGATGTGCGTCAGGTTCGCGTCGACCAGCATCACACTGGCCGTGCCACGCTTGCCCAGAGTCTTACCCAGACGGGTAGCCAACTCCAGACCGCCGGCGCCGCCGCCAACGATGACAATACGATGAGTCATGGGGATATCTCGCAAGGCTAAAGGAAATCGGTGCAGTTACCCGAGCGAGCGCCACGCTGCTCATAGCGTCAGGTAACTGATAAGTCGGCTCACAAGGCCCAGGCCAATGGTCACTGCCAATACCACCACGAGGAGCATCCACGGCCGGAAAGGCCGGCGCTCGACTCGGTTCTGCGACAGTTGCAGATACTCTTCGACATGCTGCTGGTCGTCGGGTTTCAGGCGGCTGGTCATGATAAGGCCTCGTCAGGTAGACGTTGCTAAATGTATAGAAGCTACAGCGGGGGCGCCAACAATTGCTGTCGTGGGTTCACAGGCTGATCCCGACGTCGAAGAGGATGCTGCGTCCCAGGTTACCGCGCAAAAAGTCCGGTGCATCCGGGTGAGCGAACAGCACTCGAGCGAAGGTCGGGCCGACCAGCGACAACGAGCGCCACCCCTGGCGCAGGTATTCGGTGGGCGGCGGGAAATGGCTGTTGAGGTCGAGCACTTCGCGCTTGAGGCTGGCGAAGGCGATGATGTCCAGTTCGCCCAGGTCCATCCCGCGTTCTTTGTAGTTATGGGCTTTTTTGCGCAAGGTCGGTGCCAGTCTCAGCAAGAACTCGTTGGCTGGAATACGCCTGGGCTTGGCTTCGCGGCGCACCAGTTGGCTCAGGGAGAATGCACTGCGCCGGCGTTGCAGCTCGTCGCGCCACTCGTCATTCAACCGTCGACCTTCGTCGAGCACGAAGAACACCTCGAAATTTGCCTCGCGAAACAGTACATCCGGCGGTTCACCGGCGGGGGTGAATTCGTCGACGCGGTAGGGAATGTTCAAGCCTTGCAGCAGGCGTTGGCAAACCCAACGCTCACGCTCCCATTTGCGGGCATTGGAAAGGAACGCGTTGGCTTGCTCGGCCGCGATGGTCAGCAGGCGCAAATAATCTGAGTCATCCATAGGCCAAGCTTAGCGTTCAAATGCGATCGCAAAGAAGACAGTTTGTCGGAGAGGAAAAACTTTCCCGAGTCTTCATCGTTGCAAGCATCCGGCGATTTTCCTCCAAGGCCCGGTCCAGGGCACTGCACAAAACGGATAGCGATCTGCACAAAGCGGATATTGCCGCGCGCCAGACGTCCCTACCCTCGGCTTTACGGACGTTTACCGCGTTACCGAAGCTCTTAAAAAAACAACAACAAGAGAAAAGATGCCATGCGCACGATCGACGTACATGAGGTTATCGACAACGCACGCTTCAACCGTTTTCACTGGAGGGTGCTGTGCTGGTGTGCCCTGATCATCATCTTCGATGGTTACGATCTGGTGATCTACGGCGTGGTGCTGCCGATGTTGATGAAGGACTGGGGGCTGAGTCCTCTGCAGGCAGGTGCATTAGGCAGTTATGCACTGTTTGGCATGATGTTCGGGGCGCTGTTTTTCGGCCCGCTGTCGGACAGGATCGGCCGCAAAAAAGCCATCACCCTGTGCGTGATGCTTTTCAGCGGTTTTACCGTACTCAATGGTTTTGCCGGAAACCCTACTGAATTTGGCATTTGCCGGTTCATCGCCGGGCTGGGGATTGGCGGGGTGATGCCCAACGTGGTGGCGCTGATGAACGAGTACGCGCCGAAAAAGATCCGCAGTACCCTGGTGGCGATCATGTTCAGCGGCTACTCGCTGGGCGGCATGCTCTCGGCCGGGCTGGGCATCGTTCTGATCCCGAGCTTTGGCTGGCAGTCGGTGTTTTATGTGGCGATTGTGCCGTTGCTACTGTTGCCGCTGATCATGTATTTCTTGCCCGAGTCGGTAGGTTTCATGCTGCGTCAGGGCCGCAATGAACAGGCGCGCAAGGTTCTCCAACGGGTTGACCCGGCTTATGTTGCGCACGCCACCGATCAACTGCACATGACCGAAGTAAAAGGCCGCGGCACCCCGGTTTTACAGCTGTTTCGTGAAGGCCGGGCGATGCGCACGCTGATGTTGTGGCTGGCGTTTTTCTGCTGCCTGTTGATGGTGTATGCCTTGAGCTCCTGGCTGCCGAAACTGATGGCCAACGCCGGTTATAGCCTGGGTTCGAGTCTGTCATTCCTGCTGGTACTGAACTTCGGGGCCATCTTCGGCGCGGTCGGCGGCGGCGTGTTGGGTGACAAACTCAACCTGCCGAGGGTCTTGGCGGTGTTCTTCAGCATCGCCGCCGTATCGATCACCTTGCTCGGCTTCAACAGCCCGATGCCGGTGCTCTATCTGCTGATCGCCATCGCCGGCGCCACCACGATCGGCTCGCAGATCCTGTTGTACGCCTGCGCCGCGCAGTTCTATTCCATGGCCATTCGTTCTACCGGATTGGGTTGGGCTTCGGGTATCGGCCGCAACGGGGCCATCGTCGGCCCGCTTCTGGGCGGTGCGTTGCTGGGAATAAGTCTGCCGCTGCAACTGAATTTCATGGCGTTCGCCTTGCCGGGGGCGATCGCCGCCATCGCCATGGCCGTGTTCGCCATCAGCTGCCAACGCAGCAGCAAAGGCGTCGCCTCGAGACTGGTGCCGACCAGCGTCTGACTCCCACCACCCGCATCGCAACGCTGCGGGTGGCGCACGCCAACCTGTCGATCAATAACAATAAGAGAAAAGCGATGAAACAGATTCTCCCCACACTGGGTTCAGCGGTGTCCCTGGCGGTCGTCTCGGGTTTTTCCAGTGGCTTGATGGCCGCCGAGGGCGGCTTTATCGAAGACGCCAGCGCCACCTTGCAGGCGCGCAATTACTACTTCAGCCGGGACTTTTCCGACATTGTCGGGGCCAACAAACAGTCGAAAGCCGAAGAGTGGGCCCAAGGCTTCATCCTTAACGTCAAATCCGGCTACACCCAAGGCACCATTGGTGTCGGCGTGGATGTCATCGGCTTGCTCGGCCTCAAGCTCGACAGCAGCCCGGACCGGGTCAATACCGGGCTGTTGCCGGTACAGAGCGATGGGCACGCGGCGGATGATTACAGTCGTCTGGCCGGTGCGTTGAAGCTGCGTTACTCAAAGACCGAATTGAAGGTCGGTGAATTGCAACCCAACCTGCCGGTGCTGGCCTTCAGCGATATTCGCTTGCTGCCGCCGACCTACCAAGGGGCGAGCATCAGCTCTAGCGAGATCAACGGCCTGACCTTGCAGGCAGGGCATTTGAGTTCGACCAGCCTGCGCAACGAGTCCGGCGAGCAAAAGATGCAGGCGATGCTCGGTCATGTGCCGCAGCGCCAGGCCAGCAGTGACGGCTTCAACTTTGCGGGCGCCGATTACGCCTTCAATGACAAACGCACCTCGGTCAGTGCCTGGTACGGGCAACTGGAAGATATCTACAACCAGCGCGTCCTTGGTCTCAAACATAGCGAACCGATGGGCGACTGGACCCTGGGCGCCAACCTCGGTTACTACGACTCCCATGAGGACGGCAAAAAATTGCTGGGTAACATCGACAACCGGGCGTTCTTCTCCTTGCTCTCGGCCAAGCATGGCGGCCATACGTTCTATGTCGGTTATCAGGGGATGTATGGTGATAGTGCCTTCCCACGAGTCTTCGCCAACATCTCGCCGCTGGGCAACGAGGTGCCGACCTACGAGTTTGCCTACACCGACGAACGCTCCTGGCAGGCGCGCTATGACTACGACTTCGCCGCCCTCGGGGTGCCGGGGCTGACCAGCACTGTGCGTTACATCACCGGCAACAACGTCGACACCGGCAAGGGTTTCGAAGGCAAGGACCGCGAACGCGATCTCGATCTCGGTTATGTGCTGCAGAGCGGCACCCTCAAAGGTCTCGGGATACGCGTGCGCAACGCCGTGGCGCGTTCCAACTACCGCAGTGATATCGACGAAAACCGCTTGATCCTCAGTTACACCTGGACGCTGCTATGACCGGCGCGCAAGAGCGCGGGCCGCGCAAGATCGGTGCGGGTTTACTGTTGATGAGTGCTGGCGTGGGCGCTGTGCTGTTGGCCTGGGGCGATAACGAGCGGCTGCTGCTGGCTGGCGGGATCAACCTCGCATTGCTGTTCGCTGCGGCGCTGTATCGTCGACAGCCACCGGTGACAGTGACGCTGCCGCTTGAGTCTGAAACTCCCGTGCCGAGCGTGGAGCTGATCGAGCCCCCGACCCCGGCAGTGCAACCCGAGCGCGAATGGCCCGGTGCGATTGTGCACCTCACGCTGGAGCAATTGACCGAGTCGGTGCTGCAAACCGAGGAAGACATGCGTTTTGCCAATCAGCTGGCGCGCACGGCCGGTGAGCGGGTGAAGGCGAGTGCGCTGAGCATGCAGTCTTCGGCCAGTGTGCTGGGGGACCTGAACCTCTATATGCAGCGTCTCGATCAAGTATTCGATGAACTCGGCGCTCAGTCGATGCGCATTGGTGCAATTGTCGGCAGCATTCAGGACATTTCCCGTCAGACCAATCTGCTGGCGTTGAACGCAGCCATCGAGGCGGCGCGGGCGGGCAGCCATGGTCGAGGCTTTGCGGTGGTGGCGGACGAAGTGCGCAATCTGTCACGTCAGGCGGCGGATTCCAGTGCGCAGATCAGGCAGATCGCGACGGGCCTGGAACAGTCCGCCGAGCATGCGCGCCAAGGTATCGAGCAGTTGGCCGGTTCAACGCGTCTGGGGCTGGAAAAGGCCGAAGTGGCGCTGCACTCGATGGGCGAACTGCAAAGTGGTGCGCTGGCCCGGGTCGAAGTGGTCGAGCGCATCATGGCGCGCTTGGCCGGGCTGCATGATCTGGCCTTGCAGGCGAAACGGATGGTCGTTTGAGTCGTGCCGCGAGCCAGCGATCACAGGTTGCTCGTGCAGCTGCCCATGACCTGATACGTCACGCGGTGGGTCTGGCCTTGATGATCGATGTAGACCATGGTCGCCGGCACTACGTCGCAGGCGGTGGCGGTGTTTGTCACGGAAAGCACCTTGGCGATGTCCAGCGGTTGCGCCGGGTTGTACGGAGTGGCGGGTTCGTTGCCGGCGGCCATGGCGGAGGTGGCGACAACGGTCAGAAACAGGCTGATCAAGGTTTTCATTTTTGTGTACTCCGTGTGGGTTCCGATGATTGAAGTCTATGCCTTGCCCGCTACCGATAAAGGGGCAAGTGCCTGATGCAGCCTTACGTGAAACGCAACAGTCAGTGCCCGAGGAGGGCCTATGGATTTGCTCAATAACTTGCGGGTGTTTGTCCGCGTGGTGGACAGCGGCAGCTTTACCGCTGCCGCCGACGCGCTTGAACTCTCGACCGCGCAAGTGTCCCGGTTGGTCGCGGACCTGGAGCAACATGTGCAGGCGCGCCTGCTGCAACGCACCACTCGGCGTTTGAGCCTGACCGAGGCCGGCGAGCGCTTTTTGCTGCGCAGTCGGCAAATACTCGAAGAGATGGAAGAGGCTACGGCCGAAGCGCGTGGCGCTCATCTCAAGCCCAGCGGTCGGTTGCGGGTTCACAGCATGCATGGCCTGGGTGTGCTGATTACGCCGCTGATCGCTCGATACACCGAACTCTATCCTGATGTGGTGTTCGAGCTGACCTTGTCGCAACGCAATCCGGATCCGCTGGAAGGAGGCCATGACGTGGTGATTTCGATTGCCCATGAGCTGGCCGACTCGCAGTTTGTCGCCCAGGTCGTCGGGCAGATTTACAGCGTGCCCTGCGCCTCCCCCGACTACCTGCAACGCCAGGGTGTGCCAGGCAACCCGCTGGCACTGAACGATCATCGCTGCCTGCGCATGCTGGATCCGTTGTACAGCGATCAATGGGTGTTCCATGACGAGGAGGGGGAGCACCGCGTTAGCCCGGCGAAGACCTTTCAGTGCAATGTTGCCGAGTCGATGGTCAAGGCTTCCGAGGCGGGGATGGGGGTCAGTCTGTTGCCGTTTTATACCGCGACACGGCCGTTGAGCGACGGCACGTTGCTGCGCCTGCTGCCGAGCTATCGCCCGCGTGAGCGCAATGTCTACGCGCTGTACCCGTCGCGGCGCTTTCTCGATGCGAAGGTCCGAACCTGGGTGGATTTTCTCAAGGCGGAGCTACCGCGCCTGTTCGCCGAGCATGAGGCAGTGATGAGCGATCCACGCCACTGGGCCTGAGATCTGAGGGCGCGCGCAGGGCGGTGTAGACTCAAGGCTTGTTTCGGTTCAGGAAGGAGTCTGGAGTGAAGGTCTGCTCAGTAGGGTTACCGGGTTTTGTGCCGTTGTGGGCGTGGGAGTGCCTGCCGCGATGATCGGTGCCGCACTGCTCTCGCCCGAAACCCTCACGGTCGGCTGGCTGATCTACGTGCCAGTGCTGATCTGGGCCGTTGCCCGAGCACCGTGGGTCGAGTTGTTCACGGACAGTCGGCGTCAGCATTTGCTGTTTGGCACCGTGTTCGCGTTGTTCGTCCTCTGGCTGGTGCGACGGGACTTCGACACCGGCGTGTCTTATCACATCATCGGCATGACGGCGGTGACGTTATTGCTGGACTGGCCGCTGGCGATTGTCGGCGGGCTGGTGGCGCAGGTGGGGCTGGTGCTGCTCGGGCGTCAGGACCTGGCCGCGATGGGGGTCAATGGTGCGTTGCTGATTCTGTTGCCGGTGCTGGTCACCGAAGGCTGCGCGATCCTGGTGGAGCGGGCGCAACCGCATAATCCCTTTGTGTATATCTTTTGCTCGGGCTTTTTGGCCGCCGGGCTTTCGGCGTTGCTCTGCCTGCTGGTGGGGTTGGGGCTGTTGTGGTTCGACGAGCGTTTTGCGATGCCGGAATGGCTGGAGGATTTTGTCGGTTACCTGTGGCTGATCATTTTCCCCGAGGCGTTTATCAACGGCATGGTGATCAGTTCGCTGGTGGTGTTCTGTCCCGAGTGGCTGGAGACCTTCAACCGCACGCGTTATTTGTCGGCGCCGTGGAAGGACGACGACAAGCCTTGATCCATATCAAATGTTCGAATCGGCTGCGATTCCATGCTCTGGAAAATCCTCAGGAGCAGTGGCATGAGCGTTTACGAATGGGCAAGGCAGGAATTGCGCAACAGTCTCGAGTCGGCGCATGAGGCGGGGTTTGAACCGGGGTTGAGCCTGCGTGCCTTGCTCAGTGCGGTGGTGCAGCAGAGCAAGGGCGTACGCAGTGTCGAGGATCTGGCCGATGAGTTGCAGTTTCTGGCGGAGAATCTCGACGACAGCCAGGACTACGGGTTCATGCGGCCCTGAGGGGCGGGATCAGTGGCGCGGGTCGAAATCTTCCGAGAACAACTCGTCTTCAGAGTCGGGGCTGACCGGAATCTTGTGTTCTTCCGAGGCCCAGGCGCCCAGATCGATCAGTTTGCAACGGTCCGAGCAAAACGGCCGGAAGGTGCTGGTCGCGCTCCATTCAACAGGGGCGCCGCAGGTTGGACATTCGACGACAGGGGGTTGGCTCATGACTGGCCTCCACGCAAAGTAAGGTAAAAGTGATGCAGGCGTTCGACCTCGCTGTGCAGCCAGGCGAGGTCGCGGTCATTGACCACCACATCGTCGGCATGGCTGAGGCGGTCCTGACGGCTGGACTGGGCCTTGAGGATCGCCTGGACCTGCTGTTCGCTGGTCTGGTCGCGCTGCAAGGTTCGTTCGATCTGTAAGTGTTCCGGTGCGTCGATCACCAGCACTCGCTGGGTCATTTTGTACTGCCCGGACTCGATCAACAGCGGCGACACCAGAATCGCATAAGGTGATTGTGCGCGTGCCAGGTGCGCGGCGATTTCCTGAGCGATCAGCGGATGCAGCAACGCTTCGAGCCAGCGGCGTTCTTCGGGGACTTCAAAGATCAGCTTGCGCAGTGCTGCGCGATTCAATTGGCCATCGGCTTGCAGCACGCCGACACCGAAGTGCTCGGCAATCTGCGCCAGCGCCGGGCGACCGGGTTCGACCACCCAGCGTGCGGCATGATCGGCATCCACCGCGTGCACACCCAGATCGATGAAGTGCTGGGCCGCCGCGCTTTTGCCGCTGCCGATGCCACCGGTCAGACCGAGAATCCAGGGTTTTTCCACAGGGGTATTCATTTGAAACCGACAAACTGCCAATAGAAGCCGGTTATTTGACCACCCCAGAGCAAGGCAATCCAGCCGGCAATTGCCAGATAGGGTCCAAAGGGGATCGGCGTCGAGGTGTTGGTATCTTTCAGGCGCAGTAAAATCACTCCCCCCACAGCACCCACCAGCGATGAAAGCAGGACCGTCAGCGGCAGAATCTGCCAACCGCCCCAGGCACCGAGCAGCGCCAGGAGCTTGAAGTCGCCGTGACCGATACCTTCCTTGCCGGTTATCAGTTTGAACAGCCAATACACCGACCACAGCAGCAGATAGCCGGCCACCGCCCCCCACATCGCTGCCTGCAAAGGCACGAAAAGCTCGAAGCTGTTGACGATCAGACCCAGCCACAACAACGGCAACACCAGCACATCCGGCAGCAATTGGTGGTCGGCGTCGATCAGGCACATCGCCAATAACCCCCAACTCAGGACCAGCCCCCACGCAGCTGTCCAACCGAAGCCGAAGTGCCAGGCGACAAACGCCGACAGCACGCCGCAGGCCAGTTCGGTCAAGGGATAGCGGGCGCTGATCGGCGCTTTGCAATTTGAGCACCGGCCGCGCAGTGCCAGGTAACTGAGCAGAGGAATGTTCTCCCAGACGCGGATTCGATGGGCGCACTGCGGGCAGTGTGAATGCGGCAACATCAGGTTGTAGGTCGGGCCCGGTGCTTCAGGGGGTAAACCCAGTACATCCAGGGCTTGTTGCCGCCAGTCGCCCTCAAGCATTTTCGGCAGGCGCCAGACCACCACGTTGAGAAAACTACCGATCACCAGCCCAAGCACTAGCGCAGTGACAACGAATGCCAGTGGGTAACCGGCCATGAATTCACTCAAGGGCATGTTCAAATCGCTGAGCCGAGTTGGAAAATGGGCAGGTACATGGCAACCACCAGCCCGCCGACAATGACGCCGAGCACCACCATGATGAACGGCTCCAACAGGCTGGTCAGGCTGTCGACCATATTGTCGACTTCAGCTTCATAGTAGATCGCAACTTTGTCGAGCATATCGTCGAGTGCGCCAGACTCCTCGCCAATGGCGGCCATTTGAATCGCCATGTTGGGGAAAATCCTGCTGGTGCGCATCGAGAAGTTCAATTGCATGCCGGTGGAGACATCCTGTTTGATGCGCAGAACCGCCCGTTTGAACACGATATTGCCAGTAGCACCTGCTACCGAATCCAGAGCTTCGACCAGGGGGACGCCTGCGGCGAAGGTGGTCGACAGGGTACGGGCAAAGCGCGCCACCGCCGATTTGTAGAGCAGTGCGCCGAGTATCGGCATTTTCAGCAGTTTGGCATCCAGCCAGTCGCAAAAGCGTTGCGAGCGCTTGAGCGCATGGCGAAAGCTCAGGGCCCCGATGATCAGGCCGCCGAGTAACAGCCACCACCACGCCTGCATGAACTCGGACAGACCGATCACCATCAGGGTAAAGGCCGGGAGTTCTGCACCAAATCCGGAAAACACCGACTGAAATTGCGGGACCACTTTGACCAGCAGAATGCCGGTGACGATGATTGCGACAAAGACCACGGCCAGCGGATAGGTCATGGCTTTTTTGATCTTGGCCTTGAGGCTTTCGCTTTTCTCCTTGTAGGTCGCAATCCGCTCCAGCAGCGTGTCGAGCGCGCCGGCCTGCTCGCCCGCGTCGACCAGGTTGCAGTAGAGCTCATCGAAGTACTGTGGTTTTTTACGCAGCGCGGTGGCGAAGCTGTTGCCGGCGGCGACTTCCTGTTTCACCTCGTCCACCAGCTTGCGCATGTTCGGGTTGTCGAAGCCCTCGCCGATGATGTCGAACGACTGCAGCAGCGGCACACCGGCTTTCATCATGGTCGCCATTTGCCGGGTGAAGAGAGCAATGTCCAGCGGCTTGATACGGTTGCCGAGGTTGAACAGCGAAGCGGTTTTTTTCCGTACTTTGCCCGGGTTGATCCCTTGTTTGCGTAGCTGCGCCTTGATCAAGGCCGGGTTATGACCGCTCAGCTCGCCGGTTACCTTGCTGCCTTTCCTGTCGGTGCCTTCCCAGGCGTAGACGCTGACCTTGATTGCTTTGACCGCCATGACTCAATCCTTGGTGACCCGGTTGATTTCTTCGAGGCTGGTGATGCCCTGCATGGCCTTGAGCAAGCCCGAGGTGCGCAGGTCGTTGAAGCCGTCCTTGCGCATCTGCGTATCGATTTCCAGAGAATTGCCTTCAGCCATGATCAGCCGTTGCAGCTGCGGGGTGTTTTTCACCACTTCATAGATTCCGACTCGCCCTTTGTAGCCGTTGTTGCAGAGATCGCAACCGACGGGTTCGTAGATCGTGAAGGAGCCGATGCGTTCCCGTGGGAAGCCTTCCTTGATCAGAGTTTCGTCGGGAATCGAGAGGTTTTTTTTGCAGTGGGGGCACAGCTTGCGGGCCAGGCGCTGGGCAATGATCAGGTGCACGGCCGTGGCGATGTTGAACCCCGGGATGCCCATGTTGTGCAGCCGGGTCAGGGTTTCAGCCGCGCTGTTGGTGTGCAGGGTGGAAAGCACCAGGTGTCCGGTTTGCGCAGCCTTGATCGCGATTTCGGCGGTTTCCAGATCGCGGATCTCGCCGACCATTATCACGTCCGGGTCCTGGCGCAGAAATGAGCGCAATGCCTGAGCGAAATCCAGGCCCTGCCTGGGATTGACGTTGACCTGGTTGATGCCTTCCATGTTGATCTCTACCGGGTCTTCGGCGGTGGAGATATTGATGTCGACGGTATTAAGGATATTCAACCCGGTGTACAGCGACACGGTTTTCCCTGAACCCGTCGGCCCGGTGACCAGAATCAGCCCTTGAGGTTGCTTGAGCGCCGCCATATACAGGTCTTTTTGATCGGGCTCGTAACCCAGCGCGTCGATGCCCATCTGTGCACTGGAGGGGTCGAGAATCCGTATCACGATTTTTTCGCCCCACAACGTTGGCAGGGTGTTGACCCGAAAATCGATGGATTTGCTTTTCGACAGGTGCATCTTGAGCCGCCCGTCCTGGGGTTTTCGACGTTCCGAAATGTCCAGGCTGGCCATCACCTTGAGACGGGCAGCGATGCGGTTGGCCAATTGAGTCGGCGGCCTGGCAACTTCGCGCAGCATGCCGTCGGTCCGTACCCGCACCCGATAGATTTTTTCGTAGGGCTCGAAATGCAGGTCCGAGGAGCCGCCCTTGATCGCGTCCAGCAGCATCTTGTTGACGAAGCGCACCACCGGGGCATCGTCGGAGTCCTGGCCGGTGACAGCGTCCTGGCGCTGGTCGTCGACGGCTTTGATGTCCAGGCCCCCGAGGTCGATATCGGCCATGTCTTCCAGGCCCGTGCTGTGGCTGTCGAAGAATTTCTCGATGGCGTCGCTGAGCTTGTCGTCTTCGACCAGGATCGCTTCGGTGGTGAGCCCGGTGCTGAACTGGATATCGTTGATCGCCTGCTGATTGCTCGGGTCGGAAATGCCCACGAACAGTTTGTTGCCGCGCCGCCAGAGTGGCAGGGCGTGGTGCTGGCGAATCAGCTTTTCACTGACCAGGTCTTTGGGCTGGGAGTCTTTGTCGAGACAGTTGAGGTCGAGGAAGGCGACGCCGAAATGCTCTGAGGCAATTTCCGCAACCTGGCGACTGCTCACCATTTTGTTCTGTACCAGATAGCTGACCAGGGAAACGCGATTGCGCTGAGCTTGCTGATACGCCTGTTGCGCGCTTTTGTCAGTGAGCAGTTCGGCCAGCACCAATTGCTTGGCCAGACCGCTGAGGGCGATGTCATTCATTCGATTACCAGGCACAGACCGTTCAAGACTTATAGCCTAGTCAACGGATGGAACCTCACCAGCGCTCTTGAGGTGACAAAAAGTGTCAGATAGTGCGGTTCCTCGGGGTATGTGCCGGGCTTTTGCCGATCTGACACCCTGTAAGCCGGGGGCGAAGGGGTTGGCATGTGCTGTGCTTTGACTGGTTCAGGACATGAGATTTCGCCTCATGCATGGAGCCTGTTCTATGAATAATCAAAAAGGTTTTACCCTCATCGAGCTGCTGATCGTGGTGGCGATCATCGGCATTCTGGCGACGTTCGCGTTGCCGCTGTATTCCAAGTATCAGGCGCGGGCGAAGGTCACCGCGGGGCTGGCGGAAATTTCAGCACTGAAGGTGCCTTTTGAAGACATTATCAATCAGGGCACCGACCCGACACTGGCGCTGATCGGTGGTACGGCAACTACCGGTAACTGCACAATCACGGCATCGGGTACTGCTTCCAGCGGTGCAGGTACTATTGTTTGCACGATTGTCAATGCACCAGGTCCGGTGCTCAGCAAAACCATCACGCTGACGCGGACACTGGCCGGTGGCTGGACCTGCGCGACCACCGCGCTGCAGGACTACGCGCCCAAGGGTTGCACTGGCGTCTGATCCTGTATCGAAGCCTCAATGCCTCGCCTCTACGGACGCGAGGCATTTTCTCGACCGTTCGATGGCATCGCGGTAATTCGATAAAACCCGCAACTTGCATGTCAACAACGCCCGGGTCATGCATTTTGCATGACTCCAGTTATTTGGTTTTTTTATAACGCATTGATTTTTATTGGTTTATTTAGCTGTCTCAAGTTGGCACGGCCTTCGCACTGTCTCTGTTAACCCTGCTGAGAAGGCATGCAGCAGACTTTCTGGAAGAACAGGAGTTACTCGTATGAAGACGTTCGCTATCGCTGCCGCCGCTGCAACCGCTCTGACCCTGACCATGGCCAACGCTGCATTTGCGCAGACCACTCAAGCCACACAGTCGCCGATGGTGGTGGCTGCCGGTGAAATGACCAAGGCCGAGGAAGCAACTTCCGATACCTGGATCACCACTAAAGTGAAAAGCGATCTGGTCACCGAGAAGGGGATTCCTGGCACCGACATCAAAGTCGAAACCAACAAAGGCGTCGTTTCTCTATCGTCGAAAGTAGCCATTACCCAGTCTCAGAAAGATATGGCCGTCGCTATCACCAAGAAAATCAAAGGTGTCAAAGCTGTATCGGCTGATGGCCTGTTGGCCCAGTAAGACTGAAGGTTTCCCGCCGGAGCGGGGAGAAGCAAAAGATCGCAGCCTGCAGCAGCTCCTACAGACCATGATTTTGGCGTAGGAGCTGCCGCAGGCTGCGATCTTTTCCAATCAGTTTCCGCGTTTGCTGGTGATCCGTACCAGGCGGTTGCCTTCAAAGCGCAGGTATTGGTACATGCCGCTGTTCGGACCGTAGGTCCATTCCTCAACCGGGACTTCTTCCCGGCGATTGGCGCTGCGTTTGTAGCCCAACGCATCACGTGCAACCGGCTCGCCACATTTGTGCAGCACTTCACTGGTGCGATCGCCGACGCTGATCAACTGACTGCCGCAGCGCAAGGTATCGGTCTGGGCTTGCACCTGGCTGGCGAAGAACGCCAGTGCCAGGCTGATCAGCAATCGGCTATTCATGCTTACTCCGCATCCAGGTGCATGGGCGTGACGACTCGGCCATCGCTTTCGGCTTCGCCCAGGTTAGCGTCAACGAAATACACCCGGTCATCGGCGAGCTGGGCTTTGTCGACCAGGTAGTCCTTGATGGTGCTGGCGCGATCCTGACCCAGTTGGCGCAGCAGCGCGGTGTCTGAAGACCAGAACTTGATCACGCCTTCACGCAGTTTGGCGGTGCGCTCTGCTTTGCCCAGTTGCGTCCATTCGGCCGGTGGCTGGGTTTTCAGGCGTGTGCGGTAAATGGCTTCGAGCAGCGGGCCTTTTTCGCTGTCCGGGACTGCCAGCAACGAAGCTTGCGCAGGGACTTTGTCGCCGCGACGCTGGAGCATTTTGTAGTAGTTGTACTGGTATTCACGTTCCAGTCGCTGTTCGGCAATCAAGGGGCCATCGCTCTTCTCGGCGGCGGTACCTTCGATTTCCAGGCGCAGGGCCGGACGTTCCTTGAGCGCTTTGGCCAGGGTATCGAGCGCCGACTCGGCGTTCTTGCTCAGCTCACTTGAACCGGGTGCGAACGACACGCTGCCCAGGTCCTCGGCCCCACTGCCGTTGACCAGCCCGCCAATGAGCTTGAAGGGTGCCTCGGCCGCGCGCACGATCAGGTTGCGCAGGGTTTGCCAGATGATCGGCATGATGCTGAATTGCGGGTTGTTCAGATCGCCTGTTATCGGCAGATCAATGGAAATTTTGCCATCGCTGTCCTTGAGCAAGGCGATGGCCAGTTTCAGCGGCAAGCTCACGGCGTCCGGGCTGTCGACTTTTTCGCCCAGTTGCAGTTGCTCCACCACCACTTTGTTTTCGGCTTTCAACTGGCCTTTGACGATCTGGTAGTGCAGGTCGAGATTGAGCCGGCCCTTGCGGATCCGGTAACCGGCAAATTTGCCGGAGTAGGGGGTCAGGGTGGTCAGTTCGACGCGTTTGAAACTGGTGGCGATATCCAGCGCGGTCATCGGGTCGAACGGGGTGACGCTGCCCTTGATGGTCACCGGGGCGTAGCGGTCGACTTTGCCCTTGATGTCGACGGCGGCAGGTTTGACCTGGCGGCTGTCGATGGTGCCGATCTGGCCGTTGAGCTGTTGAATGGCGGTGGCAAAGTTCGGTGTCAGGCTGAAGTCGGCGAAGTTCGCCGAACCGTCGTTGATCGCAATCGCGCCGATGTGGATACCCAGTGGCTTGTCCTTGCTTGCAGCAGGTTTCGCGGCGGCGGTTTTACTGCCGTTGTCGGGCGATTGCGGGATCAGCAGGTCGTTGATGTTGGTGGTGCGATCATCGTTGATCATGAAGCGCACATACGGCTGTTGCAGGTTGATCTTGTCGATCGACAGGCTATCGCCATGTTGGTAGTTCAGGCCTTCGACCACCACTTGCTGCCACTTGAGGAAGTCGCGGGTTTTCAGAGTGTCCAGGGTGTGCAATTGGTCGACCTGAGCGCGGCCGGTAACGCTGAACGCCAGTGGCTCGGTGCTTTTCAGGTCAACCGCCAGGTCGCTGCCGAGCATCCCGGAACGCAGCTCCAGACGAATGAACGGGTTGATATAGGACTGGGCGACGCGCAAGTCGATGTCTTTGGTCTGGACCTTGAGTTTGGCGCTGATCGGCGCGAGGTTGACCTCGCCATTCGCGAGAATCTTGCCCTGCTTGCCCAGGCCGGTATCGACCTTGAGGGAGAACGGCGAACCATTGAGGCTATCGAAATTCTTCACGTCGACGTTCAGCGGGCCAAGCTCCAGTGCCACCGCCGGCTGGGCCTGACGGTCGGCCAAGTGCACTTGATAGTTGCGCAGCTCGACATCCTTGAGCAGCACTTGCCAGGGCTTGCTCGGCACCGCCGGATCGGGTTTTGGTTGCGGCGAGTCTGCCGCCGCCGGAGCCTTGGTTGACTCGGGTTTTGTGGCCGGTTTGGTCGGTTGGCTGGCGAAGAGCTTCTGCCAGTCGAGCTGGCCATCGGCTTCGCGGGCGGCCCAGGTTTCGAGCTTCTGGCTGCGGATCTTGCCGACGATCACTTGTTGCTTGACCAGATCGACCGTGGTCTCGCTGACGTCCAGACGTTCGAGGCGCACCAGCGGCCGGCCATCCGGGGCCTTGATGGCGAACGGAGCAACGCTGACCGAGGCGTTGTTCAGCAGCAGTTCGGTTCCCTGCGTCAGGTTGAACTTGTAATCGGTGCTCAGGTTCAGCGTTCCGTCTTCAAGCACCAGCGGCAATGCGTCACGCACGTAAGGCCACCAGGATTTCATTTTGCCGTCGGTGACTTTCAGTGTGCCTTCGGAGCTGATGGGCACCAGGCTGATGTGGCCGGTCCAGTCGATCCGGCCACCCGCCGGGCCAGCTGCGACGAGGGTCATGGCGGCGTTGTCGTCGGGCAGGGTACTGAGGTTGTTCAACTCCAGATTGAGCGTGTCGTACAGGAATTCGATCGGCTCGCTCGGGCGCAGGTCCTGGAAGTGCACATAACCACTGGCCAGATTGATGTGGTCGATGCGCAGCGGGAAGGGTTTGGCGTTCGGGTCCGCAGGCGTCGGCTCACTGGCTGGCAACTTGAACAGTTGCGTGAGGTTCAGGCTGCCGTCCTTGTTGAACAGAATCTCGGTTTTCGGCTTGTCCAGCTGCACATCGATCAAGTGCAGTGCACGAGTCCAGAGGCTATCGATTTGCAGGTTGGCGTACAGGCGCTCGAAGGCAAGCTGTTCCTTGCCCGGCTCGCCGATGTTCAGGCCCCACACGGTCAGTTCAAGACTGAAGGGATTGAGTTCGATCCGTTGAATGTGCGCAGGCACCGCCGCGTAGTTGGCCAATTGTTGATTGGCGATCCGCAAGGCGATGCCCGGTAAAATCAGAAACCCCAACACGCTGTAAAGGGCGACGGCAATCAACAAGGCGCCGATGGCGCGAATCAATCCTTTGGGCATGTTCGGCTTCAACTATCGGAATCGGGAGTGGCTTGGAGTATGGCATGCGATTCTGGTTCCAAAGCAATCACCTTGAACAGCAAATGTCAGGTTTTTTCGAAAGAGCTCAGAGTTGCAGGATCAGGGTTTTCAGCGGCGGCTGCTGATCCATCGACGGAAAGTCGCTGCCAGGTGTCAGCACTTTCCAGTCGCGCACCGGGCGTCCGGCCTTTTCTGCGCAGCGCAGCACCTGCTCACGCCAGTCGTCCATGCTGACTTTTGCCAGGTTGTTGCAGCAGATCAGCACGCCATCGTCGGCGGTGGCCAGTAGCGCCGGTTTGAGCAAACTCTGGTAGTCGCGCAGCAGGTCAACGGTGCCGAATGCACTTTTGGCCCAGGCGGGTGGATCGAGCAGGACCAGGTCGTACTGACGCTGTTCCAGGCGCGGATAACTGGGCAGTTTCTGTCCACGGCGCTGGCTGATCGGCAGGCCGGCGAGTTGGCGGATGGCCGGGAAGTAATCGGACTGTACGAACTGCATGCTTGGCAATTGCGGGTTGAGCAGACCGTTCTCACGGCCGACTGCCAGGTTACCCTCGGCGAAATCCAGATTGCACACCTCGCGTGCACCGCCAGCCGCCGCGGCAAGGCCGACGCCGCAGGTGTAGGCGAACAGGTTCAGCACGCTTTTGCCGGCGCTGTGGTCCTTGACCCAGCCGCGGGCGTTGCGCAGGTCGAGAAACAGCAGCGGATCCTGTCCGGCGTGGCGACCACGGACCCGGTAGTTCAGGCCCCATTCGTGGCCCACCATGTCGACAAGCGCGGCCTCTTCGGCGCGGTAGACCGTGTCTTCGCGATCAATGCGCGAGTTACCCCGCGAGCGGTCGTTATAGACCAGCAGGGTGTTGAGGTTGAGGTGCTGATTGATGACCTCGTGCAACGTGAGCAAGTCATCGCGTTCCAGCGACTGGTGAAAGCTCTGGACCAGCAGTTGCGGGCCGTAACGGTCGACGGTCAGGCCGCCGGCACCTTCCTGGCTGCCATGAAACAGTCGATAGCAGTCGGTGCCTTGCGAGTGGAGCTCGGCGAGCAAGTCTTGGCGATGATCGAGGGCGGCGCGCAGCGCCTGATTCAAGGAAGACATGGACGCGCCTTGCTGGGGAATTTGGCGCGAGAGTTTAACAGGATTGTGATCGATGGATCCCCTGTGGCGAGGGAGCTTGCTCCCGCTCGGGTGCGCAGCGCCCGTAAAACATTCGACCGTGCTCTGTCTGAAAGAACTCGGCTGCAGGATTTGGGAGCGCTTCGCGCTCCAGCGGGAGCAAGCTCCCTCGCCACAGGGTAATTGTTTGGCGAGGACTTGGTGTTCGATCGGCAGCAGTACGCATTCAGCTGGGGATTCCCATCCGCCGTTTGGCCCGCTGCACCGAACCATTGCGCACCGCCCAGCGCAGCATCGGGGCACTGCGATTGACGCTGGCGCGAATCAGTTTGCGTTGCAGCGGATTCTGGCGGACACCAAGCATGTCACTGGCCCAGTCGGGCAGCAGGTCGATGCCCGCTTGCATCATCAGCCCACCGAAGGGCCTGGCCAGGCGGCTGGGTGACGGTGCAGCGAGGAGCAACCGCAGCACTTCGCGGCTGCGTTCATCGCACAGTAGTTGTGGGCGAATTCGCTCAAGGTATTCGCTGATTTCCCGCCGTGAGCGCGGAACATCGCGGGCGCCCAGACGCTCGGCGACCAAGGCGATCTCGCTGTAGTAACGGTCCTGATCGGCGGGCGAAAGATTCGGATTGCGGTAGCGCAAATGTGCGGTGAGGAAACTGCTGACCTCGGCCACATGGACCCAGGTCAGCAGGTCCGGATCGCTGGCGGCATAAGGGCGCCCATCGGGCGCGGTGCCGACCACTTGCAGGTGAATGGTGCGCACTTTCTCGATCAGCCACTCGGCGTCCTGACGCGAACCGAAGGTGGTACCGGAGATGAACTGCCCGGTGCGGCGCAGTCGACCGAGCATGTCCTCACGGAAATTCGAGTGGTCCCAGACCCCGGCCAGTGCCAGCGGGTGCAAGGCTTGCAGCATCAAGGCGCTGATGCCGCCGATGAGCATGCTGCTGAAGTCGCCATGCACTTGCCAGCTCACCGAGTCGGGGCCGAAGAGCCCGGGATCGCCCTTGGGGTTTTCCAGGTCGAGCTTGCCCAGCGAAAGGCCGGACAGGCTCATGATCTGGGTTTCGATACGGCTACGGATGAATTCCATGACGACTCGGTGGCTATGGCATTTAAAAAGTGCGCGGCCAACGGCCGCGCTTGGGTGAACAGATCATTGGTTCAGACGCTTGTCGATCAGCCCGGCGACCACGCTGGGGTCGGCCAGGGTCGAGGTGTCACCGAGGCTGTCGAGCTCATTGCAGGCAATCTTGCGCAGGATGCGCCGCATGATCTTGCCCGAACGGGTTTTCGGCAAGGCCGGCGCCCATTGAATCAGATCGGGTCTGGCGAAACTGCCGATTTCCTGGCTGACGTGGGCCAGCAGTTCTTTCTTCAATGCGTCGCTGGGTTCGATGCCGTTCATCGGCGTGACAAAGGCGTAGATGCCCTGGCCCTTGAGGTCGTGGGGGTAACCGACCACCGCAGCCTCGGCGATGCTGTCATGCAGCACCAGTGCGCTTTCGACTTCGGCGGTGCCGATGCGGTGCCCGGAGACGTTGATCACATCATCGATGCGTCCGGTGATCCAGTAGTCGCCGTCTTCATCGCGCCGTGCGCCGTCGCCGGTGAAGTAGTAGCCGGGATAGGGTTTGAAATAGGTATCGATCATGCGTTGCGGGTCGCCATAGACACTGCGGATTTGCCCTGGCCAGCTTGATTTTATGGCGAGCACGCCGCTGCCGGCGCCGCTGATTTCCTTACCGTGTTCATCGAGCAATACCGGTTGCACGCCGAACATCGGCCGGGTTGCGCAACCGGGTTTGATCCGTTGTGCACTGACCAGCGGGCTGAGCATGATGCCGCCGGTTTCGGTCTGCCACCATGTGTCGACGATCGGGCAGCGCTGCTCGCCGACTGCGTTGAAATACCAGTCCCAGGCTTCCGGGTTGATCGGCTCGCCAACGCTGCCCAGCAGCCGCAAACTGGCGCGTGAGCTGTCTTTCAACGGCTCCAGGCCTTCGCGCATCAGGGCTCGCAAGGCGGTGGGTGCGGTGTAGAAGATGTTCACCTGATGCTTGTCGATGACCTGCCAGAACCGCGAGCTGTTCGGGTAGCTTGGCACGCCTTCGAAGATCAGTGTGGTCGCGCCATTGGCCAGTGGCCCGTAGACGATGTAGCTGTGGCCGGTGACCCAGCCGACGTCGGCGGTGCACCAGAAGACTTCACCGTCGCGGTAGTCGAACACGTACTTGAAGGTCATCGCCGCTTGCAGCAGATAGCCGCCAGTGGTGTGTAGCACGCCTTTGGGTTTACCGGTGCTGCCGGAAGTGTAAAGGATGAACAACGGGTCTTCGGCGTCCATGGGTTCTGGCGGGCAGTCGTCGCTGACGTCGCGTAGGGCCTGGTGATACCAGAGGTCGCGGCCCTCGACCCAATTGACCTCGATCTGAGTGTGTTCGACCACTACGACAGTACTGACGGCCGGGCAACTGAGCAGGGCTTTGTCGACGTTCTGTTTGAGCGGTACGTATTTACCGCCACGTACCCCTTCATCGGCGGTAATCACGGTGCGGCAGTCCGCGTCGAGGATCCGGTCACGCAGGGAATCGGGGGAAAACCCGCCAAAGACCACCGAGTGCACGGCGCCGATGCGTGCACAGGCGAGCATTGCGTAGGCGGCTTCAGGGATCATTGGCATGTAGATGCACACCCGGTCGCCTTTTTTTACGCCACGGCTTTTCAGCACGTTGGCCAGGCGGCAAACGCAGTGATGAAGTTTTTGGTAGGTGATGTGCAGCGATTCAGCCGGGTCGTCGCCTTCCCAGATGATCGCGGTCTGTTCGCCGCGTTGGGCGAGGTGGCGATCGATGCAGTTATAGCTGACGTTGAGCTGAGCACCGGCAAACCATTGTGCCGCGCCGGTTTTGATATTCGTGTGTTGAACGCTTTGCCAGGGGGTCGACCAGTCAAGAAAACGCTTGGCCTGTTCGGCCCAGAAAACCTCGGGTTGCTCGATGGATTGGCGGTACAGGCGCTGGTAGTCGTCCTGACTCAGTTGCGCAGCCTGGCGGACGGCATCGGCTTTGGGGAACGTGCTGATATCGAACATGGCGGTTCCTTATGCTTGTATTGCACAAGTGATAAAGATGCGCCGAGTGACTATCGGGTTCAAGAGGGGAGCTACGCGACCCTCGTAGGAGCAGAGCTTGCTCGCGATGAACGATGATGCGGTGTATCGGATACACCGCAGCGCCTGCATCGCGAGCAAGCTTTGAGGGTCAAATCACCCGCGGTGACGACCGCGGAAGTAGTTGATCAGGCCCTGGGTCGAAGCGTCTTCGGCCGGGGTTTCTTCGCTGCCGACCAGGCGGCTGTAGACGCCTTTGCCCAGCTCCTTGCCCAACTCAACACCCCATTGGTCGAAGGCGTTGATGCCCCAGATCACGCTCTGCACGAACACCTTGTGCTCGTACATCGCCACCAGCGCGCCAAGACGACGCGGGCTGATGCGCTCGACCACCAGGGTGTTGCTCGGGCGGTTGCCCGGGATCACCTTGTGCGGCGCGAGTTTTTGCACCTGGTCTTCGGCCACGCCTTTTTCACGCAGCTCGGCTTCCGCCTCGGCGCGGGTCTTGCCGAGCATCAGCGCCTGGCTTTGCGACAGGCAGTTGGCGTACAGCCACTGATGGTGGTCGGCAACCGGGTTGAAGCTGACGATCGGCACGATGAAGTCGGCTGGAATCAGCTGGGTGCCTTGGTGCAGCAACTGGTGATAGGCGTGTTGACCGTTGCAACCGACGCCGCCCCAGATGACCGGACCGGTATCGGTGGAAACCGGCGTGCCGTCCTGACGTACGCTCTTGCCGTTGGACTCCATGTCCAGTTGCTGCAAGTGCTTGGTGATGTTGCGCAGGTAGTGGTCATACGGCAGGATCGCGTGGCTTTGCGCGCCCCAGAAGTTGCCATACCAGACACCGAGCAATGCCAGCAGCACCGGCATGTTCTGTTCGAACGGTGCGCTCTGGAAGTGCTGGTCCATGGTGTAGGCGCCGGACAGCAGTTCCTTGAAGTTCGACATGCCGATGGCCAGGGCAATCGGCAAACCGATGGCCGACCACAGCGAGTAACGCCCACCAACCCAGTCCCACATCGGGAAGATGTTTTCTTCGCGAATACCGAAGGCCACGGCCGCAGCGTTGTTGCTCGAAACGGCGATGAAGTGGCGATACAGCTCGGCTTCGGAGCCGCCCTGAGCCAGGTACCAGGCGCGAGCGGCCTGGGCGTTTTTCAGGGTTTCGAGGGTGTTGAAGGATTTCGAGGAAACGATGAACAGCGTGGTTTCGGCACGAATCTTTGCCGACAGCTCATGGAATTCGCTGCCGTCGATGTTCGCCAGGTAATGGCAGCGCACGCCTTTCTGGGCGTAGGACAACAGCGCTTCGGACACCAGTTCAGGGCCGAGGAACGAACCACCGATGCCGATGTTCACCACGTCAGTGATCGGCTTCTCGGTGTAACCACGCCACAGGCCGTCGTGAATGCGCCCGACCAGCTCGGTGATCTGGTTCAGCACTTTGTGCACGTCAGGCATGACGTTGACGCCATTGACCGACAGCTTGTCGCCCACCGGGCGGCGCAGGGCCGTATGCAACGCCGGACGGCCTTCGGAGGCATTGACGATTTCGCCGTTGAACAACGCCTTGATCGCGTCTTGCAAGCCGACTTCGTTCGCCAGGCCCACCAGCAGATTGCGGGTTTCGGTGTTGATCAGGTTTTTCGAGTAATCAAGAAATAGTCCACAGCTGCTCAGTGTGAACTGGGTAAAACGCTGCGGGTCGGCATTGAACGCTTCGCGCATGCTGAAATCCTGCATGGCTTGGCGGTGATCATTCAGCGCCTGCCAGGCTGGCAGAGCGGTAACGTCATGAGGAGTGCGGTAGTACGCCATCGCTGCGGGTTTCCTTTTACTTGGACTGCCTTTAGGACACTGAAAAATCCGGAATGTCCTGTTTGATGACAGGCGCCCTCCGGTTGAACTGCGAATAAACGATTTAATAGCGCAGGGCGATTACAGTAAACCTCGCGGTGTGATCTGTCTTGGCTTTGTCTGACCTGTGGCCGGTACTATTTTGTACCGGCACTTAAGGTCGCCAGGCAGGCGGGCTTTCAGTGTTCGGAGTACGGGGGAGGGCTCAGGCGACCTGAACCGGGATGGCATTGCTGGTATGGCTCAGCTCGTTGCCGGGGGCCATGTAGAGCATGCGCGGTTTGAAATTGAGCAGTTCGGCTTCGCTGTAATGAGCGTAAGCGCAGATGATCACCCGATCACCGACCTTGGCCTTGTGTGCGGCGGCACCGTTGACCGAGATCATGCGCGAGCCTTCTTCGCCACGAATGGCGTAAGTGGTGAAGCGTTCGCCGTTGTCGACGTTGTAGATCTGGATCTGTTCGTACTCACGGATCCCGGACAGGTCCAGCCATTCGCCGTCGATGGCGCAAGAGCCTTCGTAGTCGAGCACTGCGTGGGTAACTTCGGCGCGATGCAGCTTGGCTTTGAGCATGATGGCGTGCATGAGTGTTTCCCTTGGTCAGATCCGAACGGCGGGCAGTTTGCCCGAAGCTTTTGAGGCCGGCAATACACCGCAAAAGATCGCAGCCTGCGGCAGCTCCTACACCGAATCGTATAATTCTGTAGTTGCTGCCGCCGGCTGCGATCTTTTGATCTTGCCCTTTAAACCGGAGCGTCGAGGTTCAGGTGCAGGTTGTCGATCAACCGGGTCGTGCCCAGGAAAGCGGCCACCAGGATCACCAGGTCACGGTCATCCACGGTCGCTGGGCGCAGGGTCAGTGCGTGGCGGATTTCCAGGTAATCAGGACGCAACCCGGCGGCCTGGAGCTGCTCGATCTTCCGGGCCAGGAGCGCCGGGTAATCGCGTTCGCCCTGTTTGATGGCTTCGGCGATGTCGCTCAGCGTGCGATACACAATTGGCGCGACGGCCCGCTGTTCTTCACTGAGGAAACCATTGCGCGAGGACAGCGCCAGACCGTCGGCGGCTCTTACGGTGGGTTCGCCAATGATCTGGATCGGCATGTTCAGGTCATGCACCAGCGCGCGAATCACCGCCAGTTGCTGGAAGTCCTTCTGACCGAAGACCGCGAGGTCTGGCTGGACCATGTTGAACAACTTGCTGACCACCGTCGCCACGCCTTCGAAATGCCCGGGGCGGCTGGCGCCACACAGGCCTTCAGACAGCAGTGGAACGCTGACGCGGGTCTGGCCGGCCATGCCGTCCGGGTACATTTCCTCGACGGTTGGGGCGAACAGCAGGTGACAGCCGGCTTGCAGCAGTTTCTCCTGATCGGCGGCCAAGGTCCGCGGATACTTGTCGAGGTCTTCGCCGGCACCGAATTGCAGCGGGTTGACGAAAATGCTTGCGACCACAAAGTCCGCTCGTTGGGCGGCTTTGGTGACCAGTGCGACGTGACCGCTGTGCAGGTTGCCCATGGTCGGTACGAAGCCGATACGTTTGCCTTCGCCGCGAGCGCGGGCGACGGCGGCACGCAGTTCGCGTACGGTTTTGACAGTGTTCATGCAGAGAATCCGTGTTCGGCGCCAGGGAAGGTTGCGGCTTTGACTTCAGCGACGTAAGCGCTCAGGGCGGCGTGAATGCTGTCTTGGCCGGCCATGAAGTTCTTCACGAACTTCGGTGCGCGGCCGCTGAGGGACAGGCCGAGCATGTCGTGCAGTACCAGCACCTGACCGTCGGTGGCATTGCCGGCGCCGATGCCGATCACCGGAATCTTCACCGCTTGAGTGATTTCGTGGGCCAGCTCGCTCGGTACACATTCGAGCAACAGCATCGCCGCGCCGGCCTGTTCCAGGGCAATCGCGTCGGCACGCATCTGCCGGGCCTGGTTTTCATTGCGGCCCTGAACTTTATAGCCGCCGAGAATGTTCACCGACTGTGGCGTCAGCCCCATGTGCGCGCACACCGGAATACCGCGTTCGGCCAGCAGACGAATCGACTCGGCCAGCCACAGCGCGCCTTCGACCTTGACCATGTGTGCACCGGCCTGCATCAACTGGGCACTGTTGGTCATCGTTTGCTCGATGGTGGCGTAGGCCATGAACGGCAGGTCCGCGAGGATCAAGGCATCGGTGTTGCCACGCTTGACCGCGGCGACGTGGTAAGCCATTTCGGCGTTGGTCACCGGCAGGGTGCTGTCGTGTCCTTGCAACACCATGCCAAGGGAGTCGCCCACCAGCAACACTTCAACACCCGCCTCATTGCAAGCGTGGGCGAAGGTAGCGTCGTAGCAGGTCAGCATGGTGATTTTTTCACCCTTTTGCTTGAGGCTCTGCAATGTGGTCAAGGTGATAGCTGGCATGTAAGAAATCCTCATTCAGGCGCTTGGAAAACTACTGCGGGTAACGCGCGTGATTCTTCATTTACTCAGGCGCACGGTCTTGTGTCGTGCTTTAAAAGCCTGGATTGCGCCCTGTAGTGCCGGGTTGCCGGCAGCGGGACGCCTATAGTCGTGAGGAGAACTCGGGAAGTCAATTGGATGTGTTACCGCAATGTTACGCCGTTGGTGTTACCGGCGTTACTGATGCGATTCAGCATAGATCTGTAGGCGCTGAGCTTGCTCGCGATGAACGATTACGCGGTCTGTCTGGAAACCGCAGTGTTGCCATCGCGGGCAAGTCTTGCTCCTACGGGGCCAGGCGTTCCAGCCCGACGAACGGGCATGCAGCGAGCAGGTCGCGCAGGTGACGACCGTCGGCCAGTTGCAGGTCAGCTGGCGCCAGTTCGGCCAATGGGTACAGCACAAAGGCTCGGGCCTGCATGTGGTAATGGGGGACTTTGAGGCGGGGCTCGTCGATCAGTCGATCGCCGAACAGCAGGATATCCAGATCCAGCGTGCGCGGGCCCCAGCGTTCATGACGCTCGCGACCCTGGTCGATTTCGATGGCTTGCAGTGCATCGAGCAGCTCAAGCGGCGTCAGCGTGCTGTCGAGCGCGGCCACCGCGTTGGTATAACGCGGCTGGCCTGGCAGCAAGGAGTCGCTTTGATAGAAGGACGAAACCCCCACCAACGCTGTCTGGGGTAACTGCGCGAGCGCTTCGACGGCGCTGCGCAATTGTTCCGCGGGAGCGGCGAGGTTGCTGCCCATGCCAATGTAAATGCGTTCCATCGATTTACTCGCCCGACGCACTCGGTACGCCAGCGGCACGTTTGCGCTTGGCGCCACCGCTGCGGCGACGTTTACGCGGCGCACCGCTGGCACCGTCGTCCTTGCCGCTGAGGTCGCGGATCATGTCGCGGCGTTCGCTTTCGTTGGCGTCCTGATAGTCCGTCCACCATTCGCCCAGGCCATTGGTCTGTTCGCCAGCGCTTTCACGCAGTAGCAGGAAGTCGTAACCGGCACGGAATCGCGGGTTGTCCAGCAACAGGTCGGCACGTTTGCCGCTGCGGCGTGGCAGGCGCTCCTGCATGTCCCAGATCTCGCGGATCGGCATGGTGAAGCGCTTTGGAATCGCGATCCGCTGGCATTGCTCGCTGATCAGTTCGTGAGCCGCTTCCTGCATGGCCGGAATCGGCGGCATGCCACGATCCTGCAAGCGCAGTACGCGGGCCGGCAAGGCTGGCCAGAGCAGGGCGGCGAACAGGAACGCTGGCGTCACCGGCTTGTTCTGCTTGATCCGCAGGTCGGTGTTGATCAGCGCTTCGCTGATCAGGGTGTGAGTGTAGGTCGGGTTGTGTTCCAGGGCTTCGGCGCTGGCCGGGAACAGTGGGTCGAACAATTGCAGATCGACCAGCATCTCGAAGGTGTCCGCGGCATGACCCGAAAGGAACAGCTTCAACACTTCTTCGAACAAGCGCGCCGACGGGATCTCGCGCAGCATCGGTGCCAGGTTACGGATTGGCGTGGCACTGTGCTTCTCGATGCCGAAGTCCAGCTTGGCGGCGAAACGCACCGCACGGAGCATCCGCACCGGGTCTTCCTGGTAACGCTGGGTCGGGTCGCCGATCAGGCGGATCAGGTGATTGCGGATGTCGTGTACGCCGTTGGCGTAGTCGAGAATGCGTTCGCTGACCGGATCGTAATACAGGGCGTTAATGGTGAAGTCGCGGCGTTGCGCGTCTTCCTCCAGCGTGCCGTAAACGTTGTCGCGCAGAATGCGCCCGCTTTCGTTACGCGAGGACTGGTTGCTGTCTTCTTCTTCGTCGTTTTGCGGGTGATTGGCGCGGAAGGTCGCGACTTCAATGATTTCGCGACCAAAATGGATGTGCACCAGTTTGAATCGGCGCCCGATGATCCGCGCATTACGAAACTCGGCGCGAACCTGCTCCGGCGTGGCGCTGGTGGCGACGTCGAAATCCTTGGGTGTGATGTTGAGCAGCATGTCGCGCACACAGCCACCGACCAGGTAAGCCTGGTAGCCGGCGCTCTGCAGGCGTTCGACGATGTTCACCGCATAACGGCTGAACTGAGCCCGTTGCAGCGAGTGTTGGCTGCTGTTGAGCACTTCAGGCGTGCTGCGAATGTGTTGCGTACGACGCAAGGGAGAACGGAATGACTGGAACAGCTTCTTCAGCATGGGATGCACTGTTTGAAGGAATGTTCGGCCAAAACGAAGAATGACCGCATGATGGGCCGGGATTCTAGCATTTAGTCGGGGGATGGTGTAGGAAGCTGCGCAAGGTCTCTGTAGCAGCTGTCGAGCCTGTGAGGCCAAACGCCAGAAACTACAAGGGGAGCCGAAGCTCCCCAAGAAGTAGTTGCATGCTCTATTTTTATTTTTGGTTTCGGGCTTCTTGTTTTTGTGTCGCGCCCTTGTCATGAAGGTTTCCTTCATGACCCTCCCAATCGGGAGCCAAGAGCAAACGGATTGCTTTGGTCGCTGTGCTGCAATGATCTGTGCGATCCAACCAGTTCAGGCTCTGCCTTAGGGCAGTTTTTGTTGTTCTCGGCCTGGTTGCGGGGCAAGCCCCAAATACAACGCCTCTCCAAAAGAATCAGTTAGCTACGCCTCTCGCCGTCTTGTTTTTGTTGTGCGTGAGTCGATTCGTCTTATTTTTATTGTCTTGTGCATTGCTTGTTATTGTTCTTGTACCAAACATATAGCAGGTGCCGTGCCAACTTTTGCGAGCCCCAGTAAAACAAGGGGTTAGGTGCCTGGGTCGCCTTTTTCAGGGCCAAAAAAAACCGGGGCTTCGTTACCGTAAGCCCCGGCTTCTGTTACGAGAAAAAGCTGCGGTAACAGTTTTTTCACATTGTCATGTGTTACTCGCACACTCGACAGGTGACGTTCAGCTTTCGCTGGTCGCGCCGGTCTTGCGTCGTGGGATACCCAGGCGCTGACGACGCTCCCACAGGCATTTGCGGCTGACGCCGAGTTTGCGAGCCAATTCGGTTTCGGTCATGTGATCCTGGTGTTCGAGGACGAAGTGCTGGAAGTAGTCTTCCAGTGACAGGTCTTCGGTGGGCTCGTGGCTGGTGTTGCCGGTGCTGCCCTGTTGCGGTGCCAGGCCGATGAACTCGTCATCTTCAAGATCGCTGAGCTCGATATCGATGCCCAGCAACTCGGCAGAAATCTCCGGGCTCTCACACAGGATGACGGCACGCTCGACAGCGTTTTCCAGTTCACGCACGTTGCCCGGCCAGGAGTAATGACGAATTGCCTGTTCGGCGTCCGGAGCGAATTTCAGGTCGGTGCGATTCACGCGCGCGCTCTGGCGGGCGAGGAAAGCATTGGCGATTTCGTTGACGTCCGCGCCACGCTCACGCAGGGCCGGCAGTTTCAGGGCGATAACGTGGAGACGGTAATACAGGTCTTCACGGAACTGGCCGATCTTGGCCAGGCTCTTCAGGTCACGGTGAGTCGCAGCGATCAGGCGTACGTCGACCTTCTGCGATTGCACCGAGCCCACGCGGCGGATTTCACCTTCCTGGAGCACGCGCAGCAGGCGCGCCTGGGCTTCAAGTGGCAGTTCGCCGATTTCATCAAGGAACAAGGTGCCGCCGTCGGCGGCTTCAACCAGGCCCGCGCGCCCGGCGCTGGCGCCGGTAAACGCGCCTTTCTCGTGGCCGAACAGCTCGGACTCGATCAGGCTTTCCGGGATGGCTGCGCAGTTCACCGAAATCATCGGCGCCTTGGCGCGTTTGGACAGGTTGTGCAGGGCGCGGGCGACCAGCTCTTTACCGGTGCCTGATTCGCCCTGAATCAATACATTGGAATCGGTGGGAGCCACTTTACGGATTTTGCCGTACAGATCCTGCATCGGTGGGCACGAGCCGATGATGCCGATTTCGCCATTGCTGTTATCGACAGCGGACTTCGCCGAGCCGCTGGCTTTGCCGACCGCAGGTTCGCCCACGGAGCTTTGCGCCGATTGCCGGTCACGCAGGATGCGTGCGACGGCCTGGAGCATCTCGTCATGGTCGAAAGGCTTGGCGATGTAGTCCACCGCGCCCATCTTCATTGAGTCGACTGCCGAGCGCAGGCTGGCGTAGCTCGTCATGATCAGCACCGGCTTGCCCTGGCCCAGCTTGATCAGCTCGGTGCCCGGTGCGCCAGGCAGGCGCAGGTCACTGACAATCAGGTCGAACGTGGGAATGCTGAAGCGTTCTTGTGCTTCCTGCACTGAACCGGCTTCGCTGACCTGGTACTGGTTACGTTCCAGCAGGCGGCGCAAGGCGGAGCGGATAATTGTTTCGTCTTCGACGATCAAAATGTGCGGCATTGATTCGATACTCTCGACGGTCTCAGTTCACAGCGGACGTCGCTTCGACATGACGCGGTAAGGTCACCCGGATACGGGTGCCGCGTTGGCTTTGTGTGTCAGCCGGGCTGTCGATGGTGATTTGTCCATAATGCTCTTCAACGATGGAATAGACCAGTGCAAGGCCCAGACCGGTGCCTTCGCCAGGATCCTTGGTGGTGAAGAAGGGTTCGAACAATCGGTCCATGATGCTCGACGGGATACCACTGCCCTCGTCTTCCACGATCAGGTCGATCGTGTGTTCGTTGGCTTCACTTTTTACTCGAACCGCACTGCCGGCCGGCGATGCGTCGCGGGCGTTGGACAGCAGGTTGATCAATACCTGGGCGAGCCGCTGCGGATCGCCATCGACCCAATGCTCGGGATCGCACAGGTTAAAGAACTGCACTTCGAAGTTGCGGCGGTTCAGCGCCAGCAGACCAATGGCATCCTGGGCCACCTCGGCCAGACAGACCGGTTCGTCATTGTGCTGATGGCTGCCGGCGTGGGCGAAGCTCATCAGCGACTGAACGATGCGTGACACGCGTTTGGTCTGTTCGAGGATTTGCCCGCTGATTTCCTTCAGTTCGCTGTCTTCTTCGCGCTCTTCGCGCAGGTTCTGCGCCAGACACGCGATGCCGGTGATCGGGTTGCCAATTTCATGGGCCACGCCGGCCGCCAGTCGACCGATACTCGCCAAACGTTCGGAGTGCACCAGTTTGTCTTCGAGCATCTGGGTTTCAGTCAGGTCTTCGACCAGCAATACCAGACCGCTGTTACCGGGCGCGAGCGGTTCGTCGATCGCCGCTTTGTGCAGGTTCAGCCAGCGCGTCTGACCGTCCAGAGCCAGGTGCTGTTTGTGCAAATGCTCGTCGGGAAGATTGATGAAGCCTTGCAGCAGTTCTTTCCACGGCTCGCCGAGGGTGCCCAGGCGTGAACCGACCACGCGTTGCGCGGCGATCCCGGTCAACTCCTCCATGGCCTTGTTCCACATGAGGATTTCCTGATCCTTGGCCAGCGAGCAAACACCCATCGGCAACTCTTGCAAGGTCTGGCGGTGATAGCGGCGCAGGGCATCGAGTTCGGCGGCAAGGCCGGTGAGGCGCGAGTGATAGTCCTCGAGGCGGCTTTCGATGAAGTGAATGTCTTCGGTGACGTAGTTTTCGCCGCCAGCCTTGTACGGCAGGAAGGTTTCGACCATGTCTTGCGCAACGCTCGGGCCCATCAGGCCGGAGAGGTTGGCTTCGATTCGGTCACGCAGGCGGCGCAAGGCATATGGGCGACGCTCGTCGAACGGCAGATAAAGGTCGCGCAGGGCCTGTTCGACTTCTTTCTGCGCGGCTTTGGCGCCCAACGGTTTGGCCAGTTGGGTGGCGAACTCCTGGGGTGAGGCGGCGTGCAGTTCGCGGCGTTGAGGGCGGCGTACGTTGTCCACGGCGCAGGCTTCGGCGGCGCTGGCTTCTTCGGTACTGGCGTTGGTGAACAGCGAGATCAGCGTGAACATCAGCACGTTGGCCGCCAGCGACGCGATCGCCGCCATGTGCCAACTGGTGTCGTCGAGCACGTAGATCATGTTCAGCAATGGGATATAGAAGCCCTGCAGGTTGCCGACCAGCGGCAACAGCATGGTTACCAGCCAGACCAGAATCCCCGCCAGCAACCCGGCGATGAAGCCGCGACGGTTGGCGGTCGGCCAATACAGGACGGACAGTACGCCGGGCAAAAACTGCAGGGTGGCAACGAATGCGACGATGCCCAGGTTGGCCAGGTCCTGCTCGGCGCCCAGCAGCAGATAGAAACCATAGCCGGCCATGATGATCGCGACGATCAAGGCGCGGCGGGTCCATTTCAGCCAGCGGTAGATGTTGCCTTCGGCAGGCGGCTGATACAGCGGCAGCACCAGGTGGTTCAGGGCCATCCCGGACAGCGCCAGGGTGGTGACGATGATCAGGCCGCTGGCAGCTGACAAACCACCGACGTAGGCCAGCAGTGCCAGCGCCTTGCTGTTGGCGGCGATGCCGACGCCGAGGGTGAAGTATTCCGGGTTGGTGGTGGCGCCAAGTTTGAGGCCAGCCCAGAGAATCAGCGGTACGGCCAGGCTCATCAGCAGGAGAAACAGCGGCAAGCCCCAACTCGCACTGACCAGCGAGCGCGGGTTGAGGTTTTCGGTGAAGGTCATGTGGTACATGTGCGGCATCACGATCGCCGAGGCGAAGAACACCAGCAGCAGCGTGCGCCATGGGCCTTCTTGCAGCGGCGTGTGCAGGGCGGCGAGGGCGGTCTGGTTTTGCAGCAACCAGACTTCCAGCTGTTGCGGACCGTCGAACACGCCGTACAAGGCGTAGAGGCCAACGCCGCCAATGGCGATCAGCTTGATCACCGATTCAAAGGCAATCGCGAACACCAGGCCTTCGTGTTTCTCTCGGGTCGCTATATGCCGCGAGCCGAAGAAGATCGTGAACAGGGTGATCAGCGCACAAAAACTCAGGGCGACCCGATGCTGCACCGGCTCACGGGTGAGGATGCCAATCGAATCGGCGACCGCCTGAATCTGCAACGCAAGCAACGGCAGCACGCCGATCAGCATGAAGATGGTGGTCAGCGCGCCGGCCCAGGTGCTGCGGAAACGAAACGCAAACAGGTCGGCCAGGGAGGAAAGTTGATAGGTACGGGTGATCTTCAGAATCGGGTAGAGCAACACCGGCGCCAGCAGAAACGCCCCGGAAACGCCGAGGTAACTGGACAGGAAGCCATAACCGTATTGATAGGCCAGGCCGACCGTGCCGTAGAACGCCCAGGCGCTGGCGTAGACACCCAATGACAAGGTGTAGGTCAGCGGGTGGCGAATGATCGCTCGCGGGATCATTCCGCGTTCACTGATCCAGGCAACACCAAACAGCACCGCCAGGTAGGCGGCACTGATCAGGATCATCTGGGTCAGGCTAAAGCTCATCGGCATCTTTTTGGCTCTGCAGGATGAAGGTCACGACGATCAGAATCAGCCACAGCAGATACGGGCGATACCAGGCGCCAGTGGCGTCGATCCACCAGTCCATGATGGCTGGGGAGAACAGATAGATCCCCACTACCAGGAGCAGGACCAAGCGATAGATGTACATCCCGGCCTCTCTTTATTGTGCGCGTGCCCGAAAACGTGCGGCGATGGTAACGGATGGGCGCCAACCTGCAAGCTTAGTCAGCGTAATTGCGCTTCGGGTAGTGTCAGTGTGCGCGGGATTAACGCCGCATCCCAGTGCCTGATGCCCCAGTTCAATACTTCCCTGGGGCTGGCGTTATCGAGTTCGTGGCCGGGTTTTTGTCCCAGTGCGCGCAGGGCGCGCAGCAACAGGGGGGTCGCCTGATCTTCGGTCAATGGCGGCGAGCGGTAGGACTTGCCGAGCTTGTTGCCGTCCGGCTGGGTAATCAGCGGCAGGTGCAGATAGCGCGGTTGCGGTAGACCGAGCAGTTCTTGCAGGTACAACTGGCGCGGGGTGGAATCGAGCAAGTCGGCACCGCGGACAATATCGGTGATGCCTTGCCAGGCGTCGTCGAGCACCACTGCCAGTTGATAGGCGTAGAGCCCGTCGCGTCGACGGATGACGAAGTCGCCGACCTCACGGCCCAGGTGCTGGCGGTATTCGCCTTGCACGCGGTCGGTGAAGTGATATTCCAGTTCCGGGACGCGCAAGCGGATTGCGGCGTCTTCGCTGGCATGACCGGCGTTGCGGCACAGACCTGGATAAATCCCGTGATAAGGCGCCAGTTTTTTCCGCGAGCAGGTGCAGGCGTAGGCCAGGCCATGGTTGAACAGTTGATTCAACACCTGCGCGTAGGCGTCGTGGCGGTCGCTCTGGCGAACCATTTCGCCGTCCCATTCGAAACCGTAGCTTTCCAGTGCCTTGAGGATCGCCGCTTGGGCGCCGGGTTCCTCCCGAGGCGGGTCGAGGTCTTCCATGCGCAACAGCCAGCGGCCGCCAACCGAGCGGGCGTCAAGGTACGAGGCCAATGCCGCGACCAGCGAGCCGAAGTGCAGGTGCCCGCTGGGGGTGGGAGCGAAGCGCCCGATGTAGGCGGGGGATTTGATGGCAGTCATGGGCGCGATGTTAATTGAAAGAACAAAACAGTCAGAAACAAAAACGGAGCGTTCGCACGCTCCGTTCTTCGTTCAAGCGGCCACTTACTTGCCGACTTGCTTTTCCTTGATCTCTGCAAGGGTCTTGCAGTCGACGCACATGTCAGCGGTAGGGCGTGCTTCCAGGCGTTTGACGCCAATCTCGACGCCGCAAGACTCGCACCAGCCGTATTCTTCGTCTTCGATCAGTTGCAGGGTCTTGTCGATTTTCTTGATCAGCTTGCGCTCGCGGTCGCGGGCACGCAGTTCGAGGCTGAATTCTTCTTCCTGACTGGCACGGTCGGCCGGGTCGGGGAAGTTCGCCGCTTCGTCCTTCATGTGATCAACAGTGCGGTCGACTTCCTGCATCAAGTCCTGTTTCCACTTCTGCAGGATCTTGGTGAAGTGTTTGCGCATGGGCTCGCCCATGTACTCCTCGCCCTTGCTTTCAATATAGGGTTCGAAGCCGCTGATCTTTGGCTCAGTGCTTTGCTGCTTTGCTTGGGTGGGCATGAAATGGACCGCCTCTACTCTTGTAATCCATTGCGCAGGATTGCTCCATCACCGACACCTGCCGGCCCTGCGGCTGCAAGCGGGCGAACTTACCAGATCAAATCGGAGCGCGCTACTCCCGGATGTCGAGGCTGCGGTCCGTAAGGCTTGCAAATGTTTGCAAAGCCTTGTCTGGCGGGTCTGGAGGCCTGATCAGATATTGATTTTAGTCAATCCTGAGGCTTATGTATCAGCTCTTTTACGGGTGAACTTCCGGTTGTGACCGCTTTAGGTTCTCGCTCGTTCCCGGGCTTGGGTAGAATCAATTCTTTTCCCCCGTTGAAGGAAGGCTAATGGCTCAGCCCTACAGTGCGCGCAGCCGCGCTATCGAACCTTTCCATGTCATGGCATTGCTGGCGCGCGCCAATGAATTGCAAGCGGCCGGGCACGACGTGATTCACCTGGAAATCGGCGAACCGGATTTCACCACCGCCGAGCCGATCATCAAGGCCGGCCAGGCGGCGCTGACGGCGGGGAAAACCCGTTACACCGCGGCTCGTGGCATTCCAGAGCTGCGTGAAGCCATTTCGGGCTTTTATGAACAACGTTACGGCTTGAACATCGACCCGCAGCGCATCCTGATCACGCCGGGTGGTTCTGGCGCGTTACTGCTGGCCAGCGCCTTGCTGGTCGATCCCGGTAAACACTGGCTGCTGGCCGACCCGGGTTACCCGTGCAACCGGCATTTCCTGCGGCTGGTGGAAGGTGCGGCGCAACTGGTGCCGGTCGGCCCGGACGTGCGCTATCAGCTGACGCCAGGTCTGGTCGAGCGTTACTGGGACCACGACAGCGTTGGCGCACTGGTCGCTTCACCGGCCAACCCGACCGGAACCATCCTGACCCGCGATGAGCTGGCCGGGCTGTCTGCGGCAATCAAAGAGCGCCACGGCCATTTGGTGGTGGACGAGATCTATCACGGCCTGACCTACGGCACCGACGCTGCCAGTGTGCTGGAAGTCGATGACAGCGCTTTTGTGCTGAACAGTTTCTCCAAGTATTTCGGCATGACTGGCTGGCGCCTTGGTTGGCTGGTCGCCCCGGAGGCTGCGGTCGGCGAGTTGGAAAAACTCGCGCAGAACCTTTACATCAGCGCGCCGAGCATGGCCCAGCACGCAGCACTGGCCTGCTTCGAGCCGGACACCATCAGCATTCTCGAAGAGCGCCGGGCCGAGTTCGGGCGCCGACGTGACTTCCTGTTGCCAGCCTTGCGCGAGTTGGGTTTCGGGATCGCCGTGGAGCCGGAAGGCGCCTTCTATCTGTATGCCGACATCAGTGCCTTTGGCGGTGATGCGTTTGCCTTCTGCCGGCACTTTCTGGAAACCGAACACGTTGCCTTCACCCCGGGCCTGGATTTTGGTCGGTATCAGGCCGGTCATCACGTGCGGTTCGCCTACACCCAGAGCCTGCCGCGTTTGCAGGAGGCGGTTCAGCGGATTGCCCGTGGCCTGCGGAGCTGGCAAGGCTGATGCATTTCAATCCTCCTCTGGAAGAAGGTCGGCTGATTCGTCGCTACAAGCGTTTTCTCGCCGATATCGAAACCGTTGGCGGCGAGTTGCTGACTATTCACTGCCCAAACACCGGGTCGATGTTCAACTGCATGGTCGAAGGCGGGCAGGTCTGGTTCAGCCGCTCCAATGATCCGAAACGCAAGTTGCCCGGTACCTGGGAAATCAGCGAGACCCCGCAAGGGCGGCTGGCCTGCGTAAATACCGCGCGGGCCAATACCTTGATTGAAGAGGCGCTGCGTGGCGGTTTGATCACTGAACTCAATGGCTTTACCGGGCTCAAGCGTGAAGTGCCGTATGGTCGGGAAAACAGCCGCATCGATTTCCGCCTCGATTACCCGAGCGGCCCGGCCTTCGTCGAAGTCAAAAGCGTCACGCTGGGCTTCGATGGCTCAGCGGTCGCGGCGTTTCCGGACGCAGTGACTCAGCGCGGTGCCAAGCACTTGCGCGAGCTGGCGTGCCTGGCGCGGGACGGTATTCGTGCGGTGCAGTTGTATTGCGTCAATCTGACCGGCATTGACTCGGTGCGCCCGGCCGAGGAGATCGATCCGGGTTACGCGGCCGCTTTGCGTGAGGCGAAAGCGGCCGGGGTTGAAGTGTTGGCGTACGGTGTGAGCCTGACCTCGCACGAGGTACGTGTTGACCGTCGACTGGAGGTGTTGCTGAGCTCTTGAAGATAGTCGTTCCTAAAGTTGAACCCAGATTCCCATGCTGTCTTCGCGGCATGCCAGGGCACTGAGGGACTGCCCGGCACAGGGCCCGGCCACGCATTCACCGCTTTCGATCAGAAACAATGCACCGTGAGTGGCGCACTGGATCAGGCTGGCGCTGGGGTCGAGAAACTGGTCCGGCTGCCATTCCAGGCCGACACCGCGATGCGGGCAGCGATTTTCGTACACGTAGACCCGGCCTTCACGGCGTACGGCAAACAACTTCTGGCCATCGATCTCGAAACCACGGCTGCTGGCATCGACCAGCTCGGCGCTGGAGCAAAGAAACTTCATGACTATCCTCAAGTGCCAAAGGCTCTGGCCTCTGGCGGTGATGCGTGCGCGCTCACTGGTTAGCAAATGTGTCTGCGCTTGACGTGCAAATGCAAACAATTATCAAATGGGTGTTTCGCCCGTGGCGGCTGCGTAGCTGACGACGCCTTGATCCTGCGGGAAAACTCCACAAAGGAAACCCTGTTATGCGCCTGAGTACCAGCGCTATTGCGCTCTGTGTCGGACTTTTGCTCAGCCATGGGGCTCAAGCGACCGAATTGCCGCAACGCTGGGTCAGTGCCGGCGGGGCTTTGTCCGAGTGGGTGAGTGCGTTGGGCGGCGAGTCGAAACTGGTCGGCGTCGACAGCACCAGCCAACATCCTGAATCGCTCAAGGCCTTGCCGAGTATCGGTTATCAGCGGCAATTGTCGGCAGAGGGCATTCTGAGTTTGCGGCCGCAACTTCTCATTGGCACCGAAGAAATGGGCCCGCCGCCAGTGTTGTCGCAGATTCGCGGTGCCGGGGTGCAGGTTGAGTTGTTCTCTGCACAACCTGACTTGCCAACTCTGCAAGGCAACTTGCAGCACCTGGGTAAATTGCTCGGTAGCGAGTCGCAGGCCACCGCCCTGTTCGACAGTTATCAACAGCAACTTGAACAGCAGAAAGCCTGGGTCAGCCAGGTTCAGGCCAAACAAAAGGCGCCGGGCGTGTTGTTGTTGCTGGGGCATGCTGGCGGCAAGCCGCTGATCGCCGGCAAAGACACCGCAGCCGATTGGCTGTTGCAGCAGGCGGGTGGGCATAACCTGGCGACCCATACCGGTTACAAGCCTTTTTCCGTTGAGTCCCTCGCAGGCCTGACGCCAGACGTGCTGGTGTTTGCCGACCGGGCGCTGACCGGTGACGCCGCGCGTGCCGCGTTGTTCAAGGAAAACCCGATTCTCGCGTCGACGCCGGCGGCCAAGGCCGGGCGGGTGTTCGAGCTGGACCCGACGCTGTTGGTTGGCGGCTTGGGACCGCGCTTGCCGGAAAGCCTGGTAAAGCTGTCCGCCGGGTTCTATCCCGCTGAATCGGCCAAGGCAACCATCGCCCCATGAGTACTCTGGTCAAACCTCGTTCGTTGTTCATCGGGCTGAGCTTGCTGTGTTTGTTGGCGATCTGGTTGTCATTGGCCCTGGGCCCGGTCAGCTTGCCGCTGCTCGATACGATGCGCGCCGCAATGCGGATGATCGGTCTGCCGGTTCCTGCCGAGGGATTGGAGCAGGCTGAACTGATCCTCGGGCAGATTCGCTTGCCGCGTACTTTGCTCGGTCTGGCGGTGGGCGGGGTGCTGGCGTTGTCTGGCGTGGCGATGCAGGGTTTGTTCCGCAATCCGCTGGCCGATCCGGGGTTGGTCGGCGTTTCCAGTGGTGCAGCCTTGGGCGCGGCGATTGCGATTGTCGGCGGCTCGCTGTTTGGCGGCTTGCCTGAGGCGATCGGTCCTTACCTGTTATCGCTGTGTGCGTTTCTGGGTGGGCTCGGGGTGACGGCGCTGGTTTACCGTCTTGGTCGGCGTAACGGCCAGACCAACGTGGCAACCATGTTGCTGGCAGGCATCGCTCTGACGGCGCTGGCCAGTTCGGCGGTGGGTTTGTTCACCTATCTGGCGGACGACGCGACCTTGCGTACGCTGACCTTCTGGAACCTGGGCAGCCTGAATGGCGCCAGCTATGCGCGACTCTGGCCATTGTTGTTGGTGAGCGCCGCGGTAGCGCTGTGGTTGCCGCGCCGGGCCAAGGCGTTGAATGCGTTGTTGCTCGGTGAGTCCGAGGCCAGTCATTTGGGTATCAACGTCGAAGGGCTCAAGCGCGAGCTGGTGTTCTGCACCGCGCTGGGCGTCGGTGCCGCTGTTGCGGCGGCAGGGATGATCGGTTTTGTCGGGCTGGTGGTGCCGCATCTGGTGCGACTGTTGGCGGGACCCGATCATCGCGTGTTATTGCCGGCCTCAGTCCTGGCAGGCGCCAGCCTGTTGTTGTTTGCCGATCTGGTGGCGCGCTTGGCGTTGGCCCCGGCTGAATTGCCGATTGGCATCGTTACGGCGTTTATCGGCGCACCGTTCTTTCTGTATTTGCTGCTACGAGGTCGCGCCTGATGCTGCGAGTGGAAAACCTGCAGATCTGCCGCGGCAAGAAAATCGTCCTGGCCGATATCGATCTTGAGCTCAAGCCGGGCGAAGTCCTCGGAGTGCTGGGCCCCAACGGCGCGGGCAAAAGTACCTTGCTCGGCGCGTTATGCGGCGAGTTACGTCCTGATCATGGTCGTGTCTGGCTCGATCAGCGCGAGCTAAGCCAATGGGATGGTGCACAACGGGCGCAACGCCTGGCGGTATTGCCTCAGACCTCGACCCTGGATTTTGCGTTCCGCGTCGAGGAAGTGGTCGGCATGGGCCGTTTACCGCATCAAACAGGCCGGGTGCGCGATGACGAGATTGTCGCTGCTGCCTTGCAGGCTGCCGATGTCGGGCATTTGAGTGGCCGCAGCTACCTCGCCCTGTCCGGCGGTGAGCGCCAGCGTGTGCACCTGGCGCGGGTGCTGGCGCAGCTTTGGCCGGGGGAGGCTGGGCAAACCTTGCTGCTCGACGAGCCGACGTCGATGCTCGATCCGCTGCATCAGCACACCACCTTGCAGGCGATTCGGGAATTTGCTGATCGCGGAGCGGCGGTGCTGGTGATTCTGCATGACCTGAATCTGGCGGCGCGTTACTGTGATCGCATTCTGTTGCTCGAAAGTGGCCGTCCGCATGCATTGGACACACCGCAGCAGGTGCTGCGGCCGGAGCCGCTCAAAGCCGTGTTCGGGCTGGATGTGTTGGTGCAGCCGCACCCGGAGCGCGGGCATCCACTGATCATCGCCCGTTGAGGTGAGCTCATGCGTGGGATATTGATTCTGGCGCTGTTGTTACTGGTGTCATGCCAAAACATGGCACCCAGTGCCGTGGATCAACCGGCTGGGGTGATTCGCGATCTGCATAGCGGTCAGCGTCTGAGCGCGCAAGCGCTGGTCGAGCGGTTGGCCGGGGCGCCACGGCTGATCGTTGGCGAGCAGCATGACAATCCTGATCATCATCACGCACAGCTGTGGTTATTGCAGGCACTGTCCCAGCGCCGGACTCAGGGCAGCGTGCTGCTGGAAATGCTGACGCCGGACCAGCAGGCACGTGTCGATGAAATCCATGCGTTGGACACCGCTCGCTGGCCCGCCGATTTGCCGGCGGCGTTGGCCTGGCAATCGGGTTGGGACTGGAATCTGTATGGGCCGATTGTGCGCTTTGCCCTGGCTCAGCCCTATCCGTTATTGGCGGCGAATCTGGACTCGACTGACGTTCGGCGTATGTACAAGCAAGCGCCGGCCGTAAGCGGAACCCGGTCGAATGCGCCAGCGGTCAGGAATGAGCTGCTGGCGCAAATCCGTGAGTCTCATTGCGGGTTGTTACCCGAAAGCCGGATGCCGGCCATGCTGGCGGTTCAGCAACAACGTGATCGGCAAATGGCCGAACAACTGCTGGCAGCGCCCGCGCCGGCATTGTTGTTTGCCGGCGCTTATCACGCGCGGCTGGACATTGGCGTACCGTTGCATGTGCAGGATCTTGGTGAGCATTCGGCGCCCGTGGTGGTGATGCTGGCGGAGAAGGGAGCTGTGGTCTCGTCGGCATCGGCGGATTACGTCTGGTACACGGCCGCCCGACCCGTTCAGGACTATTGCGCGCAAATGCGTCAGTAACAAGCAGTCGGCATATCTCGCGAAGCACTTTTCGACAGGCAAAAAAAGACCCGGCAAGAGCCGGGTCAAATAACCGTGATTAGCCTGATGAGGAGATAATCTGAGAGTCCGAACCAATGGTCTTTCAGAAGATCAGCTGATCTCGCGATCAGTTGCGATAATCATAACGATTCTCATTTCTAAGTCAATCGCTGTTTTCCGAGTTCTTTGCTCTTTTGCTAAACACTTGTTTGGATCGCCTGTAAATGCTGGGCTTTAGACCTTGTGACGTGACGAAATGGCTTCAAGCTGTTTATTGAGTGCTTCCTTGCGATCAGCGGGGATATCGTTCCAGTGCACATCCATCAGCGCCCCCTCAATCGCATACAACAACACCTTCGAGGCGCGAAACCCGCGAGTGCGTACCGCACGATAAGCATCTACCGCGCCCAGGCGGCGCAAGTCCGAGGCGCTGTGGATGCCCACGGCATGCAGCCATTGCGCCGATGTCTTGCCAAGGTTTTTCAGGTGTTGCAGTTCATCATTCATCAAGCCTCCTTGCGACAGCCGAAGAGTGCGTGGGCAAGCCTCACAGGAGTGTAGCGGTCAGTAGGAAAAGCGTGGTTGTTTGGTCAGTTTGAACGCAAAAGCTTCTAAGGCGTTCTACCAGATAGTTCTGGAAAGGGCGGTAGCGGCGGCAGGAAAGGACTTGGGAGATCAGGCATGCAGTCCGGCGCGCAGCAGGGGCACCGGACTTCAGGTGACGGCAGGTGTTAGCGGGTGCGGTAGCGCAGGCGAGTGCCGAAATTCATCGACATGAGAATTTCGTCAGCGCTCAGCTCGGAGGGAAAGTAAGCGCCAGAGATTTGTGCGTGGGCCAGGCTCGCGCCTTCGAGGGAGGCATCACGAAAATCAATGCCGCGCAGGTCGGCAGAGCGGAAATAGGCATCGCTGAAATCAATACCTTCGGCGTTCAGCTCGCGCAGGTCGAGGCCACGAAAGTCGCCGCCCACCATATCGATAGGCCCGGACTTGGGCCTTTCGCGATTGAAGCCTTCGATGTCGTCTTTGTGCAGCAGGGCATATAGCGGGGTGTCGAGAAGTTTCGGCTGGCTCATGGTGTCACCTGTTGGTTTTATGACGCCAGTATAGTGCCACTATTTTGCAGGCGTGAAGCCGGTTAGGGCTTCGCGCCTGAATTTAGTTTCTTACAGCCCCGGCAGACGCTGACGAATTTGCGCGACCACGGTGTCGAGGGTCCCGCTTTCATTGGTCTGAACGCGTTTGCTGCAGAGAATCTCTGCCGGAGTCAGCGGCTCGCGGCTGGCTTGTTGAGCTGCGATAACAGCCAGATTGGCGTCAGATGGATCGTTTTTGTCTGCTTGACGCTGTGCGAGCCAGCTCTCGATCACGGCTTGTGGTGCGTTGCAATCGAGGATCAGGAATGGCGCGCCGGTCGCTTCGGCGATTTTTGCCGCGTTATCGCGTTGTTCACGCTTGAGGTAAGTCGCGTCAATGACCACCGGGAAACCGGCGCGCAGAATCACGCCAGCGATTTCATGCAGGCGGGAATAGGTGCTGGCACTGGCGTCGGCGCTGTAGATACCCGCTTGCAGGTCGTTCGGTACGTGCTGTTCGCCGAACAGGCGCTTGCGCTCGACGTCGGAGCGCAGGCGAATCGCGCCCAGTGCTTCTACCAGGCGCATGGCTACGTGGCTTTTACCTACGGCAGAAACACCGTGGGTGATCGCCATGAAGCGCGATGGAATGGTGCTGTAACTTTCCGCCAGGTTGGCGTAGTTGCGGTACTGGCGCAGGGTGGTGGCGCGCTGCACCGGATCGGCCTCGGCGGGCATGCTGAACAGGGCGACCTTGGCGCGAACCAGTGCGCGGTAGGCTTTATAGAAGTTCAGCAGCTCAAGGCCCTGATAGTCGCCGGTCAGCTCCAGGTATTGGCTCATGAAGCGCCGAGCCAGGCTTTTCAGGCCACGGTCTTCAAGGTCCATCGCCAGGAAACCGGTGTCGGCATAGACGTCGGTGAAGCGGAACGGCTCGTTGAATTCGATGCAGTCGAAAATCACCACGTTGCCGTCGATCACGGTGACGTTGCCCAAATGGATATCACCGTGGCATTCGCGGATGAAACCTTCGGCCTTACGTTGTACCAGCAGTGGTTTCAGGCGTTCGAAACTGCTTTCGGCCCAGGCTTGCAGGGCGTCGAGTTGCAGCAGGTCGGCTTTTTCGCTGAGGAACGGGCGGATTTGTTCGAAGTTCTGCCGCACCGGTGCCATGACGCTTTCAGGCGTGCCGGCTTCATGAGCTGCCGGAACCTTCGGGGTGCTCAGGTGGAACCGGGCGATCTGGGTGGCCATCTCGTCGATGTGCGCAGTCGTCAGTTCGCCATTGGCCTGCAGGTTACTGAGCAACTGGCTTTGCGGGAACTGGCGCATTTTCAGCGCGTAATCGAGCACTGGACCGGTGCCGCCCAATTGCGGCGCTTCAATGCTGCCGGTGATCGGCAGCACTTCAAGGTACAAATCGTTGGTCAGACGCTGGTTAAGGCGCAGTTCTTCGCTGCAGAAATGTTCGCGTGACTCGAGACTGGTGAAGTCGAGGAAGCCGAAATTGACCGGCTTCTTCACTTTATAAGCATAGGGGCCAGTGAGCAGCACCCATGAGATGTGCGTCTCGATGACCTGGAATCCCTCTACAGGATGCGGGTAGAGGGCCGGGTTTTGCAGGGCAGCGATCAAGGACTGGCTCACAGGTGATCCTTCAGAGTCTGGAAAAATTCAAGGGCAACATTATGGCGGCTAGCCGGGTTAACGCAAACCTCGCTGGGCTCATGTTGATCGGGAATAAAGTGCGTATAATCCGCCGCCATGACTCGTACCCGATCCCCTCGTACCCCTAAAAAACCTCCTTCTAGCGGCCTGCGCCCCTGGTTAGGCTGGGCGCTCAAGCTCAGTCTGGTCGGCCTCGTAGTGCTGGCAGGCTTCGCGGTTTACCTTGATGCCGTGGTCCAGGAGAAGTTCTCCGGCAAGCGCTGGACCATTCCGGCCAAGGTTTATGCGCGCCCGCTCGAACTGTTCGTCGGACAGAAACTGAGCAAGGATGACTTTCTCACCGAGCTCGATGCCTTGGGTTATCGCCGCGAAAGTGTGGCCAATGGACCTGGCGCGGCATCGGTCAACGGCAATACCGTCGATTTGAACACCCGTGGGTTCCAGTTCTATGAGGGCCTGGAGCAGGCTCAACCGGTACGTGTGCGCTTCTCGGGCGATTACGTCGCCGAGCTGTCGTCGACCAACGGTTCAAAACTGTCGGTGGTGCGCCTCGAGCCGCTGTTGATCGGTGGCCTTTACCCGAAAAACCTCGAAGACCGCATCCTGATCAAGATCGATCAAGTGCCACCGTATCTGCTCGATACGCTGGTGGCGGTGGAAGACCGTGACTTCTATCACCACTTCGGTGTGTCGCCAAAATCGATCATGCGGGCCGTTTGGGTCAACACATCGGCCGGGCAAATGCGTCAGGGCGGTAGTACGTTGACGCAGCAACTGGTCAAGAACTTCTACCTGACCAACGAGCGCAGCCTGAGCCGTAAGCTGACCGAAGCGATGATGGCGATGCTGCTTGAGTTGCACTACAAAAAGCCGGACATTCTTGAGGCTTACCTCAATGAAGTGTTCATCGGTCAGGACGGTCAGCGCGCCGTGCACGGTTTTGGTCTGGCCAGTCAGTTCTTCTTCAGCCAGCCGCTGTCCGAACTCAAGTTGCATCAAGTCGCGTTGCTGGTAGGTATGGTCAAAGGGCCGTCCTATTACAACCCGCGTCGCTACCCGGAGCGCGCGCTTGAGCGACGCAATCTGGTACTCGATCTGCTGGAACAGCAAGGTGTCGCTACTGCCGAGCAAGTCGCTGCGGCGAAGAAGATGCCGCTGGGCGTGACCAAGCGCGGCAGCCTGGCCGACAGTTCGTTCCCGGGCTTCCTCGATCTGGTCAAGCGTCAACTGCGCGAAGACTACCGCGACGAAGACTTGACCGAAGAAGGTCTGCGGATTTTCACCAGTTTCGACCCGATCCTGCAGATGAAGGCCGAAGCCTCGGTCAACGATACCTTCAAGCGCCTTGCCGGCCGCAAAGGTTCGGATGATGTTGAAGCGGCGATGGTCGTGACCAATCCTGAAACCGGTGAAGTCCAGGCGATGATCGGTAGTCGCCAGGCCAGCTTCGCCGGCTTCAACCGGGCGCTGGATGCCGTGCGGCCAATCGGTTCCCTGATCAAGCCGGCGGTATACCTGACCGCGCTTGAAAAGCCGAGCCAGTACACCTTGACCAGTTGGCTGTCCGATGAGTCCTTCTCGGTCAAAGGCGCAGATGGTCAGGTCTGGAAACCGCAGAACTATGATCGTCGCTCCCACGGTACGGTTTTCCTGTACCAGGGGCTGGCGCACTCCTACAACCTGTCGACTGCGCGTCTGGGCTTGGAAGTCGGTGTGCCGAACGTCCTGAAAACCCTTGGGCGTCTGGGCATCACTCGCGAGTTTCCGGCCTTCCCGTCGATGTTGCTGGGAGCGGGTGGCATGACGCCGATTGAAGTGGCAACCATGTACCAGACGCTGGCCAACGGTGGTTTCAACACGCCGATGCGCGGGATTCGCAGCGTACTGACCGCCGAAGGTCAGCCGCTCAAGCGTTATCCGTTCCAGATTCAGCAGCGTTTCGATCCGGCTTCCATCTACCTGATCCAAAGCGCCATGCAGCGCGTGATGCGTGAAGGTACCGGTAGCTCGGTTTACAACGTGCTGCCCAAGACGCTGACGCTGGCGGGTAAAACCGGTACCAGTAACGACTCGCGAGACAGCTGGTTCGCCGGTTTCAGCCAGGATCTGCTGGCAGTGGTCTGGCTGGGGCGCGATGACAACGGCAAGACGCCGTTCACCGGTGCCACGGGCGCGCTGCAAGTCTGGACCAGTTTCATGCGCAAGGCCGACCCGTTGCCGCTGGATATGCCGCAGCCGGATAATATCGTTCAAGCCTGGGTCGATTCGCGCACCGGCCAGGGTTCTGAAGCCAGCTGCCCAGGCGCGGTGCAGATGCCGTATATTCGCGGCAGCGAACCGCCTCCTGGCGCTGCGTGCGGTGGTTCAGGCCCCGCGTCAGGCGAATCGGTGATGGATTGGGTCAAGGGCTGGATGAATTAAGCAAAGAGGGATTCAAGTGAACAAGTGGTTTATTCCAGCGGTTACGGTGACAGCCCTGGCTTTGCTCAGCGGTTGCTCCAATGTGCAGCACGGCTCGATTCCAGTGGTCGACTCCGGTACGGCCGTGTCCAACAGTGAGCGGATTTCTGCCAATGGCGGTTTCCGTAAAAGCACCGTGAAACGGCCGGCACAAGCCCAGACTCAGGCGATCCCGCAGGGTGACACTGGCGTGGTGGTAATGATCCCGGGCGGTGGCGCGACGACGTCGACGCCAATCAGCACGCAGCCGATCAGTCCTGGCCCGACCAGTTCCGGTCCGATTACTCCGGGGACGTATGACAGCGGACCGATGCAGTCGGCACCAATCAATCAGGGTAACTACAGCATGCCATCGACGCCGAGCGGGATTCCTCCTGCGAGCAGCGGCGGCGGTTTGTCTGCCGACGAGCAGCTTGACGGTCCGGTACTGGCCTTGCTGACCACCGCGCAGCAGCAACAGGCGAGCGGCGATCTCAATGGTGCGTCTTCCAGCCTCGAGCGTGCCCAGCGGGTTGCTCCGCGTGAGCCGCAAGTGCTTTATCGTCTGGCGCAGGTGCGCTTGGCCCAAGGTGATGCAGCGCAAGCCGAGCAGTTCGCTCGCCGAGGTTTGACGTTTGCCAATGGACGTCCGGATCTGCAGGCGAGCCTGTGGGAACTGATCGCCCAGGCGCGTGAGAAACAGGGCGACTCCGCTGGCGCGGCGCAGGCTCGTCAAAAGGCCAAGGTTTCGCTCTGATGGATGTCCGTTTTCCGAAGATCGCCGAACAGCTGCTGCTGATCGAGCGTGAGTTGCGTCTTCAGGGCTGGTGGGGCGAGGTCTCGCCAAGCGCTGAGGCGCTGGCCAGCGTCGAGCCATTTTCCGTCGATACGCTGGATTTCGAGCAGTGGCTGCAATGGATCTTCCTGCCGCGCATGAAGATCATCCTTGAGAACAACCTGCCGCTGCCGAACGCCTCGGGCATTCAGGAAATGGCCGAGATGGTCTTTGCTTCGCGTAATGTCCAGGGCAAGGATCAGCGGTTGCAAGCCTTGCTCAAAGAGTTCGATCAGCTCATCACGGCCTCCCGCTAAGCCGGAAACTGCCAGTGCCTAACTACTGGCAGTTATCCTTGATCTGTTTTTGTGTTTCGGTGATGCGTTCCTGACGCTGTTGGTCTGTCAGGCGACGCATCTCACCGTCGACTTCCTCACGTAACCTCGGATTGTTCTGCAGTTGAGCCAGGTTCGTTCGTGCCTGTTCGCAGAACGTCTTGAGCTGGGCTTGCTGCTCTGCGACCTGCTTTTTCACTGTGCTATCGATGGCCTGTTGATCGCCTGTCGCGCTGTTGCGCGGCGGGGTGGTCGGTTTGCCAGCGGGCAGGGCGGGTTTCACTACGGTGGTGGCTTCCTGCCCTTGAGGCGGCTGTGCATCGAAATGGGTAACGCCCTGGCCATCAATCCATGTGTAGATCGGACTGGCCATGCACAAAGGGCTCAGGCCAATCAGCAGACTGGCCGTGAAGATCAACGTTCGCATGCCGTTTCCTTGTCGTGGGTTGCGCAATTGAAGCTAACACACCTGCTGTTTATAGGTTTTTTCTTGCGTTCTCATGCGCTTAGTTCGAATAAAGCACATTGACGGCTTGACTTGCAGAGGGCGAAACAGAAGAATCCAAAGTCCGCTGTAGAGGGACTGCCAGAAGCAGGCCCGCTCGGCAGATCATGAGGCGCATATCCGCGCCGACCTGTTACACCCGCAACGCGTTACCTCGCGCTGGGTGGGAAAGCCCCGCAACACTTGGGACGATCCCAATACTTGCTCAGTCAGTGCTGACGTAGTCGGCGACCACCGTCGCTCATGCTCTGCCGAGAAGTAAACCTATTAAGACCCGTCCCCTTATGTGGGCGGTATTCTGGCGTTTTAGAGGTGAACAACGTGGAGCTTTTATCTGGCGGTGAGATGCTCGTCCGCTTTTTGCGTGACGAAGGCGTCAAATATATCTACGGGTACCCGGGTGGTGCTCTCCTTCATGTATACGATGCCCTGTTCAAAGAACCGGAAGTGACCCACATCCTGGTTCGTCACGAACAGGCTGCGACCCATATGGCTGACGGCTATGCCCGTGCTACCGGTAAAGCCGGCGTAGTACTGGTGACCTCCGGGCCGGGCGCAACCAACGCCATCACCGGTATTGCCACGGCCTACATGGACTCCATTCCGATGGTGATCATTTCCGGCCAGGTGCCTAGCACCATGGTAGGCACCGATGCGTTCCAGGAAACCGACATGATCGGTATCTCCCGGCCGATCGTGAAGCATAGCTTCATGATCAAGCACGCGTCGGAAATCCCGGAAGTCATGAAGAAAGCGTTCTACCTGGCGCAATCCGGTCGTCCCGGTCCTGTCGTTGTCGATATCCCGAAAGACATGACCAACCCGGCCGAAAAATTCGAATACGTCTTCCCGAAAAAAGCCAAGCTGCGTTCCTACAGCCCGGCGGTTCGTGGTCACTCCGGGCAAATCCGCAAGGCAGCAGAAATGCTTCTGGCGGCCAAGCGTCCCGTGCTGTACTCGGGCGGCGGCGTGATCCTTGGCGGTGGCTCCGCGCCGCTGACCGAACTGGCGCAAATGCTCAACTTGCCAGTGACCAACACCCTGATGGGCCTGGGTGGCTACCCTGGCACCGACCGTCAGTTCATCGGCATGCTCGGCATGCACGGTAGCTACACCGCCAACCTGGCCATGCACCATGCTGACGTGATTCTCGCTGTCGGCGCGCGTTTCGATGACCGCGTGATCAACGGCCCGGCCAAGTTCTGTCCGAACGCCAAGATCATTCACATCGACATCGATCCGGCTTCGATTTCCAAGACCATCAAGGCAGACGTGCCTATCGTTGGCCCGGTTGAGAGCGTCCTGACCGAAATGGTCGCGATCCTCAAGGAAATCGGCGAGACCCCGAACAAGGAGTCTGTTGCCAGCTGGTGGAAGCAAGTTGACGAGTGGCGTGGTGATCGTGGCCTGTTCCCGTATGAAAAGGGCGACGGTAGCGTTATCAAGCCGCAAACCGTGATCGAAACCCTCTGCGAAGTGACCAAGGGCGATGCCTTTGTGACCTCCGACGTGGGCCAACACCAAATGTTCGCGGCGCAGTACTACACGTTCAATAAGCCGAACCGCTGGATCAACTCCGGTGGCCTGGGCACCATGGGCTTCGGTTTCCCGGCGGCGATGGGCATCAAGTTGAGCTTCCCGGATGCCGACGTCGCCTGCGTGACGGGCGAGGGTAGTATCCAGATGAACATTCAGGAACTGTCCACCTGCCTGCAATACGGTTTGCCGGTAAAAATCGTCATCCTGAACAACGGTGTTCTGGGTATGGTTCGCCAGTGGCAGGACATGAGTTACGGCAGCCGTCACTCGCACTCCTACATGGAATCGCTGCCTGACTTCGTCAAGCTGGCAGAGGCCTATGGTCACGTCGGCGTGCGCATCACCGACTCGAAGGATTTGAAGTCGAAGATGGAGGAAGCGTTCGCCATGAAAGATCGCTTGGTGGTGCTCGATATTTCGGTCGACACCAGCGAGCACGTCTATCCGATGCAGATCAAAGACGGCTCCATGCGCGATATGTGGCTGAGCAAGACGGAGCGTACGTAATCATGCGGCATATTATTTCCTTGCTTCTGGAAAACGAACCGGGCGCTCTGTCTCGTGTAGTCGGCCTGTTCTCGCAGCGCAACTACAACATCGAGAGCCTGACCGTGGCACCTACCGAAGACCCGACCCTGTCGCGTCTGACGCTGACCACTGTTGGCCACGATGAAATCATCGAGCAGATCACCAAGAACCTGAACAAACTGATCGAAGTGGTCAAGCTGGTCGACCTGTCGGAAAGCGCTCACATCGAGCGCGAACTGATGCTGGTCAAGGTCAAGGCCACCGGCGCCCAGCGCGCCGAGATCAAACGCACTACCGATATTTATCGTGGACAGATCGTCGATGTCAGTGCCAGCGTGTATACCGTTCAATTGACCGGTACCAGCGATAAGCTCGACAGTTTCATTCAGTCGATCGGCACTGCCTCGATTCTGGAAACCGTACGCAGTGGCGTCACCGGGATTGCCCGTGGCGACAAAGTACTCAGCATCTAAACCAAATTAGCGAATGGCCTGAACGGCCTGGATATATAGGGGAAATTCATGAAAGTTTTCTACGATAAAGACTGTGACCTGTCGATCATCCAGGGCAAGAAAGTTGCCATCATCGGTTACGGTTCCCAGGGTCACGCTCAAGCGTGCAACCTGAAAGACTCCGGCGTTGACGTTACTGTCGGTCTGCGTAAAGGTTCGGCCACTGTTGCCAAAGCCGAAGCTCACGGCCTGAAAGTGACTGACGTTGCTTCTGCTGTTGCCGCTGCCGACCTGGTCATGATCCTGACCCCGGACGAGTTCCAGTCTGCCCTGTACAAGAATGAAATCGAGCCGAACATCAAGAAAGGCGCCACCCTGGCCTTCTCCCACGGCTTCGCGATCCACTACAACCAGGTTGTGCCGCGCGCTGACCTCGACGTGATCATGATCGCGCCGAAGGCTCCGGGCCACACCGTGCGTTCCGAGTTCGTAAAAGGCGGCGGTATCCCTGACCTGATCGCTATCTATCAGGACGCTTCCGGCAACGCCAAAAACGTAGCACTGTCCTACGCTGCCGGCGTTGGTGGTGGTCGTACCGGCATCATCGAAACTACCTTCAAGGACGAGACCGAAACCGACCTGTTCGGCGAACAAGCCGTTCTGTGCGGCGGTACCGTTGAACTGGTCAAAGCCGGTTTCGAAACCCTGGTTGAAGCTGGCTACGCGCCAGAAATGGCCTACTTCGAATGCCTGCACGAACTGAAGCTGATCGTTGACCTCATGTACGAAGGCGGTATCGCCAACATGAACTACTCGATCTCCAACAACGCCGAGTACGGCGAGTACGTTACCGGCCCTGAAGTCATCAACGCTGAATCCCGTCAGGCCATGCGTAATGCCCTGAAACGTATTCAGGACGGCGAATACGCCAAGATGTTCATCAGCGAAGGTGCTACCGGCTATCCTTCGATGACCGCCAAGCGTCGTAACAACGCTGCACACGGCATCGAGATCATCGGCGAGCAACTGCGCTCGATGATGCCGTGGATCGGCGCCAACAAAATCGTCGACAAAGCCAAAAACTAAGTCACGAGCTTGTACAGAAAACGCGGCTTAGGCCGCGTTTTTTCGTTTGAGTGGTCGGTTCTGGTATAAAGCTGCATCGTTTGCGGCCGAACCGTTGTCGCAGACACCTGTCGAAACTTTCCACACCGTTGCAAGGTAATGTCCATGAGCGAACGTCCCGAAGAGCCAAACCAGGCCTCTGACGCCGAAAGCCTGCTACCCATCGATGAGCATGTCGAAGAAGGGCATGACGCTGAAGGCCGTAAAGTCCGGCATCGTGGTATCTATCTTCTGCCGAATTTGTTCACCACTGCGAACCTGTTCGCAGGGTTCTACTCCATCATCAACTCGATGAGTGCCCAGAGCGCCTTGAGTGCCGGTGATGCTGCAAGCGCGAGCAAGTATTTTGCTTTCGCGGCGATTGCGATTTTCGTCGCCATGGTCCTCGACGGCCTTGATGGCCGGGTAGCGCGCATGACCAATACCCAAAGCGCCTTCGGTGCCGAGTACGACTCGCTGTCGGACATGGTTGCCTTCGGTGTTGCGCCGGCGTTGCTGGCATTCGGCTGGGCACTGGGGGATATGGGCAAGGTTGGCTGGATGGTTGCCTTCATCTATGTCGCAGGCGCGGCATTGCGTCTGGCGCGCTTCAATACCCAGGTCGGCACTGCAGACAAGCGCTACTTCATCGGTCTGGCCAGTCCGGCTGCGGCAGGTGTGGTTGCAGGTATTGTCTGGGCATTCAGCGATTACGGGATTCAGGGCTCCAAGATGTCCTTCCTGGTTGCTCTGATGGTTGCAGCCGCCGGGATGCTGATGGTCAGCAACATCAAGTACAACAGCTTCAAAGAGCTGGACCTGAAGGGGCGTGTACCTTTCGTAGCGATCCTGGCGGTGGTGCTGGTGTTTGCAGTAGTCTTCAGCGATCCGCCGCGCATTCTGCTGCTGGTTTTTCTCGCCTATGCAGCTTCTGGTCCGGTGCAGTACCTGTTGCATCTTCGTCGGCACAAAAACGCCGAGTGATGTAATTTCCCCCATACTCCGCAGTCTATTGGTGCATCTGTCCTCCAATTCTGCGGAGTTGCCATGTTATTCAAGTTTCCCAAGTCGTCCGACTCTCATGAGTCGGACGTCACGCCTGAGTCTCTCTATCTCTCTCGTCGCAGTGTGCTTGGTGGGGCGATCGCCGGTATGGCGGTCAGCGGCCTGCCACGATGGGCCAGTGCTGACAACGCGGCTCGGTACGCGGATGTCGAGCCGGGCAAGGCGCCTTCCTGGTTTTCCGAAAAACTCCCTGCCACCAAATGGGAGGCGGTTACCGTCAAGGATGAGGCGATCACGCCGTTCAAGGACGCGACTCACTACAACAACTTCTATGAGTTCGGTACCGACAAGGGCGATCCAGCGCAAAACGCTGGCGCACTGAAAACCGAGCCGTGGTCTGTGGTTGTCGATGGCGAGGTGGGTAAGCCAGGGCGTTATGCGCTGGAGGACTTCATGAAGCCGTATCAGTTGGAGGAGCGCATCTATCGTCTGCGCTGTGTAGAAGCCTGGTCGATGGTGATTCCCTGGATCGGTTTTCCCATCTCGGCGTTACTTCGCCAGGTCGAGCCGACATCCAAAGCAAAGTACATTCGTTTTGAAACCTTGCAGGACCCCAAGACCATGCCCGGGCAGCGTTCTGGTTTCGCCTTGATCGACTGGCCTTATGTAGAAGGGCTACGTCTGGACGAGGCGATGAATCCGTTGGCGATTCTTGCCGTCGGCATGTACGGCCGCGAGCTGCCCAATCAGAATGGCGCGCCTTTACGCTTGGTGGTGCCGTGGAAGTACGGGTTCAAGAGCGTCAAATCCATCGTACGTATCAGTCTGGTCAGCGAGCAACCGAAAACCACCTGGCAGAGCATTGCATCCGATGAGTATGGCTTTTACGCGAACGTGAACCCTACGGT